>CAZYOL010000168.1:0-10479 GCA_964649065.1 uncultured Spirochaetales bacterium
GAGCCAGGCGCCCACGGGGATCGCTACCCCGACGACCTCTTGGTGGTGGACCGACAGCGCGATCGTCAGCATGCCGCCTTGCGTAAAGCCCATGACGTTCGGCTCGCCCTTGGTCGGGCGCTCGTCGAAGGCGAGCACCCGCTCGTCGATGCCGTCGTGACGGCGTCCGTTGTCGTAGCGCTGCCCGTAGACACCGCGGCGCAGGCGCGTCTCGGCGAAGACCTTGTCCTCGAGCTTGCCCTGGCGACGCAGCGCCGACTGGCTCTCGAAGTCGTCGATCTCCTGCTCCCAGCCGGCATCCATCTGGCCCGAGAGGGCTTCCTTCCAGGTCGTCGCGGTCATGCGGGTTCTCGCTTGTGAGGGGCGCGGTCGCCGCGGGCGACCGAGGTCTCGCCGCGGTGGGGTGGGGGTTTCGAAGGGGTCCGGGCGCGCGCTTCGGGACGCCCCAGCGAGACTACGCGATCCAGGACGTGGGCCGGCTCGAGCACGGAGCCAACAACGCCCGGTGCTCCCCGACAAGAAATCCATATTTTGATAGTCGGAAATAGGAACACAAGGAACCTCAATGAAAATTGATGGTTGACCGCAGGCTCTCCCGGCTCCCTCACGATTCTCGATTATGAAAGTAGGTATATATGCGCACCCGGTCGGTCGTGGTAGCGTGAGCGCCATGGGGCGCCGCCGACGGCTCGGATCACGTCGAACTTCCGGATGCTGGCGACCGTCTCGGCGAAGGTGTAGGCGAGGCTCCCGTCCGGATTCACCTGACGCCAGTCCAGGCCCTGCTGGACGCCGGAGATCCACATCGAGGTGACGTAGAGGACCAGGCCCAGGGTGGCGACCCAGAAGTGCAGCTCGGCCAGACGCAGGCTGTAGAGACGCGTATGCCACAGGCGCGGGATCATGTAGTAGAGGGTCGCGAAGAGGGTGAGCCCCACCCAGCCGAGCGCGCCGGAGTGAACGTGCCCGATGGTCCAGTTGGTGAAGTGCGAGAGCGAGTTCACCGAGCGCAGGGCCATCATCGGCCCCTCGAAGGTGCTCATGCCGTAGAAGGTGAGGCCGACCACGAACATCTTGAGCAACGGGTCCGTGCGCACCTTGTGCCAGGCCCCGCGCAGGGTGAGCAGGCCGTTCAGCATGCCGCCCCAGGAGGGGAAGATCAGCATGATCGAGAATGCGGCCCCGAAGGTCTGGGCCCAGTCGGGCAGCGGCGAGAAGATCAGGTGATGCGGTCCCGCCCAGATGTAGATGAAGACCAGCGACCAGAAGTGCAGGATCGAGAGGCGGTGAGAGAAGATCGGTCGCTCGGCCTGCTTGGGCAGGAAGTAGTACATGATGCCCAGGATCGGCGTGGTCAGCAGGAAGCCCCCGGCGTTGTGCCCGTACCACCACTGGATGTTGGCGTCGTGGACGCCCGCGTACATCGAGTAGGACTTGAGCCACGACACGGGCAGCGCCATGCTGTTCACGATGTGCAGCATGGCGATGGTGAGGACCGTGGCGATCCAGAACCAGATCGCGGCGTAGAGCTGCTTCTCGCGGCGGATCGCGATCGTTCCGAAGAAGTTGACCGCGTAGACCACCCAGACCAGGGCCAGGGCGATGGCGATCGGCCACTCGAGCTCGGCGTACTCCTTCGAGCTGGTATGGCCGGTGAGCAGCGAGAGGGCGCCCACGACCAGGATGGCGTTCCAGCCCCAGAGATTGATCCGCGACAGCGTGTCCGAGAACATCCGCACGCGGCACAGGCGCTGCAGGCCGTAGTAGCTGCCGGCGAAGACCACGCCGAGCGTGAAGCCGAAGATCACCGCGTTGGTGTGGACCGGGCGGATGCGGCCGAAGTGGAGATAGGGAGGCAGGTTCAGCTCCGGCCAGGCGAGCTGAAGGGCGGCCAGCAGCCCGACCAGCATTCCGACCGTCCCCCAGACCAGGGAGGACACCACGAAGCCCCGGACGACGGCCATGTCGTAGGGGGCGCTGCTGTCTCTTGCCACGAACTCCTCCTGTGCGATCGACTTCGACACGCGAGCCCCGGTGCACGAAGGGTGCCAGCCGAAAAGTGCAGGAAGACCGCCTAACGACCGGGAGATTTCTGGGGCGTCGCGACCCATCTCGCGACGAAGTGGGGCCTTCTGGGACGCTGCGGGTGGCCTCTCAGCCGCTCTCGACGTCGATCCCGACGACGTCGTCGCGCAGCACGCGCTCGTCCAGGACGTCGCGTTCCTCCTGCTCCATGTCGGTGTGGAGACGCGCCACCAGCTCGCGCAGGTCCTGGGCCACGGCCTTCGGCGAGAGGCTGTCGTCGGCGAGCCGCTGCAGGGCCTCGTGGAGGATCTCGCGCTGCTCGCGGTGCTCCCGGTCGAGCTCGGCGGCCCGCTCCTCGCCCCAGGCGTCGGCCTCGCGCAGGGCCGGGGCCAGGTACAGATCCTCCCAGCGCATGTGCTCGAGGAGCCGTTCGAGCAGCCGGCGGCCGCGCTCGCGCAGCGGCGCGGCCAGTCCGCGCTGGCCTGCGAGGATCTCCCGGCTCAGGCTGGCGATCTCCTCGAGCATCTCGCGCAGCGCCGCGTGATCGCTCAGGATGTGGTCGCGGACTTCGCTGGGTCGCATCTCGCCTCCGGGTCTCGTGGCAGGAATACCGCATCGACCTGCCCGCGTCCGCCGGGGGGCGCCGCTCCGGGCTGGCACGACGCGTGCTACGACTCGTACCGGGAGGAACGACATGGCTCCGATCCGGCGGATCCTGGTCCCGGTGGATTTCTCCGAGCACTCGTTGCGGGCGGCCGATCTGGCAGTCGAGCTCGCGCAGAGCTTCGGAGCCAGCGTCGATCTCCTGCACTGCTATCCGATCCAGGTCGGGGGCGTCTCGCCCTACGGCGTCGTGATCCCCGAGTCCTTCGATCGCGAGGTGCGAGAAGCCGCCGAGCGGCGCCTCGAACAGCTTCGCGCGCAGCTGGCCGATCGGGGGGTCGCGGTGGAGGCCCGGGTCACGCCGATCTTTCCCTCCGAGTCCATCTCCGCCACCGCGGAGGAGCTCGGCAGCGACCTGATCGTGATGGGCACGCGCGGCCTGAGCGGCATCGCCCACGTCCTGCTCGGGAGCGTGGCCGAGCGAACGCTGCGCACGGCGCCCTGTCCGGTGCTCACCGTGAAGTCCGAGGAGTCCTAGCCGCGCAGCCGGGTCTCCCCGAGGAGCTAGCCCGCTGGGCCAACGACGTCGTCCTCACGGACGGCGGAACGGTACACGTGCGCCCCACGCTCGACACCGACGCCCCGGCGCTGGTGGCGCTCCACGAGCGCATGTCCTCCGAGTCCGTCTACCTGCGCTACTTCCGCGCGCGCGCCGACCTGCCCCTCGAGGAGGCCCGCGCGACGGTGCGCGCCGAGCCCGGGAAGCACATGGTCTTCGGCGCCTTCCTCGGCGACGAGATGGTGGCCTGCGCGAGCTACGACCGCGTCGGGGAGGGCGAGGCCGAGGTCGCCTTCGCCATCGCCGATGCCCACCAGGGGCGCGGCATCGGCACGCTGCTGCTCGAGCACCTCGCCGCAGTGGCGCGCGAGCACGGCTTCCATCGCTTCAGCGCCGAGGTGCTTCCCGAGAACCACCGGATGCTGCACGTCTTCCGCAACGCCGGCTACGAGGAGAAGAGCCGCTTCCACTCCGGCAGCGTGCGCACCGAGCTGGAGATCGCACCCGACGGCGCGGCCCTCGAGGCCATCCGCGAGCGCGAGTGGCAGGCCGAGGCCCAGTCGGTGCGCAGGCTGCTGCACCCGGCCTCCATCGCGGTCGTCGGCGCCGGCCGGCGCCCCGGTGGCGTCGGCCACGCGATCCTGGCCAACCTGATCGCCGGGGGCTTCGGCGGTCCCCTCTACCCGATCCATCCGGTCGCCGAGGAGGTGCTCGGGCGGCGGGCCTACCCGAGCCTGGCCGCGGCGCCCGGTCCGGTGGACCTGGCGCTGGTCGCCGTTCCCCGGGACGAGGTGCTCGGCGTGGTGCGCGACTGCGGCGCCGCCGGGGTCGGCTCCCTGGTGGTCGCCAGCGCCGGCTTCGCCGAGACCGGAGAGGAGGGGGCCGCCCTCGAGCGCGAGGTGGTGAGCGCAGCCCATCGACACGGCATGCGCATGATCGGTCCCAACTGCCTCGGGGTCCTCAACACGGCGCCGGAGGTGCGCATGAACGCGACCTTCGCGCCGACCCAGCCCACGCCGGGACGTGTCGGCTTTCTCTCGCAGTCGGGCGCCCTCGGCATCGCGCTGCTCGGCGCCGCTGCCCAGCGGGGCCTCGGGATCTCGAGCTTCGCCTCGGTGGGGAACAAGGCCGACCTCTCGAGCAACGACTTCCTCGAGTACTGGGAGGGCGACCAGGGCACGGAGGTGGTGCTCCTCTACCTCGAGTCCTTCGGCAACCCGCGCAAGTTCAGCCGCGTCGCGCGTCGGGTCTCGCAGGGCAAGCCCATCGTCGCGGTGAAGGCCGGCCGCTCGGCGGCGGGCCATCGCGCCGCCTCCTCGCACACGGCGGCGCTGGCCAGCTCGGACACGGCCGTCGATGCCCTCTTCCTGCAGACCGGCGTGATCCGCGTCGACACCTTCAGCGAGATGCTCGACGTGGCGGAGCTGCTGGCCCACCAGCCGCTGCCCCGCGGCCGGCGCATCGCGGTGGTCGGGAACTCCGGCGGGCCGGGCATCATGGCCGCCGACAGCTGCGAGGCGGTGGGCCTGGAGCTGCCCGAGCTCTCGACGACCAGCCAGGCGCGGCTGCGCGATCTGCTGCCGCCCGGGGCCGGGCTCCACAATCCGGTGGACCTGATCGCCAGCGCGGGCGCCTCTGAGTACCGGCAGGCGCTCGAGATCGTGCTGGCGGACGAGTCGATCGACGCGCTGATCGCGATCTACACGCTGGTGCCCCTGGCCGGCGCCGACGATGTCGCGCGGGCCATCGCCGCGGCCGCCGCCACCCGGCCCGACAAGCCGCTCGTCGCGGCCTTCATCGGCGTGGGGGAGCCGCGCGCGGCGCTGGTCGAGGCGGGCATCCCCTGCCTCCCCTTTCCCGAGCCGGCGGCGGCCGCGCTGGCGCGGGCGGCGGGCTACGCCAGCTGGCGCGCCCGGCCCCGGGGCGAGACGCGCGACTTCCCCGATCTCGACCGCGCGCGGGCCCAGCTCATCGTCCGCCGGGCCCTGGCGGAGGCGCCGCAGGGCACCTGGCTCTCACCGGCCGACGCGCGCGAGCTGGTGGCGGCCTACGGCGCGCCGGCCGTCGCCGTGAGCCAGGCCTCCGACCCGGAAGAGGCCGTGCGGGCCGCCGACTCGATCGGCTACCCGGTCGTGCTCAAGGCCGCCTCTCCCAGCCTGGTGCACAAGACCGACGTCGGGGGCGTGCGTCTCGACCTGCACTCGGCCGGGGCGGTTCGCGAGGCCTTCGAGAGCATGCACGCCGCGCTGGGCCCGCGCATGGGCGGCGCCCACGTGCAGCGGCAGCTTCCGGAGGGGGTCGAGACGATCGTCGGCGTGATCCACGATCCCTCCTTCGGGCCGCTGATCATGCTGGGGATGGGCGGGGTCTCCGTCGAGCTGCAGAGCGACCGGGCCTTTCGCATCCTGCCGCTCACGGACCGAGATGCCCACGAGCTGGTGCGCGCGCCCCGCGCGGCCCCGCTCCTCTTCGGCTACCGGGGCTCTCCGCCCTGTCGCACCGAGGCCCTCGAAGAGCTCCTGCTGCGCATCGCCCAGCTGGCCGCCGAGGTGCCCGAGATCGCCGAGCTCGATCTCAATCCCGTGATCGTCGGTCCCGAGGGCGTGGCCGCCGTCGACGTGAAGGTGCGCCTCGAGCCCTACGCGAAGCGCACGCGCGGCCTGCGCCGCCTGCGCTGAGTCCGGGGTCTAGCCCTGCTGCTTCTCCAGCAGGGCGATCAGGTCGAAGGCCGACACGATGCCGGAGAGGCGTCCCTGGTCGATCACCAGCGCGCGGTGCACGCGGTGCTCGCGCAGGGTCGCCGCGACCTGCGCCACCGGCGTCTCGGAAGTGACCGAGATCAGCTGCTTGGACATGTAGTCCTGCACGCAGCGCTCCTCGAGGCGATCGATGAAGCCCTCCGGAGCGGCCTCCCAGTCGGCGCCGGCCGACTCCATCAGCTCGGCGAAGTAGCCCGGGTCGCCGCGCAGGGAGTCGTGCTCGTCGGCTGCGGCCCGCAGCAGATCGCGAGAGGTGATGACGCCCACGACGTGCATGTCGTCGTCGACGACCGGCGCGCCGTGAATCTCCTCCTCGACGAAGAGCCGCTGCACTCCCGACAGGGGATCGTTCGGCCCCACGCTCACCACGTGGGCCTCCATGATGTGACGGGCCTCGATCTTCATCCGGACTCCTCCTCTGCTGCTCTCCTGGGGGGAGCATTGCACGTCGCGTGCCAGACGCCCGCGGCTGCGGCACCGTTCTTGCTGTAGAGGCAACGAGGAGGATTCCGTGTCCCTCGATCTCGAAGCCACCCTGCAGCTCACCACGCCGGACGCGTACCCGCACGATCCGAGCGCTCGCGCCGGCGTCCAGCACCTGCAGACGCACCTCTCCCACGTCTTTCTCACCGCTCTGCGCGTCTACAAGTTCCGCAAGGCGGTCGACCTGGGCTTCGTGTGCTTCCTGAGCCTGGAGGAGCGGAACGCGGACTGCCTGCGCGAGCTGGCTCTGAATCGGCGTCTCGCCCCGGATGTGTACCAGGGAGTCTCACCCCTGCTGCGCGAGGACGGGGGGCTGCGGGTCGGGCCCGTCTCGGAGGAGCTCCGCGAGGGCGTCGAGCACTGTGTCGTGATGCGGCGTCTCCCGGAGGGCCGCGACGCCCTGTCGCTGCTGCGCGCGGGTGTGCTCGAAGGGGCCCAGCTCGAGCGGCTGGCTCGCTGCGTGGCTCGCTTCCACGAGGCCCACGGTCTGGGCCGGCCGGCTCCCTTCTCCCAGGAGGGCTGGCGCCAGCGCGTGCAGGGTCCGATCGAGGTCAACGAGCGGGTCCTGGCCGAGTCTCCGGAGGTGCTGTCGGCCGAGCCGGTCTCGCTGCTCGCCGAGCGCGAGCGGGCGCAGCGCCAGACCTTCCTCGAGCGCGTCGAGCGGCGCCGTCAGCAGGGCCGTGCCGTCGATGGACACGGCGACCTGCACCTGCAGCACGTGTGGCTCGAGCGCGCAGACTCGGAGCCGCTGCTGATCGACTGCATCGAGTTCTCCGACGAGCTGCGTCACATCGACGCGGCCTCGGAGGTGGCCTTTCCCTCGATGGATCTGCGCTATCGCGGGCAGGGCGCCCTCGCCGAGCTCTTCCTGCGCCACTACGCGCGCGAACGCGACGACTTCGATCTCTACGGCGTCGTCGACGCCTTCGAGAGCTACCGCGCCGCCGTTCGGGCCAAGGTCGCGGCGCTGGCGGCCCGCGACGACTCCGTCGGCGCCGAGCAGCGGCTGGCCGCGACCCGGAGCGCCCGGGAGCACCTGGAGCTGGCCGTCGAGGGGCTGGCCCCGCGCCCGGCCGGCCGCGTCTGGCTGGTCGGCGGGGTGGTGGGAACGGGGAAGTCGACGGCGGCGGAGATCGTGGCCGACGTGCGCGGAGGAGCCGTGGTCGCCTCGGACCGGGTGCGCAAGGGCATAGCCGGCTTCGGCGCCTCCGAGCGGCCCGACCCGGGCCTGCTCTACGACCCCGAGCACACCGAGCGGACCTACGCGGGCCTGCTCGATCGGGCCCGTCCGGTCGCCGCCTCCGGCCGCGACGTCGTGCTCGACGCCACTTTCTCCTCGAAGCGCCACCGCGAGGCGGCGCAGCAGCTCGCCACCGAGCTGGGCAGCGAGCTGGTCTTCCTGGAGACCCGCTGCGCGGCGGACGTGGCCATCGCGCGGCTGGCGCGGCGTCAGGCCGCCGGCCTCGACCCCTCGGATGCGGGACCCGAGCGGCATCGCCACAGCGTGGCCGGCTTCGAGCCGGTCTCCGCGGGCGATGCGGTCCACGAGCTGATCCACACGGATGCGGAGGACTGGCGCGGGATCCTGCGACGCCGGGTGGCGCACTGGGGCTGACTGCCCCGCGAGGTGGGTCGGAGCGCCGCAGAAGCGGGCCCGGCGTGGTAGCGTCGGGCGCGACGGGCCCTCGCAGGTCCGTCCGGCTTGGCATCGAAACTGCACGAAACGAGTCCATCCCGGAGGTGAACATGCGACCGGCGGAGCGCCGCGTCTCGGAGATCATGCAGACCCAGGTGGCGACGCTGGCCCCCGGTGAGCACCTGGACCTGGCCGACGACATCATGCAGCTGGGTCGGGTGAGGCACATGCCCGTCCTGGATGGACAGAAGCTGGTCGGGATGGTCTCCCAGCGCGACGTGCTGGCGGCCTCGCTGACCCGCATCCTGGATTTCGAGCCCGGGCACCGTCGCACCTTCATGCGCTCGGTCGCAATCGACGAGGTGATGACCCGCGACGTGGTAACGGTCGGGCCGGAGGCGACGCTGGCCGAGGCCGCCCAGCGGCTGGTCGAGACGCGGATCGGAGGACTGCCCGTGGTCGACGCTGCGGGCAACCTGGTCGGCCTGGTGACGGAGGTGGACCTGCTGCGGGCCGCCTTCCTCGACGACAGCATCGACGTCATGCCAGACCAAGGAGGAGTGATGAGCGAGCTCGGAGATCTGCTGAACGAGGACATCGAGGCGCTGAAGCGCATGCGCGACGAGCTGCGCGTACAGGTCCACCTGGGAGCGGCCGAGGCGCGCGACCTGTGGGATCAGCTCGAGGACAAGTGGCGGGACCTGGAGCGCCGTGCCGTGGCGGTGGCGCGGGAGGCCGAGGAGCCGCTCCACGACGTGGCGCAGGCCGCCAAGGATCTCGTCCACGAGATCCGCGACGGCTACCGCAAGGTCCGCGACGCGCTGTAGGCGCGGGTCGTGTACGAGTTCCTGGACTTCCAGGTGCGCGACGTCATGTCGCGCGCCGAGAGCGTCGCCCCCGAGGCCTCCCTGGCCAGCGTCCAGCGCCTGCTGGAGGCCAAGGGCTACAACGGCGTGCCCGTCGTCGACGCGAACGGAGCCCTCGTCGGCTGGGCCACCACCCTCGACGTGCTGTCGGCCTTCCGCTTCACGGACGATGCGATGCTGCCGCCCTACGAGCAGATCATGGACGAGCCGATCTCCAGGTTCATGGTCTCCGAGCCCGCCACCGTGACGCCCCGCGCGCCGCTCACGCGCGTGCTCGAGAAGATGGTGAGCACGCGAAACAAGAGCTTCGCGGTGGTGGACGACGACCGCCTCGTGGGCGTCGTGGCCCGCGAGGACGTGATGCGGGCGCTACAGCGTGCGGCGGCCGGCGAGCGGCCGGGCGGCGACGACTAGCGCTTCGCAGAGCCTGCGGCTCGATCGCTCAAGGCCGCGATGCTGCCCGCGGCCACCACCGCGCTCCACGCCCCGCGGTTGCGCCGCATGCGCGCCCGCAGCTCCGAGAGCAGCGTCTGCGGGGCCAGACCCGGCTCCAGCAGCTCGGCCAGCATCGCCAGGGCCCCCGGCTCCGTCGTCAGGGACTCGCTGGCCCGCCCGTCGCACCAGCGCACCCGGGCCTCGACGCGTCGAAGCACGTCGTAGTCCGCCAGCAGCGCTTCGGCGGGCGCTCCGCGCACGGCGGCCCGCAGCAGGGCGGGCACGCTGGGCGACTCCGGGAAGGCCTCGCTGCCCCGCTCCAGCAGGCCGCCCCCGGCCAGGAAGTCCACGTCCATCAGGCCGCCCGCGCCGGTCTTGAAGTAGACGCGGTCGGAGTCCGTCCCGCTGCGCTCGCTCTCGACGCGCGCGCGCAGCTCCGCCAGATAGGGCCAGGGAGGGCTCGACATCGGCAGGATCCGCTCGCGCACGCGCGCCAGGGCGGCGGCCCCCTGCTGCACGTCCCCGGCCAGCGGGCGCGCCCGCAGCAGTGCCAGGTGCTCCCAGGTCTCCGCGCGCTCGGTCTGGTAGCGCTCGAAGCCCTCGAAGCTGGTGACCAGGGCCCCCTGCTGTCCGGAGGGGCGCAGCCGGGCGTCTACGGCATAGGCCACGCCCGCGCCGGTCATGGTCGTGACGTAGGCGATGAAGCGCTGGGCGATGCGCGAGGCGGCATCGATCGCCTCGACGCCCCCGCCGTGCAGGAAGACGAGATCGAGATCCGAGTGGTACGTGAACTCGCGCCCCGCCAGCTTGCCCATGCACAGCACGCAGACGGGAACCTGCGGGGAGATGCCCCGCGTGGCCAGCCGCAGCGCGCGGCGCGCGACCGCCTCGGCCAGCCGCGACAGGAAGGTCGAGACCTCGGGGAAGCCGACGATCCCGCCGAGATCGAGGCAGGCCGCCAGGCAGGTCTCCTCGCGGCGCAGCAGTCGCAGCGCGTCGAGCTCGCTCTCCAGATCGGCGCCGGGCTCCGGCTCGGCCGCCAGCTCCCCGGCCCGCCGCTCCAGCGTCTCGGGTCCCGCGTCGGCGATACGCTCGAACAGGGCCGGTCGGCGC
>CAZYOL010000169.1:0-10361 GCA_964649065.1 uncultured Spirochaetales bacterium
AACCTCGGCCTGGCCTCGAGCGGGGACGAGATCGGCGTCGAGAAGGCCGGCGACGGCAACATCAACTGGGTGCGGCGCGCCCGCCTGCTGCCCGAGGGCCGCTCCTGGGTGATCAAGCAGGCGCGGCCCGCCCTGGAGCGCTTTCCCGAGTACCGGGTCTCGACCGACCGCATCGTCATGGAGTGGCGCTACTACCAGGTGGCGGCGCCGGTCGACGCCGCAGGGGTCTGCCCGCGGGTGTACCTCTTCGACGCGCCGGCGCGGGCCCTGATCCTGGAAGACCTGGGCGACGCCGAGCGGCTCGACCACGCGCTGGCCCGGGGCGCCCGGGGCCTGGGCGAGGCGGCGGCCTCCATCGGTCGCTTCATCGGAGCGGTGCATCGCGCGACCCGGGACGCCGACCTCGCCGCCCGTTTCCCGAACCACGAGATGCGCGGCCTGCACGGGGAGCACATCTTCCGGCTTCCGTATCGGGACAACGACTTCCCGCTCTCGCCGGCGCTGCGCGAGCGCGCTGGGGCCCTGGCCCGCGACCGGGAGCTGATGACCCGGATCGACGCGGCGTACGCCCGCTACCTGGAGCCGCGCGGAGCCCTGGTGCACGGCGACGTGCAGGCGGGCAACGTGCTGCTGCCGGTGGAGGGCCCGAAGCTGCTGGACGCCGAGATCGCCCACGTCGGCGATCCCGCCTTCGACGTGGGGATCCTGCTCGCGCACCTGCTGGTGCCGGAGCTCGTGCGGCGTGCCCCGGAGCGCGCGCGAGCGACCGTCGAGCGGGCCTGGCAGACCTACCGCGAGCAGGCCGGTCCCGCACCGGGCCTGGGCGAGGCGACGCGTTACGCGGGGATCGAGCTGCTGCGGCGCTGCGTGGGAGCCGCGCGCCTGGAGCTGCTGGAGGCGGACTCCGAAGGCCTCGTCGTCTGCGAGGCGGGAGCCGCCCTCGCGCGCGCTGCCCCGGACGATCTGGACGAGCTCTTCGCCGTGCTCGACCGGGCCTGTCGGCCTTTGCCAGCACCGCGGCACTCTGCTTGAATCGGCCCGGCGTGGAGCCGCTCGACGAAGCCGCCGCCTACGCGCTGGCCGCCTGGCAGCGCTTCGACCGCGAGGTCGACGACGCGGTCCTGCGCGCCGTCTGCGCGGCCTTCGCGCTCGTCGCCATGGCCGACGGCAACCTGGACCGGCGCGAGAGCCAGCGCTTCCTGGGCCTGCTCCGCCAGCGCTTCCGGGAGATCCCGAAGCTCGACTTCTCCCGGACCGAGGCCCACTTCCAGGCCCTTGCCGAGGCCCTGCTCTCGGATCCGGAGGCCGGCCGGCGGCGCGCCCTGGGCGAGCTCTCGGCGTTGCGGGGCCAGAGCGAGCCGGCCGAGCTGGTGCGCAGCGCGGCCCGCCTGGCGCTGATCGCCGACTCGCGCATCGACCCGACGGAGACCGAGCTCTACGCGGAGATCTGCGAGGCGCTGGGCCTCCCCCGCTAGCTAGGCGGCCTGCTCGGCGCGCTGCGCCCGCAGCCGCGCCAGCTCTTCGGCCATGCGCAGGCGGACCCGCTCCGCCAGGTCGCGCACGACCTCGCGGCGCGGTCCGACACCGAAAGGCGGCGGCACGGGCTCGAGGTAGCGGATGCGCACGGGGTGCCTCCGGGTCGAGAGCGGCAGCCAGGCGCCCGGGGGCAGCACCTGCTCGATCCCCTCGATCACCACGGGCTGCACGGGCAGGCCGTGGTCCACGGCGGCGCGAAAGGCGCCGCGCTGGAAGGGACCGAGACGACCGTCGCGGGAGCGCGTTCCCTCGGGATAGAAGAGCAGCGGCTCGCCTCGCTGGCGGGCCCGGGCCGCCGCGCGCTGGACGGCTCGGACGCGCCGCGTCGCCCCGGTGTCGACGTCGAAGAAGCCGAGCCTTCCGAGGATGGCTCCGATCAGCGGGATGCGGAGCACGTAGCCCCGCACGGGTCCGCAGAGGCCCGGCTCCAGCGCGATCATGAGCAGAGAATCGAGGCGCGACTGGTGGTTGGCCACCAGGATGCAGGAGCCGCTGCAGCGCGCGTCCCGCTGCACGTCGAGGCGCATGTAGGGCAGCCGTCGCAGGAAGGCCCCGAGCGTCGCCGAGGTCCAGCGCGGATAGCCCTCGCGCAGTCCGGGCCACAGCGCGCCCGCCAGCCCGGTGAGCGGGGTGACCAGCAGCCCCCAGGCCAGCACCAGGGCGAGGAAGCCGAGCCAGCCCAGGAGGCCCAGCACGGCGCGTTCGAGGCGGGCCGGCCCGCTAGGCATGGCCCGGCCCGCAGTCCGGCTGGGGAGCCTGCAGGCGCACGACCTCGGCGCGGACCTCTTCTGCGATCGCCCGGGCGTCGTCCGCGCGCGGATCCAGCTCGGCCCAGCGGACCTCCACCCGATGCCCGCCCGACAGGAAGCGGCGGCCGCCCGGCGGAATCAGTCGCTGCATGCCCCGGTGCGACAGGGCGATCAGCAGCGGCCGCAGGCCCTGCTCCCGCAGGCCGAGGTACAGCGCCCCGACGCCGCGACGCGCCGGGGCGATCTCCCCGGGGCGCTTGCTGCGACCTCCCTCGAAGAAGATCCAGACGGCCTCCGGTCTCGCGGCGACCTCGATCGCTCGCTCGAGGGCCTGCGCGCGGGCGCGCCTGGCGGACTCACCGGCGCCGCGATCGACGAGCAGGGTGCGCACGCAGTCGGAGCGCATGAAATGGCGAATCGCCACGTCGGCCAGGCGCAGCAGCGAGCTCAGCAGCGCTCCGGGGGGCCTGCCGCGCGTGAGCTCGAGCTTGCCGCGCAGCACCGACGCGTCGCTCAGGTTGGCCAGGTCGCCGAGCGTCCACCAGAGCTTCGAACAGCCCCAGCGGGCCACGGCGAGCACTCCGGCGAGCGCGGCGACAGCCCGCAGCGCGGGGTGGCCCATCCCGAGGGGATCGAGTGCCCAGAAGCCCAGCCAGGCTGCGAGCGCGCCGAGCTCGACCAGCGCCCGCTCGCCGGAGCGGTAGAGGGCGATCGGGATCACGGGATCGTCGAACCAGGAGACGTGGTTCGAGGCCACCAGCACCGGACGTCCCTCGACCAGGGCGCGGTCGATGCGCCGCCGCAGCGCCCGCCGCGATGCGAAGTGCAGCGTATTGGCGCGCGTGGAGAACCACCAGACGAAGACCGCGATCGGCTTGAAGGCGACGAGATCGAGGAGCGCCTTCTCGAGCGCCCGCAGCCAGCGGACGGGGACGCTGCGCCGGGCGCGCCGCCCCTCCGGGAGCGGGGAGCCGGCCGGGCTCCGCGACTGCGTCTCTACCGCCGAGGGCACGGTGCGATGGTACTCTCAAAAACGCGTGC
Source organism: uncultured Spirochaetales bacterium (assembly GCA_964649065.1). Taxonomy (GTDB): domain Bacteria; phylum Myxococcota_A; class UBA9160; order UBA9160; family SMWR01; genus CAZYOL01. Next base: position 3,327 of record CAZYOL010000169.1, read on the forward strand.
AGAATGGGGCCAAAGCACGGGACGCAGCCGCCGGCGAGGACCGCGTCGCCTCCTGCGTCCTCTCCACGCTGGCGGAGATCGGCATCGAGCCCGACGAGCTGACCCTCCGGGCCCATCTGGTGGACGACCTCGACCTGGACAGCCTCGACTGGGCGGACCTCGTGCTGCGCCTGGAGGATGCGACCGGCGTGACGTTGGAGGACGAGGCCCTGGGCTCCGTCGCCACGGTGGGCGATCTGGTCGAGCGGATCCGGGCCGCGCGGGCAAAGCGCCGCCGGTGAGGGCCCTCGGCGGGCTGCTGATCATCGCCTACCCGCTCCTCGTCTGGCTCGGGCTCGGCGTTCTCGAGGCCCGCTGGCTGGGCCTGGTCCTGGTCGCCGGGCTGGGTCTGCGCTGGGTCCTGGGCACCGAGAGCCCCCCCGGCGGGCTGCTCCAGCCCTTCGCGCTGCCCGGCCTCGCCGTCGCCGTGCTGCTGGGCCTGGCCGTGCTCGTGAACGACGAGCGGCTCCTGATGGGGGTGCCCGTCCTGGTGAGCGCCGCGCTGCTGCTGGCCTTCGGGCGCACGCTCTTCGGCGGTCCGACCCTGGTCGAGCGCATCGCCCGCACCCAGGTCCCCGATCTGCCCGCGGTCGAGGTCCGCTACTGCCGCGGCGTGACCCAGCTCTGGTGTCTCTTCTTCCTGCTCAACGGCAGCATCGCCCTGGGCCTGGCCCTGGCGGGCCAGCGACAGCTCTGGGCCCTCTACACCGGCCTCGTCTCCTACCTGCTGATCGGCGCCGTCTTCGCCGCCGAGTTCGTGGTTCGCTCCTGGCGCTTCGGGCGCTACGAGGGCACTCCCGTCGAGCCCCTCTTCCGGCGGCTCTTCGCCAGGGACACTCGCTCGTGACGGCGCCGGGCGGCTGGCACGAGATGGCGGAGCGGGGCTCCCTGGCGGGGCTGCGCCTGGTGGTCGCCTGCCATCGCCTCTTCGGGCGCTCCTTCAGCCTGCTCTGCGTCCACCTGGTCGTGGCCTACTACTTCCTGACCGGCCCGACCGCCCGCGCCGCGTCACGCGCCTACCTGCGGCGGATCGCTTCGCATCCCGAAGGAGCCGCGGCCCTCGGACGAGCCCCCGGCCTCCTGGCCAGCTTCCTGCACTTCCGCTGCTTCGCCCTCTCGATCCTCGACCGCATCGAGCTGTGGCTGGTCGGACAGGAGAGCTTCGACTTCGAGACGCAGGGGCTGGGGGCCTACCTCCGGCGGCTGCCACCCGGTCAGGGCGGGCTCGTGGTCGGAGCCCACCTGGGGAGCTTCGACGCGCTGCGCGCCCTGGCGCAGCGGGATGGCATGCGGGTGAACGTCCTGATGTCGACGCGCAACGCACGGCGCATCCACACCCTGCTGAGCCAGCTCTCGCCCGAGCAGGAGCTGCGGGTGATCGAGGCCGGCGAGGGCAGCCACGAGACGAGCCTGCGGATTCGCGCCTGCATCGCGCGCGGCGAGCACGTGGCGCTGCTGGCCGACCGCATCGGCCCCGGACCGGCCGGACGCAGCTGCCGCGTCTCGCTGCTGGGCGATCCGGTCTCGATTCCGGAGGCCCCCTTCCGGATCGCCACGCTGCTCGGCTGTCCGCTGCTGCTGCTCGTGGCCTTGCGCTCGGGCACCCGACGCTACAGGGTGTATGCCGAGCAGCTGGCCGGGCCGGGCCGGAAGCCGGCCCGCGAGCGCGAGAAGGCCATCGGCGAGCTGGCCGCTGCCTACGCCAGCCGCCTCGAGCACCACTGCCTCCGGACGCCCTACCAGTGGTTCAACTTCTTCGACTTCTGGCAGGACGGGCTCTGAGTCGGTGAGGCCGCGGGGGATGCGCGCCCTCGCCTGGCTGTCGCTCGTGGGCCTGGCGCTGTTCTGCGCGCTTCGTTTCGAGCTGCGCACCGATCTGGGCGACTTCATGCCCGCGGGCAGCGACGAGCGTCTGGCCGAGCTCGCTCGGGAGCTCTCGGACTCCCCGCTGAGTCGCCAGTGGGTGCTGAACGTCGGGGCGCCCGACCTGGACGCCGCGGTGGACGCCGCCGCGCAGCTGGCGGAGAAGCTGCGCAGCCACCCCGACGTCGCCTGGGCGCGCTCGGGTCCCGACCCGGATGCGGCGGAGCAGCTGATCGAGCTCTACTTCCGGCACCGACACGCCTTCCTCTTCGACGAGCCCGACGCCCAGGCCCCGGCCCGGCTCTCGGAGCCCGGGCTCGCAGAGCGCGCCCGGGAGCTGCGCGACGCCCTCTCGGGCCCGCTCGCGCCGCTCTGGAAGCCACTGGCCCCCGAGGACCCGCTGCTCGCCTTCCCTGCGCTCCTCGCGGGCATGCGAGGCGGCGAACGCAGTCTCGGCCTGCACCGCGGCGGCTTCGTTACCGCCGACGGCTTCGCGGTGGTCCTCGCCGAGACGCGCCCGCCGATCGACGACGTCGCGCGCCAGCGTGCCCTGCAAGAGCAGCTCTCGCAGTGGCTGCGCGAGCTCGGCCCGGCCGACTCGCTGGTGCTGGAGCAGAGCAGTGCCGGCCGCTTCGCAACGCGCATCCAGGAGAGCATGCAGCGGGACCTGCTGGTCCTGCTGACGGCGGCCACGCTCGGCCTGAGCGCCCTCTTCGGGCTGGCCTTCCGCTCGCTGCGCGCCCTGGCGGTGGCCCTCTTGCCCCCGGCGCTGGGATCGCTGGGCGCGGCCAGCCTGGGGCTCGCCCTCTTCGGGCCCCTCAACGGGCTGGCCGTGGGCTTCGGCCTGACCCTGGTCGGCGTCTCGGTGGACTACTCGATCCACCTGCTGAGCCACCGCGCCTTCGAGCCGGCTGCGGCGGAGATCACGAGGCGGCTGCGCCCCTCGCTGCTGCTGGGCGCCCTCACGACGATCGCGAGCCTGGTCGGCCTGGGGCTCTCGGGCTTCCCCGGCTTCACTCAGGTCGGCGTGCTGGCGAGCGCCGGGGTCGGGCTGGCCCTGCTGGCGGCCCTGGTCTTCGTCCCCAGCTTCGCGCCCGCGCGGGCGACGCCGACCTCGGAGCGCGTCGCGGCCACGTTGGGCCGGGCCGTGCTGGCGCTGCGGCGCCAGCGCCGGCCCCTGGCGGCCCTGGCCCTGCTGTTGATGGCGGCGGGAACGCTGGCGCTTCCCCAGCTCCGCTGGGTGGAGGACCTGCGGGAGCTGACCGTCCTCGACCCGGCGTGGATCGCGGAGGAGGAGCGCGTCCGAAGCCGGATCTCCCAGGTCGAGACCACCCGCATCGCCGTGGTCTTTGCCCCGGACCTGGAGACCGCGCTCGCGCGCAACGAGGAGCTGGCCCGCGCGCTCGCGGCGCAGGTGCGCGACGGCGCGCTGGGGGGCTTCCGCTCTCTGCGGGCCTACCTGCGATCGAGGCAGCTGCAGCGAGCGAGCGAGCGGGCGCTGCGCGGCGACCCTTCGCTGCCGGATCGCCTCGATCGCGTCTACCAGCGGTTCGGCTTTCGGCCCGGCGGCTTCGCGCCCTTCGCCGCGAGCTGGGAGGCCCCCGCCCCGGAGCCCCTCGAGCTCGAGACCCTGCTGGACTCGCCGCTGGCCCCGGCCCTGCGCCCCCTGCTCGCCGAGCTCGACGGGCGTCCCGCGCCCATCACCCTGCTGGAGGAGATCCGCGACGAGGCCGCCGTGCGCCGGGCGGTCGAGGCCGTCGACGGGGCCCTCTACTTCGACCAGCGCGCCTTCGTGCGCGACGTCTACCGCGGCTACCGCGAGCGAACCCTGTGGGTGGTGGCGACGGGGGGCGTCGCGGTGCTGGGCCTGCTGTGGATCCGCTACCGGCGCCTGCGCCTGGCCCTCGCCGCCTTCCTGCCCTCCGCCCTGGTGGCCTTCGTGCTGGCGGCCCTGGCCGCGGTCAGCGGGACGCGCATCCAGCTGATGCACGCGATCGGGATCGTGCTGGTGCTCGGCATCGGCGTCGACTACGGGATCTTCATGGTCGACAGCCGAGCCGACGCGCGGCGCGTCGGCATCACGCTGCTCGGCCTGCTCCTCTCCTGCCTCACCACCCTCTTCATGCTGGGCGTGCTCGGACTCTCGGAGCATCCGGTCCTCCGCGCTCTGGGCCGGACGACCGCCTTCGGCGTGGCCGCGGCCTTCGTGCTGGCCCCCCTGGCGCTGCTCGTCGCCCTGCCGGCGACCCGCCGGAGCTGAGCCGGGCGCTTTACACGGCCGCGGGCTTCTCGGAGACTGCATGCATGCGAGGGAGCTGGCGCCCCTGGGCGCTGCGCAGCGGCCTGTGGCTGCTGCTGGGCAGCTGGATCGGCGGCTGGCTGCTGTTCGGGCTGGTGGTGGCGCCGACGGTGTTCCGCGTGGCCCCGGAGGCGGCCGGCCAGCTGATCGGCCCCGTGCTGGCCAGCCTCCACGGCTACGGAGCCCTCGCCGGCCTCGCCCTGGCCGGCCTGGCCTGGGCCCTGGGGCGCGGGGGCCTGTGCGTGGCGCTGCCCGTCGGGATGGCGCTGGCCTGCCTCGGCTCCGAGTGGATCGTCACGCCGGCCATCGACGAGGCGCGGGGGCTGGCCTTCGGAGCGGGCGGCAGCGAGCTGGCAGCGCTCCGCTTCCGCCGGCTCCACCAGATCTCGGTGGCGATCTATCTGGCCGTCGGCCTGGCCGCCCTGGGCCTGCTGGCGCTCCACGCGCGCGCCGATGAGCTGGAAGTCTGATTCCGAACCAGGGTTTGCCGGCGTCCCCAAAAGTCTCGTTTTCGCGGCGCTTTTTCATAGCCGGCCCGTGGGCCCTGGTGTATCCTGTCCGCGTAAGTCAAGGAAACCCCTTTACTTTCAGGGGTTTACGCGGCCAGGGTGCACCTGGCGCCGCGCTTCGGACGAAACTCAGCGTGACGGCGAACGCTCTAAGCAAGCGAAGAACAGGCCGAGGTGATCCGATTTCGATGGACGTGAAGATCAAGGCAACGCTCAGCTTCACCGTATCCGACAGCGCCCTCGAGGACGCCCTGGCGGATTACGACGAGCTGACGGTCGAGGGCCTGCTCCGCGAGATCATCGACAAGGCCATCGCCTGCGACGAGATCTCGACCCACGTCGACGAAGGGCCGAACACGCTCGAGGAGTACGATCAGCTCCAGCAGTAGGCTCGGCGGCGCCTCCCGGCTCAGCACGCCAGAGGCCTCGGAGCCGATCAGAGCAGCGGGAGCTGCTCGGGCGGGGGCGGACCAGCCCTTCGGGGCGGCACGCTCCGCGGTCGCGGGGGCACCCGGGCCCGCACCGGCGCCGCGAGACGCGCGGATGCCCCGCCGGCCGGATCCGGGCGGTAGATGCCCTCGCGGCGGGCAAACTCGCGCAGCCGCTGCCACAGAGCCTGGAAGCGCGGCCCGTGGTCGAAGTGACGGAGGTGGGCCAGCTCGTGGCACAGCGTGTCCACGAGCCCCGAGTACTTGAGGGGTCTGCCCGTGCGCAGGTTGCGCAGCCGGATCTTGATGGTGCCGTCCGAGTAGCAGACGCCGTAGCGGCTGCGGACGTTCGAGCGCTCGGCCTGGATGCAGCGGTAGCGGAGCCCGAAGCTCCGGGCGATCCGCTCGGCATCGCGATTGAGCTGCTCCACCAGGCGCCGCTGGGTTCGCCGGTCCACGCAGGCGCAGTCTTCCCAGCCCGCGAGGAGGCGTCAAGCAACGCGCGCTTCTTCGCGGGGCTGATACGTTGATCCGATGGCGCCCGAATCCGAGCTGCTGGCGATCTTCCCGCTCTCGAATGTCGTCCTGTTCCCGCAGGTGCGGGTGCCGCTCCACCTCTTCGAGCCCCGCTATCGGCAGCTGGCCGAGCAGGTCCTGGCGGGGAGCCGCCGCATCGGGATGGTGGTGGTGCGTCCGGAGCACGTCCACGAGATGGCCGGCGATCCCCCGGTCTTCGAGGTCGGCTGTGCCGGCCTGGTCTGCCAGGACGAGCTCCTCGAGGACGGCCGCTACAACATCGTCCTGCAGGGCAGCGAGCGCTTCCGCATCGTCGACGAGCCGCCGCGCCCGGGCGAGCAGCTCTACCGGGTGGCTCGGGTCGAGCCCCTGGAGGAGCACTACCCGCTGGACGAGCGACCCCGCGTCGGGGCACTGCGGTCCAGGATCGTGGAGCACGTCACCGATCTGATCCGGCTGACGGAGCCGGGCCGGGCCTCGGAGCTGCCCGAGGGCTTCCTGCGCGAGCTTGAGGACGCGGCCTTCGTCAACGCCCTGTGCAACGCGCTGGCCTTCCCGCCGGCCGAGAAGCAGGGCCTGCTCGAGGCGGCCTCGGTACCGGAGCGCTTCGCGCGCCTGGAGAGCCTGCTGTCGTTCCGCATCGCCTCCCTTCGCAGCTCCGGAGCGGCGGGCTCCGGACTCGTACACTGAACCCGGTGACCGCCCAAAAAGCCTGATAACCAGCGAAAAAGTCAGATTTCGATCGATTGGCGAATTCCGGCGTTTTTCCCCCGACACCCCGGGGCAGCGCGTGAATCTGCCTCCAGTCTCCGCTTGAAGTCCCTGGAAAGAAATCGCGATCGGGCTTCCGAACGCGGGTTTCCCGACGGAGATTCGGGGGGTTGGGTGACCTGAGCGAGTGTCACCCGCGGTGTCTCGACGACCCCGAAGGCTCTTGCGGGACCGCCGCGGGCATGCTCTAATCCGTCTCCGCGCCGGAGAGTGATCGAGTGGGGATCCGGCGCAAACACTTTCAAATCTCTGTTTTTCGGGTTTTGAATGAGCCACCCCCCGGGGCTCTGGGACGCCGTTCTGCGCCGTCTCGAGGCCCACGTGCCGACTTGCTCCCAGCCGATCCGCTCCCTCGACTGGGTCCGAGACCTGACCGTCGCGCAGGACGAGGACGCGCTGGTCCTGCTCTGCCAGAGCAGCTTCCAACGCGACCGGGTGCGCAAGCACTTCCTGTCGGCCATCGAGTGCAGTCTGGAGCAGGAGCTGGGGAGACCGCTGCGCGTCCAGCTCGAGGTCGACGAGCTCGACCGTCGCAGCGAGAGCCGCCCGCGGGCCGTGCCGGCGCAGGGCCCGGCGGCGAGTCCGGCGCGCCCGGCTCCGGCGGGGCCGG
>CAZYOL010000170.1:0-10319 GCA_964649065.1 uncultured Spirochaetales bacterium
TCTCCTTCGGCGACTACTTCAAGGAGGAGGCCATCGCCATGGCCTGGGAGCTGGTGACCGAGGGCTTCGGGCTCGCGCCGGAGCGGCTGGTGGTCTCGGTCTTCCAGCAGGATCAGGAGGCCTTCGAGATCTGGCGCCACCAGATCGGCCTGCCCGAGAGCCGGATCTTTCGCCTCGGCGAGAGCGAGAACTTCTGGTCGATGGGCGACACCGGTCCCTGCGGCCCCTGCTCGGAGATCCATGTCGACTTCGGGCCGGTGCCGGGCTTCGAGGAGGACGATCCCTCCTCCGACAGCGGCCGCTACCTCGAGATCTGGAATCTCGTCTTCATGCAGTTCGAGCGCGACCCGGCCGGCCAGACCAAGCCGCTGCCGCGGCCCTCGATCGACACCGGCGCGGGCCTGGAGCGCCTGGCCGCCGTGCTGCAGGGCGTTCCGACCAGCTACGACACAGACCTCTTCCGGGGCATCCTGCTGCGCGCCCAGGAGCTCTCGGGGGTGAGCTACGGCGCCGACCCGGAGCGGGACGTCTCGCTCAAGGTGGTGGCCGACCACGCCCGGGCCCTGGCCTTCCTGATCGGCGATGGGGTTCTGCCCTCGAACGAGGGGCGCGGCTACGTGCTGCGTCGCATCCTGCGCCGGGCCGCGCGCCACGGCGTGCTGCTGGGCGTGGAGCGGCCCTTTCTCCACAGCGTGGCCGACGCCGTGATCGACGAGATGGAGCCGGCCTATCCGGAGCTTGCCGAACGCCGCGCCTTCATCCGGGATCGCATCGAGCGGGAGGAGGCCCGCTTCCTGGAGACTCTGTCCAAGGGCCTGACCCTGCTGGAGGAGGAGGTGCGCGCGCTGCGCGAGAGCGGCGGGCGGGTGCTGCCCGGCGAGACGGTCTTCAAGCTCTACGACACGTACGGCTTCCCCATCGACCTGACCGAGGACATCCTGCGCGGGCACGAGCTGGGCCTCGACCAGGCCGGCTTCGATCGCGCCATGGGGGGCCAGCGCGAGCGCGCCCGCGCCGCCTGGAAGGGCTCCGGGGACGAGCGGATCGGCGCCGTCTACGGGCAGCTCGCCGCGGACCACCGCAGCGTCTTTCGCGGCTACGAGGAGCTCCGGCTGGCCTCGACGGTGCGCGCGTTGCTGGTGGGCGGCGAGTCGCGCAGCCGCGCCGAGGCTGGCGACGAGGTCGAGATCGTCGTGGACGAGACGCCCTTCTACGCCGAGTCCGGCGGCCAGGTGGGCGATCGCGGAGAGATCCGGGCCGCCGCGGGCCGGGTCGAGATCGACGACACCCAGAAGCCCGTGGGAGAGCTGTGGCTGCACCGCGGGCGCGTGGTCGAGGGGAGCCTGCACGTCGACGAGCGCGTCGAGCTGGTGGTCGATGCCGAGGCCCGCGCGGCGACGGTTCGCAACCACTCGGGAACCCACCTGCTGCACGCCGCGCTCCGCGAGGTGCTCGGGCCGCAGGCGGTCCAGAAGGGCTCCCTGGTCGCGCCCGACCGGTTGCGTTTCGACTTCACCCACGACGCCCCCCTCGAGAGCGAGCAGATCGAGAGGATCGAGGATCTCGTCAACGAATGGATCGAGCGCAACGCGGCGGCCGAGCTGCGCCTCTTGCCCTACGCCGAGGCGATCGAGTCCGGCGCCGTGGCGATCTTCGAGGAGAAGTACGGCGACGAGGTCCGCGTCGTCCGCTTCGGTGACTTCTCCACCGAGCTCTGCGGCGGCACCCACGCCGGGGCGACTGGCGACATCGGCCTGCTCAAGGTGCTCTCCGAGACCGGCATCGCCGCCGGGGTGCGGCGCATCGAGGCGCTGACCGGCCTCGCTGCCCTGGAGCACATGCGCGCCCAGGAGCGGCTGTTGCGGCGGGTGGCCGAGTCTCTCAAGACCTCCGTGGCCCAGGTACCCGAGCGGGTGGAGCGACTGCTCGAGGAGCGCCGGGCGCTGGAGCGACAGCTCGAGGGGCTGCGTTCGGCCGAGCGGGCCGAGGCCTCGCGCGACCTGCTCTCCGAGCTGCGCCAGGTGGGGGGCACGCGCGTCCTGGCGGCCCGCGTCGACGGCGTCGGCGCCAAGGAGCTGCGCTCGATGGTCGACGATCTCCGCGCGCGAATCGGCAGCGGCGTGGTGCTGCTCGCCTCGGTCGAGGCCGGCGACAAGCTCTCCCTGGCCTGCGGAGTGACCAAGGATCTGGTGGGCCGCCTGCGAGCGGGCGATCTGGTGCGGGAGGTCGCCCAGGTGGTCGGCGGCCGCGGCGGGGGCCGACCGGACTTCGCCCAGGCCGGCGGCGGCGAGGTCTCCCGCCTCGACGAGGCCCTGGCCCGGCTCGACTCCCTGGTGGCCGAGGCCCCGGCTTGAGCCTCGCCTACGTGGCGAATCCCTTCGCCCCCGGGCGCCGCAGGACGCGGGAGGTCCGGATCGGCGACGTCGGCGTCGGCGGCGAACATCCCGTGCGCCTGCAGTCGATGACCACCACCGACACCCGCGACGTCGAGGCCACCGCGGCCCAGGCGCAGCGGCTGGCCGCCGCGGGCTGCGAGATCGTGCGCGTCACGGTGCCCTCCCTGCGCGAGGCGGAGTGCCTTCCGGAGCTGCGAGCCCTGCTGCGGCGGCGCGGCGTGCAGGTGCCGCTCGTCGCGGACATCCACTTCACGCCCAAGGTCGCCCTGCTGGCCGCCGAGCACGTGGAGAAGGTGCGGGTGAACCCGGGCAACTTCGCCGACCGCAAGAAGTTCGAGGTCCGCGAGTACAGCGACTCCCAGTGGGGAGAGGAGGTCGAGCGGGTCGCCGGGCGCTTCCGGCCGCTGGTTCGGCGCTGCCGGGAGCTCGGCCGCGCCCTGCGCATCGGAACCAACCACGGCTCGCTGGCGGACCGGATCCTGAACCGCTTCGGGGACACGCCTCGCGGCATGGTGGAGAGCGCCCTGGAGTTCCTGGACGTCTGCGAGGACGAGGGCTATCGCGACGTGGTCTTCAGCATGAAGTCCAGCAATCCGCAGGTCGCCGTACAGGCCTACCGCCTGCTGGCGGCCCGCCTGGAAGAGCGGCGGCCGGGCGAGCCGAGCTATCCCTTCCACGTCGGTGTGACCGAGGCGGGCGACGCCGTCGACGGCCGCGTCAAGAGCGCGATCGGCATCGGGGCCCTGCTGGAGGATGGCCTGGGGGACACGATCCGCGTCTCCCTGACCGAGGATCCCGTACGCGAGATCCCGGTGGCCCGGGCCATCGCCCGCCACTGCGAGCCGCGCAGCCGTGGCTCGGCGCCGGCCCCCGCCGATCCCGGCGCGCCCTTCGTGGACGATCCCTACTCCCACCGGCGCCGCCAGACCCGAAGCTCGGCGGCCGGGGGCGCCGGCCTGGGCGGGGCGCAGCCGGTGCGGGTCGAGGTGGAGCTCGGGATGCCCCCCCCGCAGCCCGGGCCGCGGGCCCGGCAGGTGGCCGCAGCCCTGGGCGGGCTGCGCGAGGTCGCCTGCGAAGGGCTCGGGATCGACGTCTACGACCCGGGAGCCGTCGCCCTGGCGCGCGACCTGCTCGAGGCGCTGCGCCGGGAGGGCATCGACCTGCCGGCGGCCCTGCGCGTCGAGGCCGCCTGGGCGGAGCCCTGCGTGGCTCTGGCGGATCGGCTGGTGATCCCGGTGGGCGGGCTGGTTCCCGACGCGCGACTGGTCGACGCCGCCAAGGCCGCCGTGGCTGGCGCCACCCCCGTCGAGTGGGAGCTACGCGGACCCGTCCACGAGCTGGCGGGCCTGCTGGATCGCGCCCTGGACGCCTCCGCAGCGGTCGGCCTCGAGGATCTGCTGGTCAGCGCAGACTGCGAGCGGCCGGTGCACGGCCTGCGCCTGGCCGCCGCGCGCCTCGCGGCTCGCGGGGCAGCCGACGTGCCGCTGGTGCTGCGACACCGACGCCGCGCCGGCGACGACGAGGAGCAGGCCCTGGTGCGTGCCGCCGTCGATCTCGGCGCGCCGCTCTGTGACGGGCTCGGCGATGCGCTGGTGCTGGCGGATTGGGAGCGTCCCGAGGCCGCAGTCGACCTCGCCTACCGCATCCTGCAGGGAGCGCGGCTGCGCACCTCGTGGACCGAGTTCATCTCCTGCCCCTCCTGTGGGCGCACCCTCTTCGACCTGGAGGAGACCACGGCCCGCATCAAGCAGCGCACCGGCCACCTCTCCGGCGTCAAGATCGCGATCATGGGCTGCATCGTGAACGGACCCGGCGAGATGGCGGATGCGGACTTCGGCTACGTGGGCTCCGGGCCCGGCCTCGTGAACCTCTACGTGGGGCAGGACTGCGTCGCGCGTCACCTTCCTGCGGCCGAGGCCGACGATCGGCTGGTGGCGCTGATCCGCGAGCACGGTCGCTGGGTGGATCCCGAGTAGCGGCGCGCCCGTGCGCTCCCCCCTCAGCGCGAGTCGCGCGCCGCCGGGGGAGCGGCCACGTCGGGGCCCGCACCGCGAGCCAGGCGCTCCAGTCGCTCGACGGTCTCGAAGCTGCGCGCGCGGGCGAGCTCCGGGTGATTGCGCCCCAGCACGGCTGCCGCCAGCAGCAGCAGCACGCTGGCCACCAGGGCCCCTTCGGCGGCCCCCAGCAGCGCGCCGCCCGCGCGATCGGCCCAGCCGAGGCCCGCCCAGCGCACGCCGCGCTTCACCAGCCGGCCCAGCCAGACGACCGCCACGAGGGCCGCCAGCGCGACGCCGGCGCCCGCGACCCAGGGCAGCGCCGCTCCCAGGGCTTCGCCCAGCCAGGGATCGAGCTGGCGGGCGACCGGGGCGTGCAGCCAGCGGCCGGCCAGGCAGCCCGCGGCCAGAGCGGCGATCGAGAAGGCCTCGCGCACCAGCCCCAGGAGCAGGCCTCGCAGCACCGCCAGGCCGAGCACGGCGCCGACCACGAGATCGGCGGGAGCGACCGAATCCACGGCGGGAGTCTAGTATCCGGCCCCATGCGCAGCGACGTCGTCGTCGTGGGAGGGGGGCACAACGGGCTGGTGGCCGCCGCGCTGCTGGCCCGCGCGGGCCTCCGGACGCTGCTGCTCGAGCGGCGCCCGCTGCTGGGCGGCGCCTGCGTCACGGAGGAGCTGTGGCCCGGCTACCGGGTCTCGCGCGCCGCCTACGTGGCCGGGCTGCTGCGGCCCGCGGTGATGCGCGAGCTGCAGCTCGAGCGGCGGGGCCTTTCCCTGCTGCGCCGCAATCCCTCTTCCTTCACGCCCCTGCCCGACGGTCGCTCCCTCACCTTGGGGGCCGACTCCCGGCGCACGCTGGAGTCGATCTCGCGCTTCTCCCCGCGCGACGCGCGGCGCTATCCCGAGTTCGAGGCCTTCCTCGATCGCGTGGCGCGCTCGATCGAGCCCCTCCTCGACGCGCCCCCGCCCGATCCGGCCCGGCTGCGGGCCTCGGACCTGGCGCTGGTCGGACACCTGGTGCGCTCCCTCTTCTCGCTGCGCGGCGATCTCGCCCGCGCCAGCGCCCTCCTGCTGGGCCCGGCCCGCTCGGCCCTGGAGTCCTGGTTCGAGAGCGAGCCCCTGCGCGGGACCCTGGCCACGGATGCGCTGATCGGCGCCTGGGCCTCTCCGGCGACGCCGGGCACCGGCTACGTGCTCTTCCATCACGGGATGGGCGAGACCGGTGGCGCGCGCGGGGTCTGGGCCTATGTCGAGGGCGGCATGGGCGCGCTGAGCGAGGCCATCGCCGACGCCGCCCGGGCGGCGGGTGCCACGCTGCGCACCGACGCTCCCGTCGCGCGGATCCGCGTCGAGGCGGGCCGGGCCCGCGGCGTGGTGCTCGAAGACGGTCGCGAGATCGCGGCCCGCTGCGTCGTCTCCGGCGCCGATCCGCGCCACACCCTGCTGGGCCTGGTCGGGGCGGGCGAGCTGCCGGAGGAGCTGGTGCAGGAGCTCGAGGCCCTGGACTTCCGAAGCCCGAGCCTCAAGATCAACGCCGCGCTCGATCGGCTGCCGCGCTTTCGCGGGACGCCCGAGGGCGACGGCGATCACCACCGGGCCACGATCCACCTGGGAGCCCAGACCCTCCCCGAGCTGGAAGCGAGCTACGCCGCGGCGGAGGCGGGCCGCTTGCCCGCACGGCCGATGGTGGAGCTCACGCTGCCCTCCTCGCTGGATCGGACGCTGGCGCCGGAGGGACATCACGTCGCGTCGTTCTTCGTGCAGCACGTGCCCTACGCACCGCAGGGGGGCTGGGAGACGCTGCGCGACGCCTTCGCCGATCGGGTCTTCGCGTGGGTCGACGAGGTCGCACCCGGCTTCTCCGCCAGCGTGCTCCACCGCGAGGTGCTGGCGCCGCCCGATCTCGAGCGGGTCTTCGGGCTGAGCGGCGGGAACCTCTTCCACGGAGCGATGACGCTGGATCGGCTGGTGTGGTCGCGGCCCCTGCCGAGCCTCGGCCGCTACCGGACCCCGATCCAGGGCCTCTATCTCTGCGGCGCCGGCACGCACCCCGGCGGCGGCGTGATGGGTGCCTGCGGCCGCAATGCCGCGCGCGAGATCCTGCGCTCGGGCCTGCGGGCCGCCGCCCGCTAGGCGCCGTCGCCTACCCGCAGCCGGGCCGACGTCTCCGAGCCGTGCGTCAGGCGCCGTCGCCTACCCGCAGCCGGCCGACCATGCGCAGGTACATGCGGGCGTCGTCGCGCGAGGGATCCCGCTCCAGCGCGCTGCGCCACTCGGCGACGGCATCCTCCCAGCGCCCCAGGCTGTAGAGGGTGACGCCGGCCTGGACCGTCGCATCCAGCATGCTGGGCGAGGCCCGCAGCACGCGCCGGAACTCCTCGAGCGCCCGGTCCGGAAGGCCGGCCTCGCGCAGGGCCACGCCCAGCCGCTGGCGAATGTCGTGGAAGTGCGGACAGCGGTCCAGCGCCTTGCGGTAGGCCTCGATCGCCTCGCGCAGCTCTCCGGCCTCGCGATAGGCATCGCCGAGCGCCGCCTGCAGATTCGCCAGCTTGCCGCGGGTCGTCGGGTCGAGAGCGCCCGAGCCGCGTCCCCGGCCCCGCGCCCGGCGGGCCAGCTCTTCCGAGCGATCGTAGTCGCCCTGCTGCTCGTAGACGCTGGCCAGGGCCAGCATGGCCTCGGCGTAGCTGGGATTGATGCGCAGGGCGCGACGCAGGCACTGCTCGGCCGAGGCGAAGTCGCTGCGTCGTTCGTGCACGACCCCCATCAGGTAGTGGAGATCGGCATAGCCGGAGCGGGCCTCGATCAGGCGCGAGAGCTGGGCCAGTGCGGCATCGTCGTCACCGCTCTCTACGCTGCGGCGCGCCAGGGCGACCGCGCGCCGCTCCGCGCCGGTCATCCACACCTCGGGGAGCGGAGGCGATCTTCGGCACCCTCGGCCGCATCGCTCTCCCGGTAGTTCTGGAGCACCGCCTGGTAGAGCCTCTCCGCCTCGTTGCAGCGCAGCATGGCGTCGTAGCAGGTTCCCAGCTTGAGCAGGGCCGATGCGTCGAGGCCCAGGCCCGGATACTCGGAGAGCAGGGAGCGATAGCGCTCGGCGGCCGCCTCGTACTCCCCGTGGCGACGGTAGAAGTCGCCGATGGACATCACCTGCTTCGCCAGGCGCAGGCGCAGGTCCCGCCACAGGGTCTCGGCCTCGGCCGTGTACTCGGAGTAGGGGTAGCGCGAGATCAGTCGGTCGAGGTAGACGAGGGCGTCCCGGGTCGCGGTCTGGTCGCGGATCTCGATCTCCACGCGCTCGGCGTGGCAGAGTGCCGACTGGTAGATCGTGTAGGGCACCTTCTCGTGCTCGGGATGCAGGTCGCCGAAGTCGCGGTAGTAGGAGAGGGCCTCCTCGTAGTCGCCCCGTTCGAAGTAGGCGTCGGCGATCCTCAGCTCCGCGAGCACCGCATACTCGCTGTAGGGATAGTTGTCGATGATCGCCTGGTAGCTCTCGATGGCGCCCTTGGTATCCGTGTAGGGGACGACCCAGAAGCGCTTGGTCGGCACCAGCGCCTGCTCGCCGCGCTCGTAGAGCACGTCGGCGGGATCCGGATCTTCGAAGTCGACCGTGGGTGTCCCGCCGCAGGCGAGCGCGAGCGGGAGGAGCAGGGCCAGGCACGGCGCGGGACGGCCGCAGACGGCGGGCGGAAGCTTCCCTTGGCAGCGGCTCATCGCTCTCCCCCAGCCCTGGCGGCACCCTATCCAAGGACATGCATCCACGCCAATTTGCTAACCTTTTCGGCTCACGGAAGAAGGGGAAGAGATGGATCGGCGATCGATGAAGGACCTCCGACTCGACCGGCGCCTGGCGCGCCGTCCCGGCTGGATCTCCGAGGAGGAGCTGGCCCGGGAGCTCGAGTCCCTGCCCGACGTCTCCCACAAGGTCGCCGAGGAGTCGCCCGAGGAGGCCGCCCCGGGCGATGCTCCGGAGGCCCCGGTCGCCTAGCGGCAGCGGCGCGTCGTCCGCGGCGAGGGCGACGGCTCGCGGGAGGGTCCGGTGATCAAGGCGGTCCTGGGCGACCGGCTCGACGGCTGGCTTCGGGCCGCGCTTCCGTTCCTGTTCCGGTGGCGGCTCGACCCCAATCGGCTCTCGGTGATCGGCGCCGGCATCTCCGTCTGCTCCGGGCTGGCCTTCGCACTGGGCCTCTTTCCGGCCGGCGGCGTGCTGATGCTGGTCGGGGGCTTCTTCGACCTGATCGACGGGGTCGTGGCCCGGGAGCAGGGCAGGGCATCGCGCTTCGGGGCCTTCCTCGACTCGACGCTCGACCGCGTCGTCGACATGGCGACGCTCCTCGGCGTGGTGACCTGGTTCGCGGCACAGGGAGATCCGCATACCGCGCTGCTGGCGGCCACCGCGCTCGCCATCGGCTTCCTGGTCTCCTACACCCAGGCCAAGGCGGAGCTGGTGCTGCCCGACTTCCGCGTCGGCCTCTTCGAGCGCGGGGAGCGGGTCGGCCTGCTGGCTGCCGGGGCGATCCTGGGCTTTCTGGTGACGGCACTCTGGATCGTGACGATCGGGAGCGCCATCACCGTGATACAGCGCTTCGCGCGCGCCCACCGCGAGATGGGACGCATGGACGCAGCGGAGCGCATGGGCGTGGAGCGAGGCAGATGAGCGACGGCGAAGAGCGAGAGTCCGAGGAGCGGGGCTTCCGGGTCGTGGATCGACGCGGCGAGAGGGCCGAGCAAGAGGAGAGGGCAGAGCCGGCGGCGGAGAGCTCTCGGGCGGCCCCGGTCGGGGAGCCGCCCATGGGGCCGCCCGGTGGGGCCCCGGAGCCGGGGACGGCGCCGCCCTCGGGGGCCCTGCCCCGCATCGACTTCGCCACCTTCGTGCTGTCGCTGGGAACCTCCGCCCTCTACCACCTGGGTCTGGCGCCGGACCCGGCCAGTGGGGAGCCCCCGCCCGAGGTGAACCTGCCCCTCGCGCGGCAGACCATCGACACGCTCGAGATGCTCCAGGAGAAGACCCGCGGCAATCTCGACACCGAGGAGAGTCACCTGCTCGAGAGCCTGCTCTACGAGCTGCGCATGCGCTGCGTCGAGAGTTCCAAGTGAACCGCGTCGGGTGAGCGCGGCGCGGCAGCGCTCGTTGCGCCTGCGAGCGCCGGCGAAGCTCAATCTGGGCCTGCGGGTCCTGGGACGTCGGCCCGACGGCTACCACGAGATCGACAGCGTCTTCGTGCCGCTCGACCTGGCCGACGAGCTCGAGATCGGGGTCTCGGAGCCCTGCGGCGACCGCTCCGGGGTGTCGCTGGCGCTGGCCGGGGAGGCGACCGGCGTGCCTGCCGGGCCCGAGAATCTCGCCCGGCGCGCCGCCCGCGCCTTTCTCGAGGAGGCCGGAGTGCAGGCTCGGGTCGAGCTGCGCCTGAGGAAGTGGATTCCCGCGGCCGCCGGCCTCGGCGGCGGCTCCAGCGACGCGGCGGCCGTACTGCGCGGCCTCGCTGCACTGCTGCCGGACCGGGTCTCGAGCGAGGGCCTGCGGGCCCTGGCCCTCTCCCTGGGTGCCGACGTGCCCTATTTCCTGGATCCGCGCCCGGCGCGGGTGCGCGGCATCGGCGAGCGCATCGACGCTCTCGGGGAGATGGAGCCGGTGCCGGTCCTGCTCGCCCATCCGGGGGCGGGGTTGGCCACGGCCGAGGTCTACGCCTGCTACGACGCGCTCCAGCCCGCCCCGGCGCCGGCCCGAGGGGCCGTCCTGCCGGGGCTCCCGGGGCCCGGGCTGCACAACGACCTGGCCGCCGCGGCCGAGCGGCTGTGCCCGGAGATCGCGCGGCTGCGCGAGGCCCTGCTGGCCGCGGGGCCCCGCGGCGTCGGACACTCGGGCAGCGGGCCCACCCTGTTCGCCGTCTTACCCTCCCGCCAGGAGGCCCTGGCAGCGGCAACGCGGC
>CAZYOL010000171.1:0-10250 GCA_964649065.1 uncultured Spirochaetales bacterium
CCCGACCCTCAGGTTCGAAGCCTGATGCTCTATCCAGCTGAGCTACCGGCGCGCGTCGGGGCTCGGAGAGGGTAGCGCCCGGCCGGGCCGCGCGAAGCCCGCGCCGGCTAGCGCAGCCAGCGCAGGCCGCGCTCCAGGGCGGCGCCGCCGGGCTCGCTGGGAAGCTCGCCGTGGGCGATTACCAGGCGCTCGGGCCGCCAGTCGAGCGCTGCCTGCAGGGCGGCGCGGGCCCGGTCGCGGCGCAGGAAGCTCCAGCGCCACTCGCGCGGGGTGCTGCCGTTGGGCCCCACCAGGCCGTTCAGCTCCAGCAGGGCGGCGCGCCAGCCGGGAAAGCGGGCCGGGTCGAGCCGCTGGATCAGGTCGCACACCAGGGCCGTGCCCGAGGCGCGGTGGAAGAACACCACCTCCTCCACGAAGAAGCTGCCGCGGAAGACCACGTGGTCGATCTGCCCCTGCCAGGCCGGCTCCGGCGCCTCGGCGAGCTCGGCGTGGAAGTGCAGCTCCGGGCGCTTGGCGGCCAGGCCCGGCGGCGCGTAGAGGCGGGCCTTCGGGAAGCGCTCCACCCAGGCCGGCAGCGCCAGGTGGTGGAGCTTGTTCGGCTCCACCAGGTGGCGCACCGGGCCCAGCGCGCGCAGCTCGGCCTCCAGGGCCTCGCTCAGCTCGATGGGCGACCACACCCAGAGCTCGCCGGAGCCCAGGCGGGCCACGGCCATGCGCGTGGGATATGGAAAGCCCAGGAAGGAGACGTCGGGCCCGTCGGCCAGCCACAGCTCGCGCCCGTGCTCGCGCAGCATGGGGCCAGTCCGAGCCGGGCTCGAGGGGCGCGTCTCAGTGTCAGCCGCGGCCGCCGAGATCCTCGACGTAGGCGCGGCGCATCAGCTCGTTCTCGGCGCGCTCGTGCTCGAGCAGCGCGTTGCGCACCTCGGCGAAGCCCTGGCAGATGGCCTCCCAGGCGTCGGGCGCGGCCAGCGCGGCCTCGGCCTCCTCGCACAGGCGCTGCAGGCCCTCGCGGAACTCGTCGTGCTGGCGCAGCAGCTGCTCGGCGCCGCGCGCCAGGCGCGGCGCCTCGTCGACGGCGGCCTGGAGCTTGCCGTCGCGCTCCTCGAAGGCCATGTGGTCGGCCAGGCTGCGGCGCAGGTCCGAGAGCAGGATGAAGGCCGACACCCCTTCGGCGGCCCGCGCCGCCGCGTCGTCGCGCAGGGCCACCATCAGATCCGAGAGGCCGCCGAGCTGGCTGCGCAGCTCTCCGTGCTGCACCTGCATCACGGCGCTCCAGGTGAGGCCGCTGCCCTCCTCCAGCTCGTGCAGCCCCTCCCGCAGCGAGACGAGCAGGGAAGCCACCCGCGCCGGCGGGGCCTCCCGGAGCCCGCGCCGCTCCAGCTGCTTCTCCACCTCCTCGAGCCGCGCCGCGATCTCGCGCCGCAGCTCCGGGGCCAGCTTCTCGAAGGACTCGTCGCTCTGCATGCACACGCCTCCCGCCTGCATTCGAGCAAGCGCCGTGCCAGCCCTCGGGGCACCAGCGGGCCTCGTAGCCCGCAGGCTGCCCCAAAGCTGGGCAGGCTGTCCAGAAGGTGGGCCGTGGCGCCCCGCGCGACTGTCGCCGGGCCGACTCCCGCTCGGGCCCGCTCGAGAGCCCGGGCCCGGGCCGGCGGGCCCTCAGGCGGCGGGCAGCTCGGCGCCGCCCACCAGCGGCTCGAAGCGGGCCTTGTCCGCGGCCTTGCGCCAGGCGTCGGCCGGGGCCACCCGGCCGTCCTCGACGGCGGCGAAGAGGGCGTCGTCCATGGTCTGCATGCCCTGGCTCTTCCCGGACTGGATGATCGAGGCCAGCATGTTGATGTTGGCCTCGCGGATCACGTTGGCCAGGCCCGAGGTCTTGAGCAGGATCTCGTGCACCGCGCAGCGGCCCTTGCCGTCTGCCGTGCGCAGCAAGAGCTGCGAGACGATGCCCGCCAGGGATTCGGAGAGGCTCAGGCGGATCTGGTTCTGCTCGCTGGCGGGGAAGGCGTCGATGATGCGGTCGATGGTCTTGGGCGCGTTGTTCGTGTGCAGGGTGCCGAAGACCAGCAGGCCCATCTCGGCGGCGGTGATGGCCGCGGCGATGGTCTCCGGGTCGCGCATCTCGCCCACCAGCACCACGTCCGCGTCCTGGCGGATCACCGCGCGCAGCGCGGCGGCGAAGCTCCCGGTGTGGGCCCCCACCTCGCGGTGCGAGAGGACCGATTGCTTGTTCTCGTGCACGAACTCCACCGGGTCCTCGATGGTCACGATGTGGCGCGCACTGCCGCGGTTGATGCCGTCGATGATGGCGGCCAGGGTGGTGGACTTGCCCGAGCCCGTCGGGCCGGTCACCAGCACCAGGCCCTTCTCCAGCTCGGTGAGCGAGGCGATGGCCGCCGGGCAGCCCAGCTCGTCGAGGGAGAGGATCTTCTCCGGAATGATGCGGAAGACCGCCGCGCAGCCGCGCTCCTGGGAGAAGTAGTTGGCGCGGAAGCGCGCCACGCCGTCCAGGCCGTAGGCGAAGTCGAGGTCGCGCTCCTCGCTGTAGGAGGCCCACTGGCTCTCGCTGGTGATCTCGCGAAGGATGCCGCCCAGCTCTTCGTCGCCCAGCTCGCTCCAGCCCTCCACGGGCTCCAGCTCGCCGCTCCGCCGGATGCGCGGCGGCAGGCCCGCGGCCAGGTGGAGGTCCGAGCCCTGGGTGTCCTTCAGCTGGCGCAGCAGCTCGTCGATGCGCGGCACGTCGCCTCCCTAGAGCCCGGCGGCCTTGGGCTCGTCGCAGTGGAGCCGCGCCACGTCCGGGCTCACGACGCCCGCCTGCACCAGCTGCCGGATCGAGTGGTCGAGGAGCCCCATGCCCTGGGAGGCCCCGGGCTGCAGGATCGAGTGGATCTGGAAGGTCTTGTTCTCGCGGATCAGGTTCGCGACGGCCCGCGTCACCACCAGCGTCTCCAGCGCCGGCACGCGCCCGCCGCCCTCCGCCTTCGGGATCAGCCGCTGGGAGATCACCGCCCGCAGCGATTCGGAGAGCATGGTACGCACCTGGTCCTGCTGGTCTGCCGGGAAGGAGCCCACCATGCGGTTGAGCGTGCGGATGGCGCTGTTCGTGTGCAGCGTGGCCAGCACCAGGTGTCCTGTCTCGGCGGCGGAGAGCGCCAGCGAGACGGTTTCGCGGTCGCGCAGCTCGCCGATCACGATCACGTCCGGGTCCTCGCGCAGCGCGGCGCGCAGGGCCCGCGCGAAGGACTCGGTGTTGCGCCCGACGCTTCGCTGGTTCACCAGGCAGCGCTTGGAAGGGTGCAGGAACTCGATGGGATCCTCGATGGTGAGGATGTGCTCGCGGCGCTCCTCGTTGATCAGGTTGACCAGGGCGGCGAGGGTGGAGGACTTGCCGCAGCCGGTGGGCCCGGTCACCAGCACCATGCCCTGGTTGTAGCTGGTGAACTTGGCCAGCGAGCTGGGCAGCCCGAGCTGCTCGAGGGAGGGCGCCTCGGGCAGGATGAAGCGGAAGACGCCGTCGACGCCGCGCTGCTGGCGGTAGACGTTGGCCCGGAAGCGGCCGACGCCGGGCAGCGTGTAGCTGAAGTCGACCTCGCCGCGGGCCTCGAAGTGCTCGAGGCTCTGGCCGGAGAGGGCGCCGCGGGCCAGCCGCTCGGAGCCCGCGGCATCCAGCGCTGCGTCGTCGAGGGGGCGCAGCGCGCCGTCGACCCGCATGCGCACCGGCGCTCCCCCGTGGATGTGGAGATCGCTGGCGCCGGCCTCGACGGCGCGGCGCATCAGGCCCTGCAGGCCTTGCTCGTCGCCGCCGCCCGCCGGGCTGGCAGATTCGGACGGCCGCGTGGCGCGGGCCGGCGTGGGCGTCTGGTCGGCCGGCGCGGGAGTCTGCGGGCTCGCGGGCTGTGCGGATGGCTGGCCGGGCGAGGGCTCGGCCTTCGGCGCCAGGGGGGTCGGCGGCTCGGTCCGTGAGGGCTCGGCTCGGGTCGGCGGCGCCTCGGCCGGCTGCCGCGCTGCGCTCCGAGGCTTCTCCACCAGCGCGCGCGGCCCGGTGGCGCCGCCCGCGCTCCTCGCCTTGGCGCGATGGCGCGCCACCACGTCTCGCTGGGCCTGGATCAGCACCCCGAGCTGGCTGCGATCGATGAAGCCCTTGGCCACCAGGATCTCGCCCAGGCTCGGCCCGTCGTCGCGCCCCTGCTCGTGCAGCGCCTCGCCCAGCTGGTCCATGGTGATCATCCGGTGGTGGACGGCCAGGCGCCCGAGCAGCGGCGGCTTCTGCATGGCTGGGCCTATCGGAAGCTCGGCCTCGGCGCTCAAGCCGGCCGCCGCGCCGCGGCTTGCGCAGGGCTGGGCCAGCGCGCACCCTGGGGGCGCCGTGATGCGCGACGTGCCCGGGGCCCTGCTGGCTCGCGCAGCCTGTGCGTGGACGCTGGCGCTCGCGCTGGCCGCGGGCTGTGGCTCGCAGGCCGGGGAGGAGGCGGCCGGCGGCGGGCCCGGAGCGGGGGCCGAGCCCGCGGCTTCGCCCGAGGCCGGGCTGCCGGAGATCGACCCGGTGGTGGAGCGCGCCCTGGCTCCCTTCACCGGCGATCTCCCCGGAATGCGCGAGCGGCGCATGGTGCGCGTACTCGTGACCTACGACAAGACCAACTTCTTCTTCGCGAACGGCCAGCCCCGCGGCTTCGAGTACGAGCTGCTGCGGGGCTTCGAGAAGGCCCTGAATGCCGGGGTCGGCCGCGGCGAGCTGGCCACGCGGGTCGTCTTCCTGCCCGTGCCCTTCGAGTCTCTGCTCGATTCGCTGATCGAGGGGCGCGGGGACGTCGCCGCTTCGGGCCTCACCATCACGCCGGAGCGCGAGGCGCGGGTGGCCTTCAGCCGGCCCTATCTTCGCGACGTCGACGAGATCGTCGTCACCGGTCCGAAGGCCCCGGCCCTCGAGGGCCTCGAAGAGCTCGCCGGGCGCCGGGTGCTGGTGGCCCGCGGCACCAGCTACACCGCCCACCTCGAGCAGCTCTCCCAGCGGCTCGAGGAGGAAGGCCTCGCCCCCATCGAGATCGTCGAGGCCGACGCGGGCCTTCAGAGCGAGGACGTGCTCGAGCTGGTGAACGGCGGCATCGCCCCGATCACCGTGGTCGATCGGCACATCGCCGAGCTCTGGTCGGAGGTGCTGCCGAAGCTCGGGCTGCGGCCGGATCTGGTGGTGGGCGAGGGGGAGGACATCGCCTGGGCGGTGCGCAAAGAGAGCCCCGAGCTGCTGAAGGCCCTGAACACCTACACCCGAAAGAGTCGACAGGGCACGCTGCTCGGCAACGTGCTCTTCCGCCGCTACCACGAAGACGCCCAGTGGATCGTCGACCCCATGCAGAAGCGCGACAAGGAGCGGCTCTCGAAGCTGGAGCCGCTCTTTCGCCGCTACGCGGACGAGTACGACTTCGACTGGCTGGCCATCGCTGCGCTCGCCTACCAGGAATCCGGCTTCGACCAGTCGAAGCGGAGCCGCCGCGGCGCCGTGGGCATCATGCAGGTGATGCCCTCGACGGCCGCCGACCCGAACGTCGGCATCCCGGACATCGAGACGGCCGACCGCAACGTCCACGCCGGCGTCAAGTACCTGGGCTTCCTGCGCGACCGCTACTTCAGCGGCCAGGAGATTCCGGGGCCGGAGCGCTTCGACTTCGCCCTCGCCGCCTACAACGCCGGGCCGCGGGCGGTGGCGCGCGCGCGGCGGCGCGCCGAGGAGGCCGGCCTGGACCCGAACCGCTGGTTCGGCAACGTCGAGGTGGCGGCCCTCCAGATGATCGGCCGCGAGCCCGTGCGCTACGTGGCCAACGTGAACAAGTACTACGTGGCCTATCGGCTGGCGCTGCTCTCGGAGAGCGAGCCGCAACAGGACGGCCAGAGCGCGCGGTGATCGCGCGGCGGGCGTTGGATACGCTCGCGGAGCATGGCGGACTCGCTGGTCGCCGCTGCCGCCGAGACGGCCACCGGCACCACCCTCTTCGCGCGCAGCGCCCAGGGCACGCCCGGCCCGCTGCCGGTCTTCGTGCAGGTCGCCGAGGCGCACCACGCTCCGCAGACGCTGCTGCGCTGCAGCCAGCTGGAGATCGCCCAGGTGGCGGAGACCTATCGCGTGATGGGTCATGCGGGCGCCGGCGTGTGGGGCTTCGAGCACGGCGTGAACGAGCACGCCGTTGCGATCGGGCGTCACGCGCTGGCGGGCCGCGAGCTCCACAGCGGCGCTCGCGGGCTGCTGGCGGCCGATCTGGTGCGGCTCGGCCTGGAGCGGGGGCGCAGCGCGCGGGAGGCCCTGGAGGTGATCGCGGGCCTGCTCGAGGCCCACGGCCAGGTGCCGCAGGCCGCAGGCGGGGCGGGGCAGCACGCCGGCCTGGTGCTCGCCGACCCCCACGAGATCTGGTGGCTGGAGACCTCCGGGCGCCGCTGGGCAGCGCAGCGGCTGCGGCTCGCCGCGCTCTCGGATCGGCGCCGGCTCCGGGACGACTGGGAGATCGGCTCCCGGGACCTGGAGAGCTTCGCCCGCTCGCGGGGCTGGTGGAGGAGCAGCGAGCGGCTCGACGTGTCGCGGGCCTATGCCGAGGAGGGGCTCACCGATTCGGTCTCTGCCGCCGAGCGCCGCGCCGGGGTGCTGCTCCGGGCCGACCGCGGGCGACACGGCCCGGCGACGGCCATGGGAGCGCTGCGCGACCCCGCGCTGTGTCGTGACGACGCCTTACTGCGTACGCAGGCCAGCCTGGTGGCCTCGCTTCCCGCCGCGGCAGGGCGGCCCTGGCCGGTGTGGATCGGCTTCGGGCCGCCGTGCGCCGGCTTCTTCCTGCCGGTCTACCTGGGCGGTGTGATTCCCGCCGCCCTGGCCCGGGGAGGAGGCTCCCCCGGGGCCGGCGTCGGCTCGAAGCTCGACGAGCTGGCCGCCGCGGTGGCGGCCGAGCCCGAGTCTCGCGGGCCGCTCGTTGCGGAGGGCGTGCGCGAGCTGGAGGAGAAGCTCGATGCCGAGCGCCTGGAGGCGGAGGCGCTGGCCCAGCGGGCTCTCGACGCCGAGGACGGCGACCGCGCGGCGGAGCTCCTCAGCGACTTCATGGCCCACTGCGTGGAGGCGGTGCTGCGCCGCGCCGAGGCCCTGCGCAGCGCGCTGGCCTGAGCGCTCAGGCGCTGCGCGCGGTGGCTGCTGCCGCCTCGTCTCCCCGCCGCACGCGATGGGCGCGCGGGAAGTACTCGTGGCGCAGCTCCCACGGCACGCCCAGCGCAGCCAGGATCTTGCGCTTCGTGGCCTGGCGGCAGGCGCGCCCCTTCTCGATGGCGTGGACGGTCCGCGGCGAGATGTCGGCCCGCTCGGCGAGCTCGTTCTGGGTCCATCCCTGGGCCTGCCGGGCGGCGCGAATGCGATTCATGGCTGCGGACTTTCCGGGTTCTCGGGACCTTCGGGAAGAGGGAGCGTAGCGCTCCGGCGCCCTTCCTTCAGCGGGCCTCTCGTGGGCCCCGCGGGGGCCATCCTGCCGGAGGCGCCCAAGTGCCCGTTTGAAATCGGGAATTTCGGAGGGCGCGGCGCCCGCCTGGATCTCACGGGTTGCCGTGGGGTGAGCGAGGGGACTCGAACCCCCGACCTCCAGGGCCACAACCTGGCGCTCTAACCGCCTGAGCTACGCCCACCGCGAGTCGCGCAAGCTATCCGTGCACCCGACGGGTGTCAAACCGCGCCCGCGCCCGCAAATCGGCGTGCCTGCTAGGCTTCTCGGCGCTGCCCCGGTAGCTCAGTCGGATAGAGCAGTCGCCTTCTAAGCGACGGGTCGGGGGTTCGATTCCTCCCCGGGGCGCCACGCACTCGACCAGCCGCCCTGCGTCTGGATCCACTCGAGGTTCGTGCCTCTCGCCAGGTGGAGCGAGGCAAAGGTGTGCCTCGGCCCGTGCGGAGTGAAGCGCCGCCCCTTGCCGCGGGAGCTCGGGGCCTTCAAGGCAGGGCTCTTCCGCTGCCGGGCCTGCCACAACAACAAGACCTTCCGGGCCACCCGGCCGGTGATGACCTGCTCCACGCCCTGTCGGCTGCGTTACTCCAGGCGGCGCAGGAAGAGGGAGCAGAGCTGAGAGTCGCCGGGTGCCGAGTGATCAAGCGATTTGCGTGCTCCTCCGATAGCACCCCTCGTGCCTCCCCGATTCAGAAGGGGATCGAATGGCTCGCCTGAAACTACCCTGGGTCACGATGCTGTTATCCACTCTACTCGTCTCGTGCGCATCAGTTCGAGACAGGACCGGCGTCATTACCGAGCCAAGGCTTGACCGCGCCAACTATCGGGTTCTCGCCACCAATGTACGTGGAGCCGATAGCGGTTTTCGCATCCTCTTCTTCCCCATCATGCGGGCGAGCGAAGCGGATGCGATCGATCGAGTTCGGGCTAAGGCTCCGGGAATGGGGCGAGCCACAAGATTCATCAACGTCAAGAAGGAGAAGAGAGGAAGGAACTTTGTCTTCTTCGGTCTGCAGAGATTCGTAGTCCGCGCAGATGTCATCGAGTTCCTCCCGGAGGAGGCCAAGTGCAGGACGGCCGACAACCGCGCGTCTCCACCGAGTAGACGCCGCCAGAGCCGAAGGTGAGGTTTCTCCTAGGCCCCTGCTCGTCGACATGAGGCCAGTCCGCTCAGGCCCGCCAGCACGAGAAGGCCAGTCGACGGCTCCGGAACTGGCACGATCTTCGCGCCCTGCCAGGGAGGAGTCTCAGGGGGCACTGGTTCGCTGGAGGGCACCAGGCGATTCGCGATCCGCGCGCGCCAGACGAGTAGTGCGGCGCCGACAAGTACGCTCGACGCGATGTTCGCGGTCAAGGAAGCCACCTGAAAAGTCTCCGGCGAATCCGGGGCTGGCTGCGGTGCCTGCATGGCGCTGATGAGAAACGAGAGCGACGGGATGGCGCTCGCGAGGTGCCAGATACCGACCACAGCTAATAGAACTTCGGCGAGCTGTCGCGCTTGCACATGGGCCTCTTCGTGCCGCACAACGGACTGGGCGCTCAGCTGCGGACAACACCGCCGCCGCGGTCGCTGAGCTACCCAAGTTGCATGCCAGAACCCTACCAAACTTCAATTGAGACCAACGCCTCCACCACTTCGCCCGACCCGTCCAGCACGCGACCCTCGGTGAACCGATCACCGAGGTCCAGACCGATCGTCAGCTCGCCACCCATCGTGATGCCCTTGCCCGTGCCAGCCTCCTGTTTGGGACCCACCTCGGTGGTGAGCCCGCACTGTTTGCAGACCTCACGGTACTGCGTTCAGGAGGCTGGCCTTCTCATCTCATCTTGTTGGGCGGCGGGCTTCCGCCTAGATTCCTTGCCGGGGGGTAAGTCGTATGTTCTTCCAGATTCATTCAAAGGGCGTTGCAGTAGCGACGGCCGCTGCCGCGTGTTTGACTGCACCGGTAGCGATGGCAACGCCGATAGAATTGGCTGGGTTCACGTTTGAGATGGGCGAACAGGCATTCGCGGACGACGCATTCCTCGTGTCGGGAACAATCAGATGGTGGTGTGTCACTCCTGGGCTTCAGCCGGCTACATCGGTGGCGGAAGCTCTTACGGGCAGCGACACGGACCACTGCGTGAACAACGACACTGGGAATAGCGGCGTTGTGGAAGTGGTGTTCGTGGATAACACGATTGTTAACGAGGCGGGCGTTGACCTCGTGATCTTTGAAGGGTCGGGCACCTTGCCAGCAGGCACACCTGATCCGCGGGAACGCTTCGGCGTCGCAATCTTCGACGGATCGGCGTTTACCGGCTTCCAGTATTTTGATCCGATCTCGTTCGGATCTGGCGGGTTCTTTACTGTCGAGATCGACTTGGATGCGTTCGGTGTTGCAAGCGGAGGGCTGGTGAGCCGAGTCCAGCTCCACGTGTTCGATGTCGGTCTGGGAACGAAGTCCGCTGACATCTCAGCATTGGGAGCCCTGAACTCGGTCCCGGAGGCATCTACTGGGGTGCTTGTGTCAATCGGGCTGATGCTCCTCGCCGGCGCGGCGAGAGGAAGCAGAACGAGGAGCTGACTGACCGGCTTCGCCGCCGCCCAACGGACTGGGCGCTCAGCTGCGAGCCACAGCGCCTCCGTGGCTCGCCCGAAGCGCCAGATTTACAATGCGAAAAGCTACCAAAGGTCGGTTGGAACGCGCTGTGGCTCGTCAGCTGCAGCGCCTTCCATGAGCAGGCCAGCCCCTTCAAGCCTCGATGTTGGTTCTCCTCCGGTCGCCTTGGCGACGCCTTCTTGCCTCC
>CAZYOL010000172.1:0-10239 GCA_964649065.1 uncultured Spirochaetales bacterium
CCTTCACGGTCTCGTCGAGCTCGGGAACGTGGAACGCCATTTCGTCGAGCTCGCGCAGCAGGTCGTTCGGGAACTCGATGTCGGCCTTGTCGATCTCGTCGATCAGCAGCACCTGCTGGGCCTCGGCCGCGAAGCTGCGGCCCATGGGGCCCAGCTTGATGTAGGCGCGGATGTCGGAGACGCTGCCCTCGCCGAAGCGGGCGTCGTTCAGGCGCTGCACCGTGTCGTAGACGTAGAGGCCCTCCTGGGCCTTGCTGGTGGACTTGATGTGCCACTTCTCGAGAGGCAGGGCGAGGCCCTGGGCCACGTGCTCGGCGAGCAGGGTCTTGCCGGTGCCGGGCTCGCCCTTGATGAGGAGGGGCCGGGCCAGGGCGATGGCGGCGTTGACGGCGTCGATCAGGGCGGGCGAGGCGATGTAGGACTCGGTGCCCTGGAAGCGGAGGAAGCGATCCAGCTCGGACATGGCGGCCGAGTCTGCCGAATCGGGGCGCGCGGGGCTAGCGCAGGCGGCTCAGAAGGCGATCGCCAGCTGGCTGTAGAAGTAGTTCGTCCCCGGGTAGCCGGGGATCCGGCTGCGGATCACGTCGCCGGCGAAGAGGTGGGCGTAGCCCAGCTCGAGCCGAAGGTTGCCCGGCATCAGGTTCCAGCCGATGCGGAACTCGAGCTGGGAGCCGAGGTAGCTGCCGGCGCTCCCCGTCGGATCCGCGGGGAAGCCGCTTCCCACCCAGGCGTCGAAGGCCGAGGCCAGCCAGAAGCCGCGGTAGGAGACGAAGGCATCCACGTGCTCGTGGGGCTCGAGCTGCAGCCGGATGCCCGGGGTGTTGAGGTTCGAGCGGGCGAAGGGGCCCAGGATTCCGGTGGGCCCGAACTCCCCGCGGCGGGCCCCGAAGAGGGTGTCGAAGCGCTCGCTGCTTCCGTCGGTCGCATCGCCGTCGCCGCTGGCGAAGTCCCACTGAGCCACCAGGCGCGGCGAGAAGCGGACGTCGAAGGTGTAGCCGAGCTCCAGGTGCTGGAAGTGGGCCAGGTGGGAGAGGTCGACCGCTCCCATGCCGGTCTGGGGCAGTCGCGAGCGGCCCGCCTGCAGCACCGACTCGAACTCCCAGTCGAAGCGGCCCTCGCCGGGAGGCCGGTCGATGCGGATGCCCGGGGAGTAGAGCTGGCGTCCGCTCGCGTCGTCGTGAAGGCCGAAGACGTAGAGCTCGCCCACCATGTCGGCGGGGAGCTGTCGGAAGCCGTGCAGACCCCAGAAGGCGAACTGCGCGCTCTCCAGATCGAACTGCACCGGGTTGCTGAGCAGGGTCATCGCGCCCGTCGGCAGGCGGCGCTGCGGGAAGGTGCCGATGGCGCGCAGCCCCCAGGCGCTCTCCGAGGCCTGCCAGGCCAGGTCGATCCCCGTGAAGCCATTGATGGTGTTGCGGAAGCGGTTGCGCGCCACCAGGCGCCGGCTGCCCACGTTGAGCGTGATGCGGCCGGCGCGCAGCAGCAGGCGGCCGCCGGCGAGCTCCGGGCGCTCGAGCTCGACGTAGGCCTGGAGCAGCTCCGCGGCGTTCACGATGCCCGTGGTGAGGGAGGGGCCCGAGGGCTCCGTGAGCACGGCCCGCGAGTCCTGCAGCTCGGCCCCGACGACGAGGCCTTCCCGCGGCCGCAGCCGCAGATGCACCAGGGTGCGGAGCGACAGGGCGTCGGCCGGGCCGGTGAAGCCGTTCACGAACTGCGCGTCGAGAAACTCGTAGCGCGTGCGGTGCTGCAGCGAGAGCTGGACGCTGTCGGGGAAGCCCAGCAGCTGGCCGAGGCGGTAGGGCTCGTCGCCCGAGGCCGGGCTCGCCAGCAGCAAGAGCGAAAGCAGGCGCAGCGCCAGCCGTCCGGCCCAGGGACTGCAGCGCACGGCGAGGCTCCTCCGACTCCAGGAGTCGTTGCCCGGGGCCGGCGGCGGCCCGTTCGGCGCGCGACTCTAGCGCGGCTCGTCCGGGCGCGAAGCCCTGGCTAATCGCGGAAGACCGGCGGCCGGCCCTCCTTCCGGGCCTCTACGGCCTCCTCGAAGTTCCGGGTCGTGAGGCGCACGAAGAGCTGGGTGTGGCTCTCCATCTCGATCGCGGCGCGCAGGCTGGCCGTCTCGAGACCGGCCCACATCATCCGCTTGGTGAGGGCCACGCCCTGGGAGCTCCAGCCGTTGATGCGCCGCGCCAGCTCCAGGGCGGTCTCCATCAGCTCGGCATCGGGAACCGCGCGGGAGACGAGACCGATCTCGGCCGCCTCCCGGGCCGAGACGTCGCGTCCGGTGAGCACGATCTCGAAGGCGCGCGAGGCCCCGATGGCCCGCGGCAGCAGGAAGGAGAGCCCCAGCTCCATGGCCGTGAGCCCGTTGTGGATGCCTCCGGCCCGAAAGTAGGCCGACTCGGCCGCGATGCGGATGTCGGCGCCCAGGGCGAGGCACATCCCGCCGCCGATCGCGGGCCCGTTGACCGCGCAGAGAACCGGCTGGGGCATGCGCTGCAGGGCCGGCACCAGATCCGCCAGGATCGACATGGAGCGCGTGGCGATACGGGAGAGCGTGAGGCCCTCGATGCCCGGAGGAGGCGCGCTCTCCTGGGTGTAGGCGCCCGAGCAGAAGCCGCGGCCCTCGCCGGTCAGGATCACGCAGGTGGTGTCGTTGTCCGCGGCCACCTCCTCGATGGCCTCGTGCAGCGGGATCATCGCCTCGAAGGCCATCGAGTTCATGCGCTCGGGCCGGTTCAGGGTGATCACGCTGGTGTGCGGGATCGGCTTGTCCACGCGTACGAAGCTCATGGCTCGGCTCCTCGTCTCGGTCGGGAGGGAAGGCGGCGTCGCCCCAGCACCTGCTGGCGGAAGCGCGCGATCACCGGCAGGCGCTCGAGCCACCGAGAGGCGTCGGCGCGCTGCGGGTCGACCTCGCTGGCGGGGCCGGCGAAGCCCGCGGGGATCTGGCTGTGCAGTGCCGGGGGGTCCAGGCTCTCGTCGAGGAAGTGGTACTCGTAGCCCGGGACGCAGAGATCGTCGTCCACGTCGACGTCGATGGTTCGAACCCCGAAGCTCGAGAGCTCGGTGGTGAGCGCCTGGGGCGGCGCCAGCCACACGTGGTGGGGGCCGGCGAAGAAGAGATACTGAATGCGCCGATTCTCCGACAGGAAGCGGAGCTTCTCGACCGGACCGGCATAGAGGCGGCTGCCGGAGCGGAAGCGCTCGATCACCCGTCGGAAGTCCGGCCCGTAGCCCCGGGCGAAGCGCAGGCTCTCCGGCTGGCCGGGCCGCTGGAACCAGGCCACCGGGCGGCCCCCGTGGATCCGGTTGCGCGGGTCCGAGCGAGCCCGGCGCCGCGGGGCCAGGAAGTCGGCGTAGGGCTGGTAGCGATCGTCGGGGGCCCGTCGCAGCACCAGCGGGACCGCCCGCGCGTCGCGCCGGCTCTTCGAGCGCCCGCGCAGCTCGTCCAGGCTCCCCTGCATCTCGAAGGGCAGGTTGGTGGTCTCCTCCGCGCTGGCCCAGACCTCGACGCCGTCCTCGACGACGAGCTTCTCCTCCCCCTTGCCGATCCAGCTCTCCTGCTCGGAGCGGATCAGGTGCGTGGCCGAGCGCCACATCAGGGAGACGTCCTTGTAGAAGATCCTCGGGTGGATGCGCCTGCGGCGGTCGCCGCGGAGCTGGACGTAGGCGACGAAGAAGCCGAGGCTGTCGTCGTGGCGGGGATGGGTCAGGAAGAAGGTGGCGTCGAAGAGCCGGAAGGCGTGCTTCGGGGTATAGCCCGAGGCCAGCAGGGCCTCCGGGGCGCTCCGGGCCTCGCCGTCGGGGGACAGGCGCCAGCCCTCGGCCAGCAGCCGGCGCAGCTCGGCCCCCACCCGGCGCGGCGTCCACTCGAGGGGGTGCACGCCGCTGACCAGCCGCCTCTCGAGGAGCGCCACGCCGCCAGGGTAGGGCAGGCGCTGGCGGGCGCGCGCACCTGTGGCACCGTCGCAGGCCCATGAGCGAACGCTACGCCCTGGAGGGCCTCTTCGGAGAGGGCCGCGACGAGTTCGTGGCTCACGTGCCCCACTGCCTGGAGCTGGGCATGCGCTGCATCCGGGTCGGCCCGCGCGAGGCCACGCTGATGATTCCGTACCGGCCCGAGCTGGTGGGGGATCCGCTGCGCGGCGTGGTCTTCGGGGGCGTCGTGACCACCCTGCTCGACCAGGCCGGCGGCGTCGCCACCCTCTGCAGCCTGCCGGAGATCGCGGCCATCGCGACCCTCGACCTGCGCATCGACTATCTGCGCGCCGCCGAGCCCGGGCAGGACCTCTTCGGCCATGCCCACTGCTTCAAGCGCACGCGCAGCGTGGGCTTCGTGCGCGGCTCCGCCTACGACCGGGATGCGGAGGACCCCTTCGCCACCTGCATCGCCACCTTCATGCTCGGGGCCAACCCCAGCGAGCATCCGCTCCGCCGCATGGCCCAGGAGCGCGAGGCATGACGCCGGCGCCCTCGCTGGTGGCCGCCATCCCCTACGCCCGCTTCCTGGGCATCCGCGTCGAGTGCGACGAAGGGGGCCTGGTCTGCGTGCTGCCCTTCCGCCCCGAGATCGTCGGCAACAGCCGGCTGCCGGCGGTGCACGGCGGGGTGGTCGGCGCCTTCCTGGAGCTGACCGCCCTGATCGGCCTGCTCGACGAGAGCGGCAGCGATCGGATTCCCCGGCCCATCAACTTCAGCACCGATTTCCTGCGCAGCGCCGGGCCGGCGGATACCCGTGGCCGGGCCGAGATCGTGAAGCTCGGCAGGCGGATCGCGAACGTCCGCGTCGTGGCCTTCCAGGATCCGCCGGAGCGCGTCCTGGCGGCCGGCATCGGCAACTTCCGCCTCTGAGCAGGCCTCACTGGCTTGGTCGGCCAGAGTCTGACTCCGCTCGCCAGAGTCTGACTTCGCTCGCCAGAGTCTGACTTCGCTCGCCTTCGGCTCGCTGCGCGCTGCGCTCGCGCTCGCTGCGCGCTGCGCTTGCGCGCGCTGCGCTCGCGCGCGCTGCGCGAGCCCTTCGGGCGCTTGCTATTCCGCGTAGCCGACGGCGCGCAGGGCCTCGAGCATCTCGGGATCCATGGCGCTGCCCGTCTCGAAGGAGCGGCGGGCCGCGCCGGCCAGTGCGTCCAGGCGCCGCCAGACGGGATCCTCCGGATCGGAGGGCGCTCGTCGCTCGGGGCCCCCGTCGGACTCGTAGCGCTGCCCGTCGATCCAGTGGCGCTCGCCGGCGGCTCCCCACTCCGCCGCGGAGAGCTGCGTCCCCATGCGACCCTCGGAGCAGCGCGCCTGGACCTGCGCCGG
Source organism: uncultured Spirochaetales bacterium (assembly GCA_964649065.1). Classification (GTDB taxonomy): domain Bacteria; phylum Myxococcota_A; class UBA9160; order UBA9160; family SMWR01; genus CAZYOL01. The sequence goes on from CAZYOL010000172.1 coordinate 5,299, forward strand.
GAAGGCGACGGCCTGCACGGGCGGCAGGGGATCGGGCAGCGCGCCGTCGCGCACCAGGTGATAGGCGACCAGCGCCGAGACCGGCTCCGGCAGCTCGGGCGCCCCGCTCGTGTCGTAGACGAGCAGGGGCACGCGCTGGTTCTCTTCGTAGAGGTGCAATCCGTGGGTGAGGAGTCCGTGCTCGCCGAGGAACTCTCCGTGGTCCGAGGTCACCACGAGGCGCAGGCCCGCGTCCAGCCAGCCCCAGGCCTCCAGGCGCCGCAGCAGCTCGCCGAGGGCCTCGTCGGCGCTCCACACGCCGTAGTCGTAGACGTCGCCGAGCTGGGCCAGGAAGTGCGCGCGCTCCTCGGGCGGCATCTCCTCGCGGACGTAGCTGCGCCAGGGGTCGCCCTCCGGGCAGCCCTTCGCGAAGGCGTACTCGACCCTGCCTCGTTCGGGCGCCCAGGGAAGCCCCTCCGGTACGCCGGCCCAGGGGTCGTGGGCGTCGAAGAGATTGACGGTGAGAAAGAGCGGCGGACCGGAGCGGTCGAGATCCTCGACCAGGAGTCGGTCCAGCTCGTCGAGGAGCTCGGCGCCGCGCATCCAGCGCTCCGTCACCTCGTGCTCGAAGCCGCGGGAGAGGCGTCGCAGCATCGGATTGCCCGAGACCAGCGCCGTCTGGTAGCCGCGCTCGCGGAAGAGCTCGGCCAGGGTCGGAAGGTCGGCGCGCAGGTCTCGCGTCGGGTTGCGCCACTCGGAGTCGCCTTGCGCGGGGGCCGTGATGTGGGCGCCGTGCACGGCCACCGGGGTGCCCGTGAAGAAGGAGGCGTGGCTGGGCAGCGTCCAGTCGCCCGGGGCGTAGGCCCGGCAGCTGTAGCGCGCGCCGAGCTCGCGCAGGCGCTCGAGGGTCGGCGAGGTGGGGCGCGGGTAGCCGCAGAGCGACAGGCGATCCGCGCGCACCGTGTCCAACACCACGAAGAGCACCGTGGGCCCGCCGGGCGTGGCCTGGCCGGGCACCGCCAGCGAGGCCCCGCCGAAGCGATCCGTGGGCGCCCCGGGGCAGCCGCTGGCCAGCGCGCCCAGCAGGGCGGCCGCCAGGGCCCGAAGGGCGGAGACGCGCATGGGAGTAGTGTGGCTCATCTTCGGCGCGCTGCGGCCGGGCGTCACGGGCTCCGCTCGCCGGAGTCTGAAACCGCTCGCCGGAGTCTGACTCCGCTCGCCAGAGTCTGACTCCGCTCGCCAGAGTCTGACTCCGCTCGCCTCCGGCTCGCTGCGCGCTTCGCTTGCGCTCGCTGCGCGTCCTTCGGGCGCTTGCTTCAGGCGGCGCGGAGCTCGTCGAAGAAGCGGCGGCGCTCCTCCTCCCCGGAGAAGGACGCCGTGACCAGCAGGCGGTCGATGGTGCCGCGGAAGCGCTCGACCAGCCCCGCCGCCACCTGCGGCGGGTCGGCCACCACGGCGAACTCGGCCAGCATCTCGTCGCTGATGAGCTCGCCCATCTCGGCCCATTGGCCCCGCTTCGACATGGCGCGCAGCTCGCCCTGGAGATCGCCCCAGCCGTGCAGCTCCAGGACCCCGCGATAGGCCGGCGTCGAGCCGTAGAAGGCGATCTGCCGGGTGACCGCGACCCGGCTCGCCTCCCGCTGGCTCTCGTCGGCTCCGCTCACCACGAAGGAGGGCAGGCAGAGCTGGAAGTCGGCGCGCGAGCGCCCGGCCTTGGCCAGGCCGCGATCGATGGCCGGCAGCGTCACCTGCTCCAGGTAGCGCGGCGTGGTGAAGGCGTGGACGAGCATGCCGTCGGCGACCTCGCCGGCCACCTCCGTCATCTTCGGGCCGACCGCCGCCAGCACCACCTTCGGCGGTCCGTGGCGGTTGTTGGTCGGGGTGAACATCGGGGTCATCAGGGTGTGGGTGTAGAATTCGCCCTGGAAGTCGAGGGGCTTGCCCTCGTACCAGCAGTCCCAGATGGCCCGCATCGCCAGGATCATCTCGCGCATGCGGGCCGCCGGCCGCGACCAGGGCATGCTGAAGCGGCGCGTGATGTGGGGCTTGATCTGCGAGCCGAGGCCGAGGATGAAGCGCCCGCCCGAGAAGGCCTGCAGGTCGTTGCCCAGGTTGGCCAGCAGCATCGGGTTGCGCGCGAAGGCCACGGCGATCGAGGTCATCAGCTCGACGCGCTCGGTGTGCTCGGCGGCCAGCAGCAGCGGCAGGAAGGGGTCGCTGCTCATCTCGGCGCTCACCAGGCCGTCGTAGCCCTCGGCCTCGCGGGCGCGGGCGTGCTCGGCCACCTGGGAGAGGTCGCTGGTCATGAGTCCGGCGTCGATCTTCACGGGGCTCCTCCCTCTACGCGGTCGGCGGACCGACGCGCTTGCCCGGCTCGGGCGGATCCACCGGCCCACCGGCGAAGCACTGCGCGATGGCCATCCAGCGCTCGGCGACCTCGCCGACCACCTCGAGGCCGGTGTCCGCGACGTTGCGTCCCTGGGTCACCACGTGGCAGAAGTCCGAGGCGAGGCCCGAGACCCGACTGGTCTCGCGGGGCTCGTTCCACTCCCAGATCTCGCCGGAGGGAGCCTCGAGCCTCACATAGGGCGCCGGCCCGGGGCGCTCGAGGCCCCGGTTGACGAAGGTCCAGCCGAAGGTCCGGACGCCGATCACCGCCACGTGGCGGATGCGGTCGCTGTAGCGGCGCTCGAGGCCCAGCAGATCGTAGATGTCCTGGGCGTGGGCCCAGGTCTCCATGAGGCGCGCGGTCGTGAACATCTGCGCGCTCATGTCGGGGCCGAACCAGGGCAGGCGGCGCTTGGGATCCGATGCTCCGAGCTCGCGGGCCAGCGCGCAGCAGGTCTCGTACCACTGCTCCGCCAGGGCCTCCGGCGCCAGCTCGCCGAGATCCCGGCGGGTCTTCTCGGCGCCACTCGTGCCCGCGAGCATGGCCTCGACGATGTCCTTGCGCTTCTCGACGAAGGCCGCCTCGTCGGTGGCCGCCAGCAGCGAGACCCGGTCGTAGTAGTGGAGGTGGGCCACCACGTCCCAGGGCGTCCATGAGAGGAAGGGAGTCTCCCGGCTCCAGTCCTCCGGGCGCAGCTTGGCGAGCAGCTCGCGCAGCTCGTCCGCCTCGGCTCGAAGATCGACGCTCACCTTCAGCACGGCCTTCTCCTGGTCTCGGCTAGCCCAGCCATCCCTGCAGCCGGGCCGCGTCCTCGCGCAGCTCCTCGGGCCCCCCCAGGAGCTGGCGATCGACGCCGACGCGCTTGAACCAGTAGTGCAGGTTCTGGTCGTCGGTGAAGCCGATGCCTCCGTGCACCTCGGTGGCCGTGCGCACCACGATGGGCCCGACCTCGGAGAGCAGGGCCTTCGCCTGGCTGGCCATCAGCGAGGCCTCCTCGGGGGCCGCCTCGAAGGCGTGAGCCGCGTACCAGACCAGAGAGCGAGCGGGCTCCAGCTCCGCCACCATCTCGGCGCACATGTGCTTCACGGCCTGGAAGGAGGCGATCACGCGCTCGAACTGCACCCGCTCCTTCGAGTAGGCCACGGCCAGCTCGAGCGCGCGCTCGCTGGCGCCCAGGATGTCGGCCGCGAGCATCACGCGGCCGGCGTCCAGCATGCGGCGGCTGGCGCCGCCCGCGCTGCCGGGCTCGCCGAGCCACTCGTCGGGCCGCACGCCCTCGAGCTGCAGCTCGACGAAGGCCCGCGTGCGGTCGATCGTCTTGAGCGGGGTGGTGCGCAGGCCCGAGGCGCCCGCCGCCACCAGAACCAGGGTCTCGCCGCGATCCGCCGGGATCAGGAAGGTCTCCGTCTCGGACCCGCCCTCGACCAGCATCGCCCGGCCGTGGAGGCGTCCGCCGCGCACCTCCACGCCCGCGGCCCCGCGGCCTCCGCCCAGCTCGTTGGCGGCCACGCCGACGCGCCGCGAGCCGGTGGCCAGAGAAGGCAGCCAGCGCTTCTGCTGCTCGTCACTTCCCGCGGCCAGGATCGCCAGAGGGGCCATCACGGCGCTGCCGAGGAAGGGCACCGGTGCGACGCCCCAGGCCAGCGACTCGGCGGCCACCGCCGCGTCGAGCAGCGAGAGGCCGCTGCCCCCGTGCTCCTCGGGAATCAGCAGGCCGGCCACCCCCAGCTCGCAGAGCCCCTTCCAGGCGCCGCCGTCGCGGCCGTGGACCTCCGCCACGATCTCCCGGATGCGGCTGATGGGCAGCTCCTCGTCCAGGTAGCGGCGCAGGGTCTCGGCCAGCAGCTCCTGCTCTTCGGAGAGGGCGAAGTCCACGGCTAGGCCCGGGCCGGCTTCGGCTCGCGCGGCATGCCGAGGCCGCGCTCGCTGATGATGTTCTTCTGGATCTGCGCCGTGCCGCCGCCGATGATCAGGCCCAGCGTGAACATGTGCTGCGACTGCCAGCGCCCTCCCGAGCGCTCGTGGGGGGAGCCCTCGTAGAGCACGCCCAGCTCGCCGAGCGCGTCGATGCCCAGCGCGTTCAGCTGGTGCGAGAGCTCGCAGCCCGTCAGCTTGGTCACGAGGCCCGCGACGCCCGGCGACGTGCCGCGTGCCCGCGCCGTCAGCATGCGCAGGGCGTGGTACTTCATCGCCAGCACCCGACCCTGCAGGCCGACCAGGCGGTCGCGCAGCACGGGCGAGTCGAGCCCGCGCCTTCCGTCGGGGCCCTCCTCCTGCATCAGCGCGACCAGCTGGCGCAGCGTGCCGTCGAGGACGGCGCTGGAGGCGAGCATGTTGCGCTCGTGCTTGAGGGTGGCATTGGCGATCTTCCAGCCCTCGCCGCGCTGGCCGATCACGTTGGCCTGGGGCACGCGGGCCTGGTCGAAGAAGACCTCGTTGAACTCCGCGTGGCCGGTCATGGTGCCGAGGGGACGCACGTCGATGCCCGGCGTGTCCATGGGAATGAGCAGGTAGCTGAGGCCGGCGTGCTTGGAGGCCTCGGGCTCGGTGCGGATCAGCCCGAACATCATGTC
>CAZYOL010000173.1:0-10091 GCA_964649065.1 uncultured Spirochaetales bacterium
GGGCTGCTTCCTGCCCGCGCCGAGGCGCAGGCGCCCGGCGGCCAGCCGCCCGCCCCGGGCCGCGACCAGCAGGCGGCCGTCCTCGATACCGAGCACGCTGCCGGGCTCGGCGTCGACGGCCCCGGGCAGCAGGCGCCCGTCGAAGAGGCGAAGCGGCTCTCCGTCGCGCAGCGCGAAGGCGCCGGGCTGCGGGTCGCAGCCGCGCACCAGCCGGTCGAGCTCGCGCGCCTCCCGGGCGAAGTCGAGGCGCGCGACGCCGTCGTCGACCAGGCCCTGGTGGGAGGCGCGGCTCTCGTCCTGGGGCCTCGGACGCGCGCGGCCGTCGGCCACCGCCTCCACCGCCTCGACCACGGCCTCGACCCCCAGCGGATAGAGGTGATCGAAGTAGAGGCTGCCGGCGGTCGTGGTCTCGTCGAGGGTCACGCCGCCCTTCTGGACGACGATCGGCCCGGTGTCCACGCCCTCGTCGGGCTGGAAGACCGTCACGCCCGACTCGGTCTCGCCCAGGATCACCTGCCAGGCCAGGGCGCTGCCGCCCCGGTAGCGGGGCAGAAGGGAGGGGTGGAAGCAGAGCGAGCGCTGCGGCGGCTGCTGCACGATCTCCGGCGGCAGGATGGCGGTGACGAAGGCCAGGACGTTCAGCTCCGCGTCGAGCGCCCGGTACTGCTCCAGGATGCGGGGGATCGGCTCGAAGGACTCCGGACCCGTCCTGCGCCGGAAGTAGCGGTGCCGGAGCAGCGGCAGGCCGAGCTCGGCCGCGCGCGCGGCCGTCGGATCGGGGCGCGAGCCCTCGGGTGGGGTGTAGACGGCGACGATCGAGTGGCCCGCCTCGACCAGGCGATCCAGACAGTCGCGGCCGAAGGGCGCCTGACCGAAGTACGCGATGCGCAGGGACACGCCGCGATGCTACTCGATCAGAGCTGCGAGGTGTCGGTCTCGAGGCCGAGGAAGAGGCGCCCGGTCAGCTCGAGAGTGCTGCGGCTCACCATCATGTGCTGGGTGGCCACGTGGACGTCGCGAAAGATGCGCTGCAGCGGCGAGCTGCGATACACGGAGGTGCCGCCTCCGAGCTCGTACATCAGGTCCACCGCCCGCGCGGCCTGGCGCACCGCGTGACTCGTGGCGAGCCGGACGTCGCGGCGCTGCTCGACGCCGATGCGACCGGTCTCGCTGGCCATCTCCCAGGCCTGCTCCAGCACTTCGTAGAGGTAGGCCCGGGACGAGCGCAGCAGGGCCTCGGCCTGGGCGACGTCGGACTGGGTGGAGGCCCGGCTCGCCAGGGGCCGGCGGCTGCCCGTCGGGGTCTTCGCCGAGGCGAAGCCGACCAGCTCGTCGATGGCGGCCCGCGCCAGCCCCAGCGAGACGGCGGCGATGCCCATCGCCAGCAGCCCGAACTGGGGGAAGGCGTAGAGGGGTCGCTCGAGGCGGCAGCCGCCGAGCATGCCGACGGCGCGCCCCTCCGGCACGAAGAGGTCGTGCATGGCGAAGTCGGTGCTGCCGGTGCCGCACATCCCCGAGACGTGCCAGGTATCCAGGAACTCCACCTGCTCGGCCGGGGCGATCATCATGTGGGAGCGCGGCGCGCCGCTGGGCAGCAGCTCGGGCTCGCCGTCGCGGATCAGCGTGCAGCCCCCGGCCACCCAGTCGGCGTTCTGGGTGCCGGAGCCCCACTGCCAGCGCCCGCTCACGCGGAAGCCGCCCGGGGCGGCGACGGCCCGACCGCGGGGAGCGAAGACGCCGCCCAGAAGGGTTCGCGGGGAGGGGTAGAGGGCGCGGGCCGAGTCCTCGGGCAGGTACGCCAGCATCGTGCCGGAGGTGGCGCCGATGAAGACCACCCAGCCGCAGGAGCCGTCGGCCCGGGCCAGCGCCTCGATGACCCGGGCGGTCTCGGGGACGGGTCGCTCCAGGCCGCCGTAGGCCCGGGGCGCGCACAGCGCGTAGAAGCCGGCCTCGGCGAAGCGGTCCGAGAGGTCGCGCGGCAGGTTGCGGGCCGCCTCGATCTCGTCGGCGCGCGCGCGCAGCTCCTCGGAGAAGGCCTCGGCGCGGGCGACCGGATCCGGTGAGGCCTCGGGGGCCGCGACGCTCACCGCGCCTCCGGCCCGCCGCCGAGCGCCGTTCCCCAGCGGTCGGCGAAGGCCATCTTCGCGACCGGCCGCCGCGAGAGCGGCCCGTGCCCGCCCAGCAGCGGATAGCCGATCGGGACGGCCGCGGCGGTGTACCAGGGGTCCGGGATGGCGAGCAGCTCCCGCACCTCGTCCTCGCACTCGCACAGCAGGGTCGTCAGCACGCAGCCGAGGCCCTCGGCGCGGCACGCCAGCAGCAGGTTCTGGACGGCGGGGTAGACCGAGGCGCCGCCCACCACCGAGGGGCGCCCGAGCTTCCGATCGGTGATCGCCATGTTCTCCGGATTGAAGCAGAAGACCACCAGGACCGGCGTCTCGGCGAAGTGCTCGGCCAGGTGGTCGCCGGCGGCCAGCATCTTGTCGGCCCGGGCACGCGCGGCGGGCGGCGCGTCGGCGAGCGCCTCGACGTGACGCTTCGCATAGGCGGACCAGCGCTGCGCGTAGAGGCCTCCCAGGCGCGTCATCAGGGCGCGCTCGCGCACGACCACCGCGCGCCAGGGCTGGGCGTTGCCGCCCGTCGGAGCCCAGGTGGCGGCCTCGAGCAGGCGCTCCAGCACGGCGTCGGGAATCGGGTCGGGCCGCAGGCGGCGCACGGCCCGGAGCGTCGAGAGCGCGGCGTAGAGCTCCATCAGCGGCCCCGGAAGACCGGCGCCCGCCGCTCCCGCAGGGCGGCCAGGGCCTCGTCGTGGTCCTCGCTCTGGAGCGTCACCAGCTCGAGGGCGGTCGAGGTGTCGAAGGCCACGTTCAGCGCCTCCTTGACCAGCTTGTTGACCGACAGCTTGGTGTAGCGGAGCGCCAGCGGGGCCCCGGCGGCCAGCCGACCGGCGAAGGCCAGGGCCTCGGCCTCCAGCCGCTCCGCCGCGACCACGCGATTCACCAGGCCCATGCGCCACGCCTCCTCGGCGCTCACCGGGTCGCCGGTCAGCAGGAACTCCTTGGCGCGCGCGGGCCCCAGGACCAGCGGCCAGATGGCGGTGCCGCCGTCGCCCGCGGCGATGCCGATGCGGACGTGGGGATCGGCCAGGGAGGCGCCCTCGGCCACGAAGATCACGTCCGAGAGCAGCGCGATCGACGCGCCCAGCCCCACCGCCGGCCCGTTCACGGCCGCCACCAGCGGCAGCTCGACGTCGAGCAGGTCCCAGATCAGCTGCTTGGCGTCGCGGCGCAGGTGCTCGCGCTTGGCCGCGTCGTCGAGGGTGGGCAGCCAATCGAAGTCGCCGCCCGCGCTGAAGGCGCGCCCGCGGCCGATCAGCAGCACGGCCCGGGCGCGCTGCTCGCGCTTGAGGCCCCGGAAGAGCCGGGCCAGCTCCGCGTGCAGGAGCGCGTCGACGGTGTTGAGGGCGCTGTCCGGATGCTCGATGGCGACCCGCAGCACGTCGCCGACCCGGTCGACCCGCAGCGCCCGCAGGCCGGCCTCCTCCAGCGGCGGCTCGCTCCGGTCCATGCGCAAGGTCTAGCGCGCCCGCGAGCGGTCGCCGACGATCCCCCGCGGCCGGGCCGGCACGCCGTAGGCCAGGGTGTGGGGCGGGATGTCCGAGCTGACCACCGAGCGCGCGCCGATCACCGAGTGGTCGCCGATCTCGACCCCGCGCAGCACCGTGACGTCCGACGCCACCCAGACGTGGTCGCCCAGCCGCACGGGTGCGCGCTGCTCGGGCCGCTCCGCGTCGAGGTCGTGCTGGTCGGCGTCGAAGATGCGCGTGCCGGGGCCGACGAAGGCCCGCCGCCCCAGGCGCAGCTCGGCCTTGGCGCTCAGGTGACAGCCGTTCAGCAGGCTCTCGGGACCGATGCGCAGGCGGGCGCCTGCGAAGGCCACCAGCTGCACCGGGCCGAGCTCCGTGCGCAGCCAGGTGCCCTCCCCGACCGAGATCTCCGCCCCGGCCTCGGCGCTGACCTGCAGGGCCCCGGCGAGGCGCTCGGTGACGACGCCGGCCGCGAAGTGGACGCGGGCCCCCGGCGCCAGCTGGAAGCGCCCGTGGGCCAGGCAGGCGCTGGCGGCCGGATCCACCGAGAGCCCGGGGTGACGCGCCCGCAGCAGGCGCAGGCGCAGCCGGTCCTGGGCGTGGAGCGCTCGGAGCGCGAGGATGCGGCCGCGCCCGGACAAGACCGACCCCGCTCAGTCGGCGGAGGTCTGCCCCTCGCGCAGCCGGAAGGTGATGAAGCCGTGGGTGGGGTCGTAGGGCGAGACGCCCACCTGCACCCGGTCGCCGGGGATCACGCGAATGCGAAAGCGCCGCATGCGTCCGGAGAGCTGGGCCGTGACGATCTGCCCCGTCTCGAGCTTGATCTTGTAGCGCCCGCCGCCGAGAATCTTCTCGACAGTTCCAGTGCCCTGGATCAGGTCGTCTCTGGCCAAGCAGGCGCCTCCAGCTCGGTGGGTCGAGCGGCCGAGAGGGTAGCTACTCGCCGGCCCGGCTGCATTTTGGCGCCGCCGGCCCGGGATCCGGCTGAAGCGGGCCCCCGCCTGCGGTAGCCTTTCGGGTCCCGCGCGGCGCCTCCCCGAGGAGCCGACCGGGCCGCAGCGAGGCCCCAGGAGAGGTGCCGGAGTCCGGTTGAACGGGCCTGACTCGAAATCAGGTGTACGGCTTGCCGTACCGTGGGTTCGAATCCCACCCTCTCCGCCAGCCCGTGCGTCTCCGCCAGTCCGTGCGCGCCTCGCCAACCCGGCGCGCGCGTCGGTCGAGAGAGGCCCGCCGTGTCGCGAGCTCCCGGACGCAGGGGACTGCGGGAGCGCACCGGATCTCGCCGGCCGAGCGCTCTCAGTCGCCCTTCTGGTCGTCCTTCGCGTTCTGGTCGTCCTCCGGGTCGGCTTCCGGCCCGGGATCCGCGAGGCCGAGGGCGGCGAGGTCGTCCTGGGAAGCCACCGCCTGTCCGGTGGACGGAGCATCCTGACGGTCGCGGCGATCGGCTCGTTTGGCCTCCGCCTTCTCCGCCTTCTTGCGCTCGCGTTGTCTCTTGAGAACGGCCGTTCTGCTCCTGCGAGCCATGTTCGGAATGCCCCCCTCGGAAGAGTGCGTCGGATCGGGACGGAGCGAGCCCCACCCCGATCGTCTCGGTGCGCCGACCGTTAGTAGCGGCCGCGACCACCGCCGCCGCGACGGTCCTGGGCCTCGCTCACCTTGATGGTGCGCCCGCCGAGGTCGCTCCCGTCGAGGGCACGGATCGCGTCGTCTGCGGCGCTCGCCTCCTCCATCTCGACGAAGGCGAAGCCCCGCGGGCGCCCGGTCTCGCGATCCGTGATGATGCTCACGGAATCGACGGCACCGTGCCGTCCGAAGGCATCCTTGAGATCCGCCTCCGTGCTCGAGAAGGGGAGGTTGCCGATGTAGATCTTCTTGCTCACGTATTGGTCCTGTCTGCCTCGGGTCGGAATCCGATCGAGGCCCATGGATCGGGGGCGGCTGGCCCGGGATGTCCGAGCACGAGAGCCCGCCCACGATTACAGTGCTCCCCCGCCACCATGGCTGGGAACGAGAGGCGAATTCACGTTGGGACGAAGAAACAGGTGAGAGCGAAGGCAGGAAGGTCTGTTTGGATTCGGCCCGTAAACGGCCTTTCGAAGCCAAAGCTACGCAAAGCCCGGTACGAGCGCAAGCGAGTGCAGCTCGTTGGGTCACTCGTCGTGTTCGCCGAGGCCGCTGCGGGCCCGCGCCGCAGCAAGAGCCACCCGGCCGCTCGCCCGCCCGGCGCGGAGTGTTCTGCCTGGTCGGATGTCCGCGAAGGCGGTCGCCGCTAGGGGAGCACGGGCTTGCCGTCGCGCCGGTGCGCGGATCCCTGGACCGCCCGCCCGTAGACCCAGAGGGCCTCGCGCGTCCGCGGATCCACCAGGGCGATGCCCGCGTGGCGGATCTTCACCGCCTCGCCATCCACTCCGAACAGCAGGAGGTCGGGGTGCTCGGTGCCGAAGCCCGCGAGCTGTCGGGCGAGCGCCGCCACGGCCGCCTCTTCCTCCGGCCCGCTGCGCACCCAGGCCGCGAAGGCCGCCTCGATCTCCGCCGGCTCGTCCGCCTGCAGCGGCCGCGCCCGGCCCTGGAAGGATTCGGCATCGGGGCCGCCGGCGAGCGTCAGCCGAGCCATCTGCACGAGCTCGTCCACGCAGGCTTCCGGGCCGAGGCGATAGCTCTGGGTGGCGTAGACGGCACCGGCCGCACCGCCGCCCTCGCGGTTCCAGCGCCGGACACCGCGGGCCGCGTTCGCCGCGCCCTCGAGGTTCTCTTCGAGCGACGGCCCCGCCGCCACCAGCGCCGCGCTGGTGGCGGCGTCGATCAGCCCGCCGGGTGCGGCATCCGGGCGGGGCGCGCAGGCCGACGAGGCCTCGGACGACTCCGCGTTGGCGGTGGGAGAAGGCGCACCGCAGGCCAGGCTCGCCGCGCTGGCCAGACCCAGGAGCCAGGGCAGCTGCCACCGGGCGCTTCGTCTCATGGCCGGGCTCCTCCTCTGGCTAGCCGAAGATGTTCGGGTTGTAGGGAGTCTCTGGGTTGTCGACACCGGTGTTGAGCTCGGAGTTCCGACCCATACCGCACTCGAAGACGGCGCGCTCCGCGGCGTGGCAGGGCCCCGAGAAGGCTCCGCAGACGGCCGCCCCGCCCACCGCGCCGCCGATGTGGGCGAGCTCGTGGATCAGCGTGGCCAGCACCTGCCAGCGCCCGATGCGGAAGGGGCCCGGCCCGATCCACAGGTCGTTATTGCTGAAGGTGAAGCCGTCGTAGTTGATGGTCGGGTCGTAGTTGATCCAGATCGTGTTGTCGTCGAGCAGGTTGGTCAGCGAGCGCCCGGCCGGAAGGGTGAGAAAGTAGGCGTTGGCCCTGGGAATGTTCCGGGTGATCCAGAAGGCCTTGGTGCGCGCCCACCGCACCTGGTTCTGGTGCCGGCCCGCCGGGACGGTCAGGAACGGAACCCCGTTCTCGTTGCCCGCGTGGTCTCCGATGTTCATCTGGATCACGGCTCTTCCCCTCCGCTCCTGGATTCGCCACCGATCCTCGCCCTTACGGGCCCGGGAGGCTGTGAGCTGTTTCACAGCGGCGGTGCGGGCTCGGCTACCGTGGCGGGGATGGGACACCGGGAGAGGAGACGACGGCAGAAGCGATGGGGAGCCTCGCTGCTCGGGGCGTGCCTGTGGCTCGCGGCCTGCTCCTGCGGCTCGGAGCCGGAGCGGCCCGAGCCCCCGGCGCCGGCGGCCTCCGGGCTGCGGGGGGGCTCCGCGGCCCCGCTGGGCGAGCTGCGCCTCGTGGAAGGTCGGGTCAGCGGCGCCGTGGCGGACGTGATGCAGCTCTCCGTGCTGGAGCAGCTCGCCGAGCAGGCGGGCTTCGAGCTGACGGCCAGCGCGACCCCGCCTCGCCGGGTCACGCTGCGTCTGGAGGACGTGGCCCTCGCCGAGGCGATCGCCGCCATCCTGACCGAGGAGCGCTACGCGCTGCGCTACCGGCCCGACGCCGCGGGCCCGCCGAGGCTGGCCCGCGTGGAGGTCGGCGCGCCCTCCGAGTCCGCGTCCCTGGCCACGCCGGAGCGCGCCGCCGCCCCGACGGACGAGCAGAGCCCCGGGCCGGAAACCGACCCGGCGCGCCTCGAGCGGATCGAGGAGCTGCGGGAGCGCATCGCGGAGCTGCGCCGCGATCTGGTCGAGTCCCGCAACGACGCGCAGGGCCGCCAGCGCATTCGCGCCCGGCTCTACGGCGAGCGCCAGAGCTTCCAGGAGGAGCTGGAGAAGGCCCTCGCACACCCGGATCCGCGCGTGCGCGCCGCGGCCATCCCGGACCTCGACCTCGACGAGGGCGACGCCCGCGAGCGCGTGGGCGAGGCGGGCAGGCTCGACCCGGATCCCGAGGTCCGCGCCGCCGCCGCGCAGGCCCTGGCGGACGACGGCACCTACGTGGCCGTGAGTCGCCTGCTCCAGATGCTGGAGGACCCGGACCCCGCGGTGCTGACCGCGACGATCGAGGGCCTGAGCTTCGCCGGCGACGAGACCCTGATCGAATTCGTCGCTCCCTTCCGCGGCCATCCCGACCCCGGCGTGCGCGAGCAGGCCCAGGAGACGCTCGGCTACTGGGACTACGCCGAGACCCCGTAGCCACGCGGCCCGGCAGCGCTCGGGGCGCGCCCGCTCAGCGCGCGCCCTTGTAGGGCAGGGAGCGAGCCAGGTCGCAGAGCCGGGCCTGCTCGATCTGGCCCCGGCCGTCGCTGGCGACCACCCACAGCTCCGGCCCGCCGAGCTCCAGGGCCACCTGCAGGCAGGCGCCGCAGGGCCAGGTCAGCTCTCCGCGCGTGCGCCGGGACACCACGGCGAGAAGCTGCGGGCGGCCCGCGGCGTGGGCGACGCTGGCGAAGAGCGCCGCGCGCTCGGCGCACATGGCCAGCCCCAGCGAGACGTTCTCCACCAGCGCCCCGGGGACGACCTGGCCGCGGTCGGTCACGACGGCGGCGCCCATGGCGAAGCCGGAGTACGGCGCGTAGGCCCGCGCGCGGGCGCCCTCGGCGGCCCGTAGGGCGTCGGCGGCGAGCGGGTGCTCGAGCTGCTCGGGGAGAGCGCCCATGCGGGGGAGCGTAGCCGGGAGCCCTTGTTTGCCCGCGAAAATACAGGCCGGTACCTTCAGAAGCTGCGGTGCGGGGAGCCGCGATCGCAGGGTCCCGCTCGATCACGAGCCTCGTGAACCCCGTCAGGTCCGGAAGGAAGCAGCGGTAGCGGGGATTCGGTTGCGGGTGGGGGTGCCCTGCGGTCTCGGGTCCCCGCACCGCGGTGAGGCGCAGCCCCCTTTGAGCTACCAGGTCCTGGCCCGCAAGTGGCGACCCCAGGCTTTCGACGACGTCGCCGGCCAGGCCCACGTCACCGCGCCCCTGCGAAACGCGATCCGCAGCGATCGCGTGCCCCACGCCCTGCTGCTCACGGGCCCGCGGGGCGTCGGCAAGACCACCCTGGCGCGGATCCTGGCGCGCTGCCTCAACTGCGAGAAGGGCCCCACGGACACCCCCTGCGGTGTCTGCAGCTCCTGCCGCGAGGTCATCGAGGGCCACTCCCTGGACGTGCAGGAGATCGACGCGGCCAGCCGCACCAGCGTCGACGACGTCCGCGAGCTGATCCAGGCGATTCGCTACGCGCCCTCCCCCGGCAAGCACCGGATCTTCGTCGTCGACGAGGTGCACATGCTCTCGACGGCGGCCTTCAATGCCCTGCTCAAGACCCTGGAGGAGCCGCCCCCGCGCAGCCTCTTCGTCTTCTGCACCACCAACCCGGAGAAGATCCCCTTCACGGTGATCTCGCGCTGCCAGCGCTACGACCTGCGGCGCATCGCCACCCGGGAGATCGTCGAGCGGCTCGCCCTGATCGCCGGGGACGAGGGCTTCGGCATCGAGGAGCGCAGCCTGCTGGCGATCGCCCGCGAGGCCGACGGGTCGATGCGCGACGCCCAGACGCTCCTCGATCAGGTGATCGCCTACGGGGGCCAGGCGATCGAGCACGACCGCGTGGCGGAGATTCTCGACCTCGTCGACCGGCGCATCCTGCTGGCGGTCCTGGAGGCCTGCGTCGCGGGCGATGCCGCGGCGGCCCTGCAGGCCTGTGGCCGCGCCCAGGAGGCCGGCATCGAGGCGAAGCGGCTCGGGGAGTCGCTGCTCGAGCTGCTGCGCGACCTGGTGATCCTGCGCATCGCGCCGCAGGCGGCGGACCAGCTCCTCGAGGGAGCCGACGAGGAGATCGAGGAGCTGCGCGCCCTGGCCGAGCGCAGCGAGGCCGCTCGGCTGCGCCGCATGTTCCGCGCGCTCCTCAAGGAGCAGGAGGACCTGGCCTGGGCCCCGGCGCCCATGGCCGTGCTGGAGATGGCCGTGGTGCGCCTGGCCACCCAGCCCGAGGGCGACGACGTCCGGCGCCTGCTCGGGCGGCTGGACGCCCTGGAGCGCCGCCTGGCCGGCGGGGACGACGCGCCGCCTGCCTCCCCGGGCTCCGGAGGGGGCGGCGCGCCCGCCGCTCGGCCGCGC
>CAZYOL010000174.1:0-9973 GCA_964649065.1 uncultured Spirochaetales bacterium
GGACGCGGAACGCGGGCAGCATCGCGCCGAGGTTCGCGGCGTAGCGCTGGTAGGTGGCGCCGCGCTCGCCGGCGGCGATCACGACCGTTCCCGCGGCGGCCGCCGCGACGGCGATCAGGCAGACCAGGCAGGCGAGCAGTGCGCCGCGGGCCGGGACCCGACCGCGCGAAGGGGGGGATGCCGTCATCGCGCCGGTATAGCGCGTCCGCGCCCCGACGGCCGGCGGAGAGCCGCGGGGCCGCGCTCCCGCTCAGCTCTCCCGGATTTCCACCACGCTCGACGGGGTGCCGAGGCAGGTGAGCCAGAGCTGGTGGACCGCGCGGGTGGCGCCGACGTGGAGCCGGCGGCGCGCGGGCGGGTCGTCGGGGAACTGCTCGGCGGTGACGTCGACGAGGATCACGTAGTCGAACTCGAGGCCCTTGGCCTGCTCGATCTCGGTCACCTCGACGCCCGGGGAGAAGGTGAAGTCCTGCTGCACCACCCGTCGCAGGGAGGGCAGCTCGCACTGGGCGAGGCCGCGGAAGTAGAGATCCGAGGACGAGCGCGAGGGCGTGAGCAGGGCGACCGAGGCCAGGGGCTCCTCGCGGGCCAGATCTCTCAGGGCATCGGCCAGGAAGGCGACGCAGCCGCCATGATCGGTGAAGCGGAACAGCTCGACCGAAGGGCCGGAACGGGTCGTCTCGGGCCGCTCCTCCTCCGCCAGCCCGCCGAGGACGCGGTGCGCAAAGGCCACGATCTCCGCCGTGGAGCGGTAGCTCACCCGCAGGGTCTCGATCTCGCTTCCCGGTACGCCCAGGCCCGAGAGGAACTCCGCCCAGGAGGTGAAGCCACTGTGCGTGGAGAGGTGCTGCTGGGTGTCGCCGGCCAGCGTGATGCTGCGATGGCGATCGAGGCAGCCGAGCAGGAGCTGGACCTCGAGCGGCGCGAAATCCTGCACCTCGTCGATCGCCACGTGGCGGTAGCGAAGCGGCCTGCGACCCCGCTGGCGCAGCGGACCCACCCGCAGCTGCCAGGCGCGCAGCAGCAGCGCGTCGTCCTCCGGATCCAGCTCGGCATCGCTGCGCGGCTCGCCGCCCAGGTGTGCGAAGAGCTCTTCGTTGCGCCGGGTACACCACTCGACGAAGCGGCCGATCTCGGCGCTGCCGATCTCACCGGGCGCCTGGGATGCGAAGACCTCCTCCAGCAAGGCCCGGTGGGTGAGCACGCTCGCCCAGTCGTCGAGGGCCTGTGCCGGATCGCCGGCCCCCTCGTGGCGCCTCACCTGCTCCGCGAGAGCGCGTCCCAGTGCCGGGTGGAGCTTCATGCGCTGCACCCAGCTGGGGGCGTCCTGGCGCGTGGAGGCCGGCAGCTGCGGGTAGTGGCGGCGTCGCTGCTCGGCGGCCCACTCGTGGAAGGTGCGGATGCGCACCCGCTCGATGCCGAGCGCCGGCAGCACGTGGCCGACGTAGCTCCGCAGCGCCTGCGAGAAGGTCAGGAAGAGCGTGCGGTCGGAGTCCACCTCCTCGTCGTGGAAGGCCAGATAGGCGATGCGGTGGAGGGCCACGGTGGTCTTGCCGGAGCCAGCCGAGCCGCGAATCGCCAGGAAGCCACTGCCCGGGCGCGTGATCAGGCCGAACTGAGCCGGATCGATCAGGCCGGTGATCTCCGGCAGGCGCTTGTCGGCCCGCGTGGGGCGCCCGTCCAGGTGGCTTCCCAGCCGGCGCGCAGCCCCCTGGCCCACGCCGTGAGCCCGCAGCGCCGAGGCCTCCCCACCGGCGAGGCGGGGCGCCTTGCGCCGTCGCTGGCGCCAGCCCCCCGGCACCTCGGCGTCGGGGGTGAAGACGCCTTCCGGCGCCTCGATCCGGTCGAGGGCCCCGTCGCGGATTCCCACGGTGCGGCGGGTGACGACCTCACCGGAGCGCGATCGGCCCGCCAGCTCCTCCTCGTACTCCTCGCCCTGCCGATAGCGATAGAAGAGCCGCGAGATCGGAGCGTTGCGCCAGTCGACGATGCGGATGCCCCCCTCGAGACAGGTGGCGCGCCCGAGGCAGAGGTCCCGCTCGCCGTCCTCCTCCCGCAGTCGCAGATGGGCAAAGTACGGAGAGCGCGGGTCCACCTGGGGAGCGGCGCGCGAGGCCCGAAGCTGCTCGAGCAACGCCGTGTGGCGGTGCATCTGCTGGCGAAGGGCCGGAGCGTCCTCCTCCTTCGCCTCCGAGTAGATCTCCCGGAGCTGCTCCAGCTCGCGCTCGAGGGGCAGCTCGGCCTCGCGCCCACGCGGCGGCAGCGCCGCCAGGGTGGCGGCGATGCGCTCGAGCAGGGCGAGCTCCTCGTCGACGATGGGATGGCGCACGTCGCGAAAACCTGAGCACGGGAAGGTGTCCCGCCGCGGCGTGCCCTTCAAGGGCCCGCGACGAGGCCAGCGACGACGGGCACTTGCAGGTGCCCCGTCGGGCCTGGATCCGCGCGGCGCGGTCCTCGATTGCCCGGGAGCTCCGCCGCGCAGCGCCCGAGGACGCGGACAGCGGGGTGGAGCCCGGCAGCGCCGAGCTCGCCGCGCGCTAGACGGAGAGCCCCACCGCGCGCATCAGCTCGAGGGCGTTGCTCTTGCGCACGACCCCCTCGCGCAGCCGGTAGTCGAAGCTCATCCGACCCTCCTCCAGGTGATCCTCGAAGTGCACGTTGCGACCGCGCGGCGCCAGCGACTCCGCGATGCGCGCCAGCGCCAGGTCGTGCGTGGTCACCACACCGATGGCGTCGAGTCCGACCAGCCCGCGCACCACGGCCTCGCCGCCGATGCCCCGGTCGTGGGAGTTCGTGCCGTGCAGGATCTCGTCGAGCAGGAAGAGCGTCGGGCCCGCCTCGGCGATCTCGACGATCTGCCGCAGGCGCAGGATCTCGGCGTAGAAGCGCGAGCTGCCCTCCTGGAGGGAATCCATGCTGCGGATCGAGGCGCCGATCGACAGCGGGGAGAGCTCGAGACTCCGGGCGCGTACCGGCGCACCGGCGAAGGCCAGCACCGCATTGGTGCCGAGCGTGCGCAGCAGGGTGCTCTTGCCGGACATGTTGGATCCGCTGACGACCAGCACCCGCAGCTCGCCTCCCAGCGAGACGTCGTTGGGCACACAGCGATCGGCCGGCAGCAGCGGATGTCCGAGACCCTCTCCCCGCAGCCACGAGCCCTCGGCCCTCAGCTCCGGAAAGGGATACTCGGGACGCTCGAAGGCGAAGCCCGCCAGCGAGAGCAGCGCCTCCAGCTCCCCCATCACGTCGATCCAGGAGCCGAGGGAGGGTCCGCAGGTGGCCCGCCAGTGCTCGAGCGCAAAGGCGCTCTGGGTGGTCCAGAGCAGCAGGGCCGCGATGGGCGCGAAGAACTGATTGCGCCGCGCGTCGAGCAGGTCGATGCGGCGCCGCAGGGCTGCGATGCGGCGCGAGGCGGGTACCCCCTCGGTGTCGAGCCGCTCGCGCAAGGCGCGGAGGAGTGGCGTGCGGAAGCGCTCGCGCTCGACGCGCGCGAGCAGGCGTCCGACCAGCTCGAGCTCCCGCCCGGGAAGGTCGACGGCGGCGAGCACGCGCCGCACGCGGGGGCGCAGTGCCAGCGCGAAGACCATCTGCAGCCCCAGGGGCGGCAGCAGCCAGCCCGCGGGCAGGCCGTCGAGGCAGGCGACGCCGGTGGCCAGGGTCGCCACCGGGAGCGCCGCGGCCAGCCCGCGCAGCCAGCCCCGCGGCAGCCCCGGCTCCGCCTCGCCCCAGCGTCGCACGGCCTCCGCGTGCAGCGTCGCGCGCACCTCCTCACCCAGGGTGGCCAGGTCCTCGCGCAGATCGAGACCGGGCCGCAGCTCTTCCACCGCCTGCTGGCGACTCCTCACGACCTCGGCGCCGGCCGGGGCGCACAGCCAGTCGGCCAGGACCCGCTCGCCCTGTTGGGTCCGCGCGCTGCAGAGCAGCTCGAAGAGCGAGCCCCGACCGAAGAGATCCAGGTCGAGGGCGTAGGGGTGTGAGGGGTCCGCGAAGTCCTCACCCGCCCGGCCCTCGCCCGCCCAGCGATCCTCCAGCCGCGCCAGGCCTCGCTCGTAGAACTCGGCGCGCCGCTGGGCCTCGGCGCGGGCGCGCAGCAGCAGGTCGTGGGTGACGACCAGCGCGGCGAAGAGCAGCACCGGCGGAGCCAGGCACCAGGCCGGCAGCCGCCCCGCCCCGAAGACCGACCACGCGACCCCGAGGCCCAGGGCGAAGACCAGCAGGCGCAGGTTCGAGACGCGAGCGGCCCAGAGCGCGCGGCGCCTGCCGGCCGTGCGGGCCTGCTCGAGGCGGGTGGCGTAGGCTTCTGCTGCGCTCAACTCCCGTACCCGAGCGCTTCCAGGGCGCGGCTCTCTTCGGGGGAAAGCGACTGGACGGGCGCGATCTCGGCGCCCCGGTAGCGACTGCGCAGCTCGCGCAGCAGCTCGCGCAGCCGCCGGGTCTCCCCGGGAGCGCTGCTCGCGAGGTTCACCCCGTCGCGACCCCGCACCGAGAGGCGCCGCTGCTCCCCGCCCGACCGCTCGCGCACCACCAGCTTGAAGCGCCCCTCCACCACGCCGTAGCGCGGCAGCTCGTCGCCTCCCAGGGCCGACAGATAGACGCTGCTGGACCCGCCCGCCGCCCCGTCGGCCAGCAGATCGCGCCCGGCCAGCTCGCGGTCGGGCGGCGAGCCGGCGAGCGCCGTCAGGAGCGTGGGGAAGAGGTCCACCAGGCCGACGACGTCGTCGCGGCGCCCGGGGGCCAGCTGCGGCGCGGCGACGAGGAGCGGGACCCGGACCAGCGGCTCCGAGAGCCGCCGCCCATGGGAGAACCAGTAGTCGTCCTCTCCCAGGGACTCGCCGTGATCCGCCACGAAGACGATCCAGCCGCTCTCCGCCAGCCCCTTCTCCTCCACGGCCCGGAGCAGCCGGCCGATCTCCTCGTCGGTGTGGCGGACCTCGCCGTCGTAGCCGGCCAGGTACCAGGCGACCTCCCGGTGCTCGGGAAGGTACTGGTAGCTCGGGATGCCTCCGAGGCCGATCGGACCGGGGCGCACCGGCAGCGTCCGGGGCTCGGCGCCGACGGCCCGCTCGCGCCCCAGGTAGCGACGGCGCAGGGCCTCGGGCGGGGTGTAGGGGCCGTGGGGATCCTGATAGTGCACCCACAGGAAGCAGGGGCGCTGCGGATCCGCGCTGCAGCTCTCCAGGGCGTCGAGCGCCGCCTGCGTCGTCGGTCCGGCGCTGCGCTCCGGCATGTTCCGTCTCGCCTCGACCGACGACATTTCGTCGTCGAAGGAGTCGAAGCCCGCGGCGATGCCCGAGCCGCGACGCAGCACGAAGTTGCTGACCACCGCGTGCGTGCGGAAGCCCCGCGCGCCCAGCTCGGTCGCCAGCGTGGGAAGGCCCGCGGCCAGCGTCGAACGGTTGTTGAAGATGCCGATCTCGTCGGGGTAGCGACCGGTGAGCAGCGTCGCGACCGAGGGCAGCGTGAAGGAGGCCGGGGCGTAGGCCGCCTCGAAGACCAGGCTGCGCTCGGCCAGCCGGTCGAGATTCGGCGTCAGGCCGCGCTCGCTGCCGTAGGCCCCCAGGCGATCGACGCGCAGGGTATCGACCGAGATCAGCAGCAGCAGCCGCGGCGGGCCGGGCTCCGCGCAGCCGAGCAGAAGGGCCGCCACGGAGGCGAGGCCCACGAGGCCACGGCGCCGGCCGCGACGAGAGAAGCATCGGAGAGGCGGCATGCGGGCGGACTCGTCCTGGATCGAAACACGCAGGCGACGGAGCATACCCCCTCGACTTTGGGACTGCCCCGTGGTAAACGGCGCGCATGGCCCGCCTGGCCGTCGAGCGAGACGGCGCCGTCCTGCGCGTGTGGCTCTCGCGGCCCGAGCGGCGCAACGCCCTCGACACCGAGACCCTCGAGGAGATCGAGGCTCTGTTCTCGGGGCTCCGCCGCGCCTGGGACACGCGGGTGGTGATTCTCGGAGGACGGGGGCCCTCCTTCTGCGGCGGCGCCGATCGAAACGCGCCGCCCGGAGCGGCTCGCCTGGCCAGCTCTTCCGGGGCCAGCGATCGGGAGCGTCGCTTCGTGGCCCAGCTCGGCCTGCGGGCCTGCCGCGCCATCGAGGATGCCGAGCTGATCACCCTGGCCCGGATCCAGGGCCACGCGGTCGGCGGCGGCCTGTGCCTCGCCCTGGCCTGCGACCTGCGGGTCGCCAGCCAGGACGCCTCGCTGCGGATCCCCGAGGTCGACCTCGGCATTCCGCTCAGCTGGGGCGCAACGCCGCGCCTGATCCACGAGCTCGGAGCCTCTCGCGCCCGGCAGCTCCTGCTGCTCTGCGACGCCGTGAGCGGTGAGCGCGCCGAGCAGTGGGGCCTGGTGCACCGGGCGGTGCCGGAGGCCGAGCTCGACACCACCGTGCGCGACTGGGCGGAGCGCCTCGCCGCCAAGCCCGAGATCGCGGTACACATGACCAAGACCCAGCTGCGGGCTCAGGCCTGCCGGAGCCGCCTGGGAGATGTGACCGAGACCGACGGCGATCTGCTCCTCGAGGCCTCGCGCGTCGGCATGGCCAGGCAGAGCTTCGCGGGAGGCGCGGGCCTCGCCGCGGGGAGCCGAGCGGCACCAACCGAACCGGAGAAGGGAAGCCAATGAGAGCAATGCAGCACTTCGGGGGGATCGTCTGGCTGGCGGCCCTCGGGCTCGCGGTCGCCTGCGGATCCGAAGAGGTCGAGGTGGAGAGGGTGGCGCCCAGGCCGGCCGTCCCGCAGATCCCCATCGAGGACATCGAGGTCGGCGAGAACTCGGTGCCCGCAGACTTCCCCGAGGACGTGCCCGTCTTCTCCGGCTCGGATCCCGCCCACTGGGCCTCGGCCGGCGGCATGGGAGCGCTGGCCGTCTTCCTGACCGACGCCCAGCCCCCCGAGGTCTACGCCTTCTACGAGAAGGAGCTGGTGGCCCAGGGCTGGACGATCGAGAGCCAGCGGGAGACCCCGCGATACTGGCTGCTCAACGCGGACAAGGCCGGTCGCAAGACGCGGGTCTCGATCGCCCCCAGGGAGGGCCGCACGGAGATCGGCATCGCGGTGACGCCGGCCCCCTAGGCCCGGCGCTCGCCCGGAAGCCGGGCCCAGCCGCGCGCAGCCAGGCGCTCCCTCCCGCGCCGCCCCGGACGCTCGAGGCCGTGGCTCAGATGTGGAGCACGCGACCGAAGGCGTCGAGCACGGACTCGTGCATGGCCTCGGAGAGCGTGGGGTGCGGAAAGATGGTGGCGGCGAGCTCGGCCTCGGTGCTCTCGAGGGTGCGCGCGATCGCGTAGCCCTGGATCAGCTCGGTCACCTCGTGGCCGAGCATGTGCGCGCCGAGCAGCTCGCCCGTCCGCGCGTCGAAGATGGTCTTGACCAGGCCTTCGGTCTCGCCGACCGCGATCGCCTTGCCGTTGCCCACCCAGGGGAAGCGGCCGACCTTGAGCTCGTGACCGGCCTCCGCCGCCTGCTTCTCGGTGAGGCCGACGCTGGCGATCTGCGGCCGACTGTAGGTGCAGCCGGGAATGCGGGTGGTGTCGATCGGGTGGAGCCCATCGACTCCCGCGATGCGTTCGATGCAGAGCACGCCCTCGTGCATGGCTTTGTGGGCCAGCCAGGGGGGGCCCACCACGTCGCCGATGGCGTAGACGCCCCGCTCGCCGGTCTCCAGCCACTCGTTCACGACGATGCGGCCGCGCTCGACCGCCACGCCGGTGCCCTCGAGCCCCAGCTCCTCGACGTTGCCGGTGATGCCGACGGCCAGGATCACGCGGTCGACCTCGAGCTCGCGCGTCTCGCCGCCCTCGAGCTCGAGGCTCGCCAGCACCCGCTCGCCGCGCATCTGCAGCGAGCGCGCGGTGGCGCCGGTGTGGATCTCGATGCCGCGCTTCTCGAAGACCTTGCGGGCCGCCCGGGAGATCTCCTCGTCCTCGGCCGGCAGGATCTGGGGCAGCAGCTCGACCACGGTCACCTCGGCGCCGAGATCGCGGTAGAAGCTCGCGAACTCGATGCCGATGGCCCCGGAGCCGATCACCAGCAGCGAGCCCGGCATGCTCTCGGGCACCATGGCCTCCCGGTAGGTCCAGACGTGCGCGCCGTCGGGCTCGATGCCGGGCAGACTCCGCGCCCGGGCTCCGCTGGCGAGCACGATGTGCGGCGCGCTCAGCTCGGCTCCGGCGGCAGCGCCCGAGTCGATGCGCAGTCGTCCCGGGCCCGCGAGACGGCCGTGGCCGTCCAAGACGTCCCCGCCATTCTTCTTCATCAGGTGCTTCACGCCCATCGAGAGCCGCTTGGCGACCTTGCGCGAGCGCGCCACCACCTTCTTCAGATCGAAGCGCACCTCGCCCACCTCGAATCCGAACTCGTCGAGCTCCGCCAACACGTGGCGGATCTCGGAGGCCCGAAGCAGGGCCTTGGTGGGGATGCAGCCCCAGTTGAGGCAGATGCCTCCCAGCGCGTCGCGCTCGACGAGCGCCGTGCGCAGCCCGAGCTGGCGGGCTCGGATCGCGGCGACGTAGCCGCCCGGGCCACCGCCGAGGATGACCACGTCGTAGGAATCGGACATGACCTATCTATAGCGCGAGGGGGCCACGCGTCCCGTCTGCGCCGCCCAGATCGGGCCCGGGGAGCGTGGCTCCCCCCCGCACCGCCTGCAGCGGAACCGCGAGGCGCGCCTCGCCCCCCGCTCCGGTCAGGCGATAGTCCGGCTCCGAGCGCAGCCCGGAGCCCGCCTGCCCGCTCGGGTACGCCAGGCGCAGGCGGTAGCGACCCTCGTCATCCGCGCGTCCGACCACCCGGTAGACGAAGCTCCGACCGCGTTCCGTCCGCAGCCCGAGCTCGGCCTCGACCCGCTCCCCCGCAGGCGCGCGACCGACGACCGCCGCGCCGGCGACGATCTCGAAGACCTTGTAGAGGGGAGCGCTCCCCGGCGCGGCGCCCAGGGACCGCGACTCGTACACCAGGCGGTGATGGCCGAGGGCGGGCGCCGCCCCGGCCGAGCCGTCGCGCAGGGCCAGCGCCCGGATCAGGGCCCCCGCCGGCGCCCGGCGCACGTTCGCGTCGAGACGAATCAGCACGAAGCCTGCGCGCAGCCCGCGCGCGATCTCCAGGGCCTCCGCCTCCGGCGCGCGCCAGTAGCGCTCGAGCTGCTCGAGGGCGTCGCCCCCGAGATCGTCTCCGAAGTTGTCCACGACGGCCGGACGGCGGGCCACGTACTGAATCGCGTGCCCCACGTCCCAGGGCCCGAGCACGCCGTACTCGGGCCGCTCTTCCGGGTCCAGCCAGCCCGCGGTCCGGGGCGTGTGCGCGCGCATCCAGGCGGCCGTCTCGAGCAGGATCCGGTCCGCCGCCCGCCGCGGGCTCACGACCAGCGGAGCGCCCCGTGCGGCCCGCCACTCGTTCGACACGTACGGCCGGTAGGTCGCGAGGGTAGGGGCCAGCAGCGCCAGCCAGGCGGCGCCCAGGGCGGCGGCGCCTGCCCAGGCGCCGCCGCCCCGACGCCAGCGGCCGGGCAGCCGCCGCCAGGCCGCGTCGAGCGAGGCGCCGAGGACCAGGGCGAGACCGAGTGCGAGGGAGTTGAAGAAGCGGCGCTGGGCCAGGGTGGCCAGCAGCAGGCCCGCCGTGAAGATCAGGACGAGCCGCAGGACGGGGCGCCGCGGGCCGGCCTCCCGGAGCAGCAGCACGGCGGCGAAGGGAAGGACGAGCACGAAGAGCGACAGCCGCGCGATGGCGACGCGAAACGAGAGACGACCGTCCTCCAGCAGCAGCGGCGCCGACTCCGCCACCTGGGATTGGAAGCTCTCGGCCCGGCCGAGCCAGCGCCAGGCATCGGCCAGCCCCGAGCTCGCCCCGGGCAGGGCCAGCCAGGCCGCCGCCAGCAACAGGGCTGCCACGGCAGCCGCGCGGCGGCGGCGCGCCGGCCTAGCGCCCCCGCGATCGCCGCTACAGGCAGCCCCAACGCCCCCCGGCCCCCGCGCCCG
>CAZYOL010000175.1:0-9905 GCA_964649065.1 uncultured Spirochaetales bacterium
TCAGCCCCGAGACGGTGCTCCCCTCCTTGGCCATGCGCAGGAAGATCTCGCCCGGATCGCCCTCCTCGTAGAGGCCGACGGTCAGGTAGCCCTCGTGGCCGGCGATCGAGAACTTGTGCGTGCGCGCCTCGCGCTCGTCCGGGAGCTTTCGCCGGACGGGCTTGGCCAGGGGCGCCAGATCGGAGTCCCGCCCCGCATTGAGCGGCTGCGTGCGCTTGCTGCCGTCGCGGTAGACCGCGAGCGCCTTGAGACCCAGTCGCCAGCCCTCCTCGTAGGCCTCCAGGATGTCTTCCACCGAGGCGCTCTCGGGCAGGTTCACGGTCTTGCTGATCGCGCCCGACAGGAAGGGCTGAACGGCGCCCATCATCCGGACGTGACCCATCCAGTGGATGCTTCGGCTGCCCTTCTCGGCCCGGAAGGCGCAGTCGAAGACGGCCAGGTGCTCGTCGCGCAGCCGCGGGGCTCCCTCGATGGTCTCGTTCTCGTCCACGTGGGCGACGATCTCGGCGAGCTCCGCCTCTCCGTAGCCGAGGCGCTTCAGGGCCATCGGCAGGGTGCGGTTGACGATCTTGAGGAAGCCCCCACCCACCAGCTTCTTGTACTTCACCAGCGCGATGTCCGGCTCCACCCCCGTGGTGTCGCAGTCCATCATGAAGGCGATGGTGCCGGTCGGCGCCAGGACCGTGACCTGGGCGTTCTTGAAGCCGAAGCGACCGCCCCGCTCGAGCGCCTCCTTCCAGCACTGCCGCGCCGCCTCGTGGAGGTCCTCGGGAACCCCCGTCGCCGGAATCGCCTCGGCGGCGGCCCCGTGCAGGCCCACCACCTCGAGGAAGGGCTTGCGATTCATGCGATAACGGGGGAAGGGCCCCATGGCCTCCGCGATGTCGGCACTCGTGCGGTAGGCGTCGCCGCACATCAGCGACGTGATCGAGGCGGCCAGATTGCGCCCCTCGTCGCTGTCGTAGGGCAGGCCCGAGGCCATCAGCAGCGCTCCCAGGTTCGCGTAGCCGAGCCCCAGGGGCCGATAGAGCTGACTGTTGCGCGTGATCTGGGGAGTCGGGTAGTCGGCGAAGTCGACCACGATCTCCTGCCCCAGAATCGTGAGGGCCACGGCCCGGCGGAAGGCCGGGACGTCGAAGCGACCCTCCTCGTCGAGGAAGGTCATCAGGTTGAGGCTGGCCAGGTTGCAGGCCGTGTCGTCGAGGAACATGTACTCGGAGCAGGGATTGCTCGAGTGGATGCGTCCCGAGGCCTTGACCGGATTCCAGCGGTTGATCGTGGAGTCGTACTGGATGCCGGGATCGCCGCAGACGTGGGCGGCCTCTGCGGCCTCCCGCAGCACCTCGCGGGCGCGCAGGGTGTCTGCCACCCCGCCGGTCGTGATCTCTCGGGTCTGCCAGTCGCCGTCGCGCTGCACCGCGTGCATGAAGGCGTCGGTGACGCGAATCGAGTGGTTGGCGTTCTGGTAGAAGATCGAGTCGTAGGCTCCCCCGCTGACGTTGAAGCCGCCGTCGTAGCCGGCGTCGATCAGCGACCAGGCCTTCTTCTCCTCCTCCGCCTTGCAGCGGATGAACTCCATGATGTCGGGGTGGTCCACGTTCAGGATCACCATCTTGGCGGCCCTGCGGGTCTTGCCGCCGGACTTCACCACGCCGGCGAAGGAGTCGAAGCCCCGCATGAAGGAGACCGGCCCGGAGGCCGTCCCTCCCCCGGCCAGCCGCTCGCGCGACGAGCGGATCCTCGAGAGGTTGGAGCCGGTCCCCGAACCCCCCTTGAAGAGCATCGCCTCGGTCTTCGCGAGGTCCATGATCGACTCCATGGTGTCGTCGACCGAGTTGATGAAGCAGGCGCTGGCCTGCTGCGGCGTATCGGCCACCCCCAGGTTGAACCAGACCGGGCTGTTGAAGGCCATCTTCTGGTGGAGGAGGATGAAGGTGAGCTCGTCGGCGTAGGTCTGGGCATCTTCCGGGCTCCGGAAGTAGCCGGCCTCCTCGCCCCAGCCGCGAATGCGACCCACCACGCGACCGATCAGCTGCCGAACGCTGTGCTCGCGCTCGGGTGTCCCGATGTGCCCCCGGAAGTACTTCGAGACGACGACGTTCGTCGCGAGCTGCGACCAGCCCGCGGGCACCTCGACGTCGGTCTGCTCGAAGACGATCTCTCCGCGCTCGTTGGTGATGCGCGCGCTGCGCAGCTCCCACTCGACGCTGTCGAAGGGGTCTTCGCCGGCGCGCGTGAAGAAGCGCGGGATCTCGAGTCCGCGCGGCTCGCGGGACCGGGAGCCGCGGCTCCCGCCGACGGCCCGCAGGCCGCGTTGCGACCGAGAGCGGCCGCGGCGCCCCGCCGCGCCCTTGGCGATCGAAGCGGGCGAGGCCGGACTCGCGTCCGCCCTCGGCTGCCCCTGGGTCTCGCTCACTTCCTTCGCGCTCACGTCTGCACCCCCCGAACGTCTGGCCCTGTGACTCCCGAGGCGGCTCCCCTGGCGAGCTCGGCACGGCGGCGCGGAGCGAGAGGTATCTCTCGGGCTGGCCCGCGCAGATCCGCTGAGGACCCGCTTGGGGATCCCTGGATCTTCGGGGGCCAGCTCTTTGGAATCGCTCCCGTCCGAACCGTGTCCGGAGCCCGGTGAACCTGGAGTCAGACCGAGTTACCGGAGATGAGAGAGGCCCCAGCACGCCTGGGGCCCCCGAGAGAGAGAAGAGTCCTCCATCCCTTCAAACCCTCGCATCCCCCCGACGACCGCCTGTTTTTCGAACCCCCCCAGGCCGCCGAAGGGACATGTCTCATCCCCGCCCGCGATCATGACGGCAGCCCCCCACCGCGTCAAGCCTGGTCCCACAAAATCTGGTGCCTGAATCGGCGACGTGGCACAAGTGGTCGAGCTTCATCGGCTTTTTTCGCGCGCGTCGCCGAGACGTCGCAGACCGGCCGCGAGCGGCGCCCGGTCGGGCCCCGACAGGGGCTCGCAACTATCCGGAAAACAACAGTTCTGGGTTCCCGGCCGCGGCCGTGGGAATCAGCCCTCGGGCAGACCCGCGATGCGGAAGCCGAGGCCTGCGGGGACCTTGTACCGGACGTTCAGGCCGATCAGCAGAGCCGTCCAGCCTTCGACGAAGCGGGCGTTGGCCAGTGGCCCACCGTCGATTCCGCGCAGGCCCGGCACCAGCTCGCAGAGCTGCATGACGCGCTGCCTGGGCTCGCGGGGCCCAGAGACCACCACGTCGCAGTCGACGGGCTCGGCCAGCTCCTGCAGGCGATGCGCCGAGACGTTCTGGAAGGCCGACACCACGGCCACCCCGTCCGGCGCCAGCGAGGCCACCAGCTCGGCGCAGGAGCCCTGCCAGACGCCGACGGTACGGACCGCCGCGTCTCCCACCGCGGTGGCCAGGGGCACCCCCATCGAGACCAGGATCTGCCCGGGCGTCAGGGCCTCGCGCACGGCCTTCACGGTGCCCGCCGTGTGCTCGAAGGGCACCGAGAGGATCACCAGCGGAGCGCGGCGCGCGGCCTCGGCGTTCTCGAAGCCCTCCACGGAGGCCTCCGGGACGGCGCGGCGCACCCCGTCGGCCGCCTCCACGGCCCGCTCGTTCTTGCGCGACCCGATCACCACCGGCCGCCCCGCCCGGGCGAAGCGCAGCGCCAGGCCGAGGCCCTGATCGCCCGTTCCGCCCAGAATTGCGATGGCGCGCTCGTCCATGGGCGCCCGACGGTAATACACTGCCCTGCATGGCGCTGGAAGAATCGACGCCCGTCCCGACCGAGATCCGCCAGCAGGGGCCGCGCCAGCTCGCGGTCCGCTGGGCCGACGGCGAGACCCAGGTCTACGACGTGCGGGCCCTGCGGCTGGCCTGTGCCTGCGCGCGCTGCGTGGACGAGTGGACCGGTGAGGAGCGGCTCGACCCGGACAGCGTCCCGGCCGACGTGCACCCGCTGCAGATCCGGACCGTGGGGCGCTACGCGATCCAGATCGACTGGAGCGACGGGCACGCCACCGGCATCTACCCCTTCCGGCGCCTGCGCCAGCTCGGATCCGCGCCCGGCTAGAGGCTGTCCAGGAAGCCGAGCAGCGCCTCGTTGAGCTCCGCGGGGCGCTCCAGGTTCACCACGTGACCGGCCCCGTGGAAGACGTGGAGTCGGGCCCGGGGCAGACGCTCCTGCAGCTCGCGGGCCGCCGCGCAGCTGGGCCGGTCGGCCTCTCCAGCCAGCAGCAGGACCGGCACGTCGAGCCGGGCCAGCTCGCCCTCCAGCTCGCGGGGGGTCGGAAGCACCGCCAGCGTGGAGCGCAGGATCGAGGCCAGGGCCTGGGGGGAGTGCTCGAGGAAGCCCTGCTTCACCCAGGCGGCGCCCCGGGCGTCGAGGCCGGACCCGGGTCCCCAGACGAAGCGCTCGCCGGCGGCCTCCAGGCCGTCGGACTCGAGCAGCTGCGCGAAGGCGCGTGACCGCTCGCCGCCGCCGCCGGGCGGCGGCGAGGCCAGCACCAGAGCCGCCACCCGCTCGGGGCGCCGCAGCGCGGCCCGCAGAGCGACGGCGGCTCCCAGCGACAGGCCGCCCAGGCAGGCGCTCGTCGCGGCCTCCGAGTCGAGCACGCGCAGCAGATCGCCGCTCAGCGCAGCGAGGTCGTAGGCCGTGGGCTCCGCCGGGGCATGGCTGCGCGCGTGGCCGCGGCTGTCGTAGGTCACGCAGCGGTAGCGGGGCCGCAGCGCCCGCGTCTGGGGCCGGAAGTTGCGGGCGCTGCCCCCGAAGCCGTGCGCCAGGAGCACCAGGGGACCGGCCCCGACGCGCTCGACGTGCAGCTCGACCGCCTCGCCCATCGGCCTAGGATACCTTCGGTCGCGTGACGACCAGCGAGATCGATCTGGCAGCCGCCGCCCGCGCCGCCGAGGCGGCCGCGGACCGGGCCCGCAGCGAGATCCTGCCGCGCTTTCGCGCCGTCGACGTGGAGACCAAGGCCGACGGCTCCCCGGTGACCGAGGCCGATCGGGCCGCCGAGCGCGTCATCCGCGAGGAGCTGCGAGGAGCGCAGCCGGCCTGGGCGATCCACGGGGAGGAGTACGGCGACGAGGGCCCGGGAGAAGGGCCCTGCTGGTGGGTCGATCCGATCGACGGAACCATCAGCTTCTCCCGCGGCATTCCGCTCTTCTCGACTCTGATCGCGCTGACCGTCCAGGACGAGCCGGTGCTGGGCCTGATCGACCTGCCGGCCCTGGGCGAGCGCTACCTGGGCTGGCGCGGCGGCGGCTGCCGGCGCAACGGCCAGCCGATCCGGGTCTCCCGGGCCAGCGATCTCTCCAGCGCGCTGGTCTCCCACGGAGACCCATTCTGCTTCAACCGGGCCGGCAAGCGCGCGGGCTTCCAGCGGATGGCGGCGGAGATTCCCATGCTGCGCGGCTACAGCGACGGCTTCGGCCACGCCCAGGTGCTGGGCGGAGGCGTCGACGCCATGGTGGACGTGGATCTGAACCCCTGGGACGTGGCGGCCACGCGCGCGCTGGTTCCCGAGGCGGGGGGGCGCTGCCTCAGCTTCCAGGCGGGCGGCAAGCTCGGTCTGGTCTTCGGCAGCCCGCCGCTGGTGGAGCGGCTCGCCGAGCTGCTGGAGCTGGGCTAGTCCGCCGCGGCCTCGTGCACGACCAGGGTCGCGGTCCGATGGGCCGGATGGAGGTGGCAGTGGATGCGGTAGACGCGCCCCCCCTCGATCTTCGGGAGCGCGATCTCGTGCTCCACGCCGGGCTGCAGCACCTCCTCGATCCCGAGGCCCTCGATGGCGAAGCCGTGGACGATCTCGGCCCCGTTGTAGACCGAGAGCTTGCGCGTCTCGCCCTCGACGGCGACCAGCGTGGAGGGAATGAAGACGTTCTTCCCGCCGACCACGGCGCTGACGACCTGGATCGTGTCCTGGTCGGACCGGAAGCCCCCCTCGCCGCGGGCGTCCCCGCAGGAGAGCAGGGCGAGCGGCAGAGCGGCGGCAAGCGCGATTCTGGAAGACAGGTGACTGAGCGTCATTCTGGGGCCTCCCCGAGGCTAGAGCTATTCTCTTGGCCTGAAGTTCAACCGAGGTTCTCTCCCCGAGATTCTCTCCCCGAAGCCGGAGCCTGTCCAACCGATGAGTGAAGCCCCCTCTCTCGACTCCTCCCGAAAGCTCCTCGCAGCCGCGGATGCGCTGCTGCAGCGCGCTCTCGAGCGCGGCCGCGAGATCACCCAGGGAGGTCGCAGCATCGACGAGCACCAGGTGCTGGCCGAGCGCCTGGCCTACGCCGCCACCGAGGCCCGCGCCGTCCGGGAGCTGCTGCAGGTTGCCGAGGGCGGCGGCGACTCGCTGGTACGCACCGCCGCGGCGGCCACCGCCGAGCTGGTCGGGCGCCTGCGCGGACGCGTCGAGGCGTCCCTCGACGATCTGGGTCTCGAGGAATCGGACCTGGAGTCCGCCTTCCCGGCCGAGCTTCGCGCGCTGCAGCGCCGGCTCGGCAGCGAGGCCGCGCTGCGCGAGATCGGCGCCGAGGCCATCGCCTCCCGCGGGCAGGGCGAGTGGCCCCTCGACGAGATGCTGCAGCAGGTGCGCGACGCCGTACGCGAGTTCGCCGAGAAGGAGGTCGCGCCGCACGCCGAGCGCATCCACCGCCACGACGAGCTGGTCCCCGAGAGCTTCATCTCCGAGATGTCCGAGCTCGGCTACTTCGGGCTGGCGATCCCGGAGCGCTTCGGCGGCTCCGAGATGGGCAACCTGGCCATGATCCTCACCACAGAGGAGCTGTCACGCGCCTCGCTGGCGGCCGCCGGCTCGCTGATCACGCGGCCGGAGATCCTGTGCAAGGCGCTGCTCCAGGGGGGGACTCCGCAGCAGCAGGAGCACTGGCTGCCGCGCATCGCCGCGGGCGAGCTGATGGTGGGCATCTCGGTGACCGAGCCGGACATCGGAAGCGACGTGGCCGGCGCCAAGTGCCGCGCCGAGCGCCAGACGGTGGACGGCGTCGAGGGCTGGGTCATCAACGGCCCCAAGGCCTGGTGCACCTTTGCCGGTCGCGCGAACGTGCTGGCGGTGCTTGCGCGCACGAACCCGGATCCCTCCCAGGGCGCCAAGGGCCTGTCTCTGTTCATCGTGCCGAAGGATGCCTTCGACGGACACAGCTTCGAGATGAAGCAGCCCTCCGGCGGCCGGATGGTCGGCAAGGCGGATGCGACTCCGGGCTACCGGGGCATGCACTCCTTCACCCTCAACTTCGAGGACTACTTCGTCTCGGGCGAGAACCTGGTGGGCGGGGAGGACGGGCTCGGGCGCGGCTTCTATCTCCAGATGGCGGGCTTCGCCGCCGGCCGCCTGCAGACCGGCGGGCGCGCCTGCGGGCTGGCCCAGGCCGCGCTCGAGAAGACCTGCGAGTACGTGGCCGACCGCATGCAGTTCGGCAAGCCGATCGCCGACTATCCGCTGACGCGCTTCATGGTCGGCCGCATGGCGGCCCACCTGGCGGCCTCGCGCGCGATCACCTATGCCGCGGCCGAGGCCTTCGACGAAGACGAGCGGGCGGCAGCGCCGCTGGCGGCGCAGGCCAAGCTGCTCGCCTGCGACATGGCCGTCGAGCTGACCCAGCAGGGCCAGCTGCTCCACGGGGGCTGGGGCTACGCCGAGGAGTACCCGATCAGCCGCTACGTCGTGGACGCCCAGGTGCTGCCCATCTTCGAGGGCGTCAAGCCGATCCTGGCGTTGAAGGTGGTGGCCCGGAACCTACTCGCCGCCTGAGCCCTGCCGGCTCTCCTTCAGCGCGCGGTAGGTGAAGAAGATCGACAGGGCGAGGACGACGAAGAAGCCGTAGCGGTTGAAGGCGAGCCACTCCTCCATCGGCACGATCCAGGCGTCGTAGCCGAACCACAGCGTGAAGCCCCAGAGCAGCACGGGGATGAACCAGGGAGAGTCGAAGGGCGTCGAGCCGGAGTCGGGATCGTCGGGCTCGCCCCCGCTCTCCGCGCCGCCGTCGCGTAGCTCCTGCAGCTCGAGCTTGCGCTGCAGCTCCGGGTCCTCCTGGGCCATCCGAGGACGGTAGCGCGGCGGGAAGGCCTTTTCCCGCCGGCCTCGTGCCCGCGCCCGACCGGGAGGGGACGAGTCAGGGCTCGCTCAAGAAGGCGCGCAGCACAGCGATCATGGGCTCCACGTCGGCACTGCCGGCCATCTCCCGACACGAGTGCATCGCCAGCATGGGGCTTCCGACGTCGACGCTGGGGATGCCCACCCGGGCGGCGGTGATCGGCCCGATCGTCGAGCCGCAGGCCAGGTCGGCCCGGGAGACGAAGTGCTGCGGCTCTACGCCGACCGAGCGGCAGAGAGCCGTGAAGAAGCCGGCGGTCCGGGAGTCGCTGGCGTAGGCCTGGTTGGCGTTCACCTTGAGCACGGGCCCGCGACCGATCTGAGGTCGGTGCTCGGGCTCGTGCTTCTCCGCGAAGTTCGGGTGGACGGCGTGGGCCATGTCGGCGGAGATCAGGACCGAGCGCGCGAGGGCGCGGGAGAGCCCCTGGGGCTCGCCGCCCTTGGAGCCCGCCACGATGCGCTCCAGCGATTCGGCGAGCAGCGTGCCCGCGGCGCCCTGGGCGCTGCGCGAGCCCACCTCCTCGTGGTCGTAGAGCACCACCGCCCGGGTGAAGGGGGGCGAGGGCTGCGACGGCGCCTCGAGCAGCGCGCACAGGGCGGCGTGACACGAGGCCAGGTTGTCGAGGCGAGGCGCGTGGATGAACTCCCCGGCCGCTCCCGAGACGACGGAGGGCTGCAGGTCGTAGGCCATGAGATCGAAGGCCAGCAGCTCGTCGGCCCGCAGCGGACCTGCGCCCTGGGCCCGCAGCTCGGCCGCCAACAGCTCCGGGAGGGGAGGCGCCTCTTCCAGGCCCAGGACGGGAAGGGCGTGGAGCTGCGGGTTCAGCTTGAGCCCGTCCTCGCGCAGCTCCCGCTGCAGGTGGATGGCGAGGTTTGGAATGCGCAGCAGCGGCCTGCGAAAGTCGATCCGCTCGCTGCGCGTCCGGCCCGCCCGGCCGAGCGTGACGCGGCCGGCCAGCGAGAGATCCCGATCGAGCCAGGTGTGGAGCAGCACCCCGCCGTAGGGCTCCACCCCGAGCTGGCGGTAGCCGTGGGCGCTGCGATCGGCCCGGGGCGAGACGCGCAGGTTGGGAGAGTCGGTGTGGGCCCCGATGACGCGGAAGCCTCCGAGGGCCGGAGAGACCTCACCGACCTCGAAGGCGAGCAGGCTGCCGTCGCCCCGCACCAGGTAGCGGCGGTCGCCGGGCTCGAGATCCCACACGTCGCCGGCCGCGGCCTCGGCGTAGCCGGCCCCCTGGAGGCGCCGCCTCGCCTCCGCCACCGCGTGGGAGGGAGTGGGCGAGCGGTCGATGAAGCCGAGCAGGTCGGCCACGGCATCCGACATGGCCAACGAGGGTAGCGGCCCGCCTAGCGCGACGACTGCACCAGAGCGTCGGCCAGGCCCCGCACCCTGGGCTCCGGGTGCCGGCGCAGCCGGAGCAGAGCCTCCCGCGCGGCCGGCTGCTGGGAGCGAGACAGCGAGCGAGCGGCGCTCCCCACCACGCGGGCGTCCGGATCGTCGAGGGCCTCGATCAGCCGCTCCTGCGCCTCGGCGGACTGACGGACCAGGGCGCCCAGCTGATGTGCCGCCCAGGCGCGCAGCTCGGCCGGGTGCTCCGGACCCAGCGCCAGGGCCAGCGCCTCCACCTGGGCCGCGACCGAGGCCGGCAGCTCGGCCGGCACCGGCGCTGCCGCCTCGGGCACGGCCTCGGGCTCGGGCTCGACCGAAGGCCCGGGTCGGGGCGCGGGGAGGGGCTCCGGAGCTGCGGGCCCGGCCAGCTCCGGGGCGGGCTCGGGGTCCGGCGCCGGGGGTCCCTCGCGCGTGAGGAGCACGGCGAGCGCCAGGGCCAGG
>CAZYOL010000176.1:0-9684 GCA_964649065.1 uncultured Spirochaetales bacterium
GAGTCGGACCTCGCCGACGAGCCGGCGGCGATGGCCCAGCCGGCCGCTCCGGCGCCGGCCGCGGAGAGCTCGGCGGAGGCCGCGCCGCCCGCCGCGGCCACCGAGGCGCAGGCGGCCCCGGCCGAGGGCCAGGAAGCGCCGGCCCCGGCCGAGGCCCCGGAATCCGCCGCCGAGACCGCTCCGAGCGAGGGCGAGACCGAGGAGTCGAAGTAGGCCGGGGCGGGGCCCGCACGGCCCGCCGCCGCGCTCGAGGCAGCGAACGTCGAGCCCGCGAGGGCAGGCAGTGAGGAGGTTGGAGGAGCCGTGGCCGAGATCTCCGCAAAGGCGGTGAAGGAGCTCCGGGAGCAGACCGGCGCTGGCATGATGGACTGCAAGCGCGCCCTGAGCGACGCCGAGGGGGACGCGAAGAAGGCCGTGGAGCTGCTGCGCGAGCGCGGCCTGGCCAAGGCGGCCAAGAAGGCGACGCGAGCCACCAGTGAGGGCTTGATCGCGATCTCGCTGGAGGGCCCGGTCGGCGGCATCGTCGAGGTGGCCTGCGAGACCGACTTCGTGGCGCGCAACGCCGAGTTCGTCGGGCTCTGCGACTCGCTGGCCGCCGCGGGGGCCGCCGATGCGGGCATCGGGGACGCCGAGGCGCTGCTCGACGCGGAGGTGGGCGGCGTCAAGGTGCGCGATCGGATCACCGACGGAATCTCGAAGCTCGGAGAGAACATCGTGGCCAGGCGAGTCGCCCGCATCGACGTGGGCACCGGCCTGGTCGGCGGCTACGTGCACGCGGGCGGCAAGCTCGGAGTGCTGGTGGGGCTGGCCAGCGCGAGCCAGGGCTCGGCCCTGGAGGTGCTGGCCAAGGATCTCGCGATGCACGTGGCGGCGGCCGATCCCACGCCGGTGGCCGTCGATCGCGACGGCGTGTCGGCCGAGTTCCTCGACGCCGAGCGCGCCCTCTACCGCCGGCAGGCCGAGCAGGAGGGCAAGCCCGAGAAGGTCATCGACCGGATCGTCGAGGGACGCGTCAACAAGCTGGTCTCCGAGGTCGCGCTGCTGGAGCAGCCCTTCGTGAAGGATCCGGACCGCGCGGTGTCCGAGCTGCTGGCGGAGGTCGGCAAGGAGCTCGGGGGCGAGGTCCGGGTGGAGGCCTTCCAGCGCTTCCGACTCGGCGAGTCGGGCGAGGCGTGAAGGCGGCCTACCAACGCATCCTCGTCAAGCTCTCCGGGGGCTTCCTGGCCGGAGAGCAGGGCTTCGGCATCCAGCCCAGCACCATCGCCCGAGTCGCCGCCGAGCTGCGCGAGGTGCACGCGCTGGGCTGCCAGCTCAGCATCGTGATCGGCGGAGGCAACGTGATCCGGGGCATCCAGGCGGCCGACCAGGGCCTGGAGCGGGCCACGGCCGACTACATGGGCATGATGGCCAGCGTCATCAACGCCCTGGCCCTGCAGGACGCCCTGGAGAAGGAGGGCCTTCCGACCCGCGTGCTCTCGGCCCTCGAGATCCACTCGGTGGCCGAGCCCTACATCCGCCGCCGGGCCGTGCGCCACCTGGAGCGGGGCAGGGCGGTGATCTTCGCCGGGGGCACCGGCAACCCCTATTTCTCGACGGACACCGCCGCCGCGCTGCGCGCGGCCGAGGTGCAGGCCCAGATCATCCTGATGGCCAAGGACGGCGTCGACGGCGTCTACAGCGCCGATCCGAAGCTCGATCCCTCCGCCCAGCGCTTCACGCAGCTCTCCTTCGACGAGGCCATCCAGAGAAATCTCCGCGTCATGGACCAGACGGCCGTGGCGCTGTGCCGGGAGAACCGGCTGCCGATCGTGGTCTTCGACCTGGCCGTGCCGGGGAACATCTGTCGGGTGGCCGGTGGCGAGCCGGTCGGCACCGTCGTAGGGGGGTAGCGAGACATGGCGGATGGGGATGCAGAGCTGGTCGGCGAGGTCGCGCGCGAGTCGATGGACAAGGCAATCCGCGGTCTGCGCAGCGAGCTCCAGAAGATCCGGACGGGGCGCGCCAGCACGGCCCTGCTGGACGGCCTGACGGTCGAGGCCTACGGCGCCGCCACGCCCCTCAACCAGCTCGCGAACATGATGACGCCGGACCCGAAGCTCATCGTCGTCTCGCCCTTCGACAAGAGCATCATCGGGGACATCGAGAAGGCGATCCTGGCCTCGGATCTCGGCCTCACGCCCAGCAACGACGGTAAGGTGGTGCGCATTCCGATCCCGCCGCTCACCGAGGAGCGGCGCAAGGACCTGGTCAAGCACGTCCACAAGCTGGCCGAGCACCACAAGCTGGGCGTGCGCGAGGCTCGTCGGGAGGCCCTGGGCCAGCTGAAGGAGCTCGAATCCGGCGGCTCCCTGCCGCAGGACGACCGGCACCGCCAGGAGAAGAGCATCCAGAAGCTCACGGACGAGCACGTCAAGAAGATCGACGAGATGGCCGCCCAGAAGGAGGAGGAGATCCTCCAGGTCTAGCGATGCAAGAACGCCGCCTGAGAGCCGAGCGACTCCCGCGCCACGTCGCCATCATCATGGACGGCAACGGCCGCTGGGCCGAGCGCCGGGGCCTGCCCCGCCTGGAGGGCCACCGCGCCGGGCTCGATGCGCTTCGCTCCGTCGTGCGTGCCGCCCACGAGCTGGGCATCGCCTACCTCACCCTCTACGCCTTCTCGCTCGAGAACTGGAGCCGCCCCCGATCCGAGGTCGACGAGCTGATGCGCCTGCTCGACCGCTACATGGAGAGCGAGGTCGAGGAGGTGGACCGCAACGGCATTCGGGTCCGGGCCATCGGGCGCCTGGGCCGGCTGCCCGAGTCGGTCCAGCGGCGCGTCCAGGACGCCGTGGGGCGAACCGAGAAGAACCGGGAGATGACCCTGGTCTTCGCGCTCTCCTACGGGGGCCGCGCCGAGATCGTCGATGCGGCCCGCAAGCTGGCCCGCGACGTGGAGCGGGGCAAGCTCGATCCGAACCAGCTCGACGAGAAGACCTTCGCCTCCTACCTCTACGATCCGGAGCTGCCCGATCCCGATCTGCTGATCCGCTCGGGGGCCGAGTCGCGGGTCTCCAACTTCCTGCTCTGGCAAATCGCGTACGCCGAGCTGTACTCGACTCAGGTGATGTGGCCCGATTTCCGCAAGAACGATCTGGTGGAGGCCCTGCTCGACTACCAGCGCCGAGAGCGGCGCTTCGGCCGGACCGGCGACCAGGCCAGGGCGAATGGCTGAGCCGAAGCGTCTGGTGGTGCTGGGCTCGACCGGGAGCGTCGGCGAGCAGACCCTGGCCGTGGTGAAGGCCTTCCCGGAGCGCTACCGGGTGAAGGGCCTGGCCGCCGGGCGCAACGTCGAGCGTCTTTCCGCCCAGGTGAGCCAATTCCGGCCCGAGCGAGTCTCGGTGGCGAGCGCCGAGGGGGCCGAGGCGCTGCGGGCGCGGATCGGCGACCTGCCGGTGGAGATCGGCGTCGGTCCCGAAGGCCTCGACCGGGTGGCGACCACGCCGGCCGACCTGCTGGTCGCAGGGCTGGTGGGAGCGGTCGGCCTGCGCCCCACGCTGGCCGCGATCCGGGCCGGCCGCGACATCGCCCTCGCCAACAAGGAGGTGATGGTGATGGCCGGCGCGCTGGTGCTGCGCGAGGTGCGCCGCCGGGGCGTGAAGCTGCTGCCCGTCGACAGCGAGCACTCCGCGATCTTCCAGGCCCTGATGGGTCAGCGCCGCGAGGATCTGGCGCGACTGATCCTGACCGCCTCGGGCGGGCCCTTCCGGGGCTGGAGCGCCGAGCGCATCGAGCGGGCGACCCTGGCGGAGGCCCTGGCGCATCCGAGCTGGGAGATGGGGCCCAAGATCACCATCGACTCGGCGACCTTGATGAACAAGGGCCTGGAGGTCATCGAGGCGCGCTGGCTCTTCGACGTTCCGCCCGAGCAGATCGACGTGGTCGTGCATCCGCAGTCCATCGTGCACTCCCTGGTGGAGCTGGTAGACGGCTCCGTCCTGGCCCAGCTGGGGCTTCCGGACATGCGGGTGCCGATCGCCGTGGCCCTGGCCCATCCGGAGCGCCTGCCGCTGGAGCTGCCGCGCCTGGATCTCGCCGCCCTGGGTCGGCTGGACTTCGAGGCTCCGGACCGCAAGCGCTTCCCCTGCCTCGAGCTGGCCTACGCGGCCCTCCGGGCCGACGAGGCCGCGCCCGCCGTGTTGAACGGCGCCAACGAGGTCGCGGTGGCCGCCTTCCTGGCCGAGCGCGTGCCGTTCTCGGCCATCGCGGCCAGCAACGCGGCCGTGCTCGAAGCCCATGTCGCCCGCGCCGGCGCGGCGACGCTGCGCGACCTCGACGACGTGGGCGAGGCCGATGCCTGGGCCCGGGCCCGAGCCCGGGAGGGGCTGGCCCTCCGGGAGAGTGCCGCATGAGCCTGGAGGGCCTCGGAAGCACGCTCTTCGCCTTCGTGCTCCTGCTGGGAATCCTGATCTTCTTCCACGAGCTGGGCCACTTCCTGGTCGCGAAGGCCTGTGGCGTGCGCGTCCTGAAGTTCTCGCTGGGCTTCGGACCGCCGGTCGGCTTCGGCCCCTACCGCCTGCGTTGGGTGCGGGGCCACACCGAGTACGTGATCGCCTGGTTCCCGCTCGGCGGCTTCGTGAAGATGCTCGGCGAGAATCCCGACGAGGCGGAGGATGCGGAGATCCGCGCCCACCCCTCGGAGACGCTGAATGCAAAGCCGGCCTGGCAGCGGCTGGCCATCATCACCGCCGGGCCCGCCATGAATCTGCTGCTGCCGGTGCTCGTCTTCGCGGCGACCCTGATGCTCGGCATGCCGCGCGCCGCCCCGGTGGTGGGCAGCGTCGAGGTCGGCTCTCCGGCGGCCCTGGCGGGGCTGCAGCCGGGGGACCGCGTCCTCTCGATCGACGGCCGGGAGGTCGCCTGGTGGACCGAGCTCGAGGACGCCGTGCGCGAGGGCCCCGAGCAGAGCCTGGCCCTGGAGGTCGAGCGCGACGGCGCGGTCGTCCCCGCCCGCCTCGAGGTGGCCTCGCGGAGCGGCTTCGACGCGCTCGGCGAGCTGACCTCCCTCGGCTGGAGCGGTCTCCTCCACTCGCGGCCCCGGGCCATCCTGGGAGTGCCGGCCGAGGCGTCCCCGGCCTGGCGGGCCGGCCTGCGCAGCGGCGACCACGTCCTGGCCGTCGACGGCCAGGACGTGGAAGACTGGTACGACCTGGGCCGGCTCTACGCCGCCGCGGAGGGGAGCGCAGCGCTGCGCATCGAGCGCGGCGCGAGCGCGGAGGGCGAGACCCTGGAGCTCGAGGCGCCCGCGCTGGCGACCCTGGATGCGCTGGGAGTCGTCCAGGCCCGGGTCCTGGTCGGCGTGGTGGAGGCCGACGCACCCGCCGAGCGAGCGGACATCCGGCCCGGTGATCTCGTGCTGGCCGTCGATGGCGAGGCGGTAAGCAGCTTCTCCTCCTTCGCGGACACGGTGACGACGAGCGGCGGCCGCACGCTGGCGCTCGAGATCGCCCGCGAGGGCCGCACGCGGATCGTCGAGGTGGCCCCGGAGCCGCTGCCCACCGACGTCTCCGGGCTCGGCGTGGAGGAGGACCGCTACCGGATCGGCGTCCGGCCCTTCCCGGGGCTGGCGCCCACCCTGCCCGGGGCGAGCGCCCTGGACCGCGAGCCGAACCCGGCCGCGGCGCTGGCCCGCGGCACGCGCATGACGGCCGACGCGACGGTCGCCATCGCGCGCGCCTTCGCCCGGCTCTTCTCGCTGCAGGGCGAGGTCCACAAGCAGATCGCCGGGCCCATCGGCATCGCCCAGATCGCCGGGGAGGCCTTTCGTCGCGGCTGGGAGACCTACCTCTGGATCCTGGTGATGATCAGCATCAACCTGGCCATCGTGAACCTGCTGCCGGTTCCGGTCCTGGACGGGGGCCAGGCGCTCATCGTGATCATCGAGGCGGTGAAGCGCTCACCGCTCTCCCAGCGCACGCGCGAGTTCGTGGCCCAGGTCGGCATCACCTTCATCGTGCTGCTGCTGGGCCTGGCCTTCTGGAACGACCTGTCGCGCTCCTGGTCGAGCATCCTCGACTGGTTCCGGAGCTAGGCCATCCCCGGAAGCGAATCCGAGCCGCTGCTCCTGGCCCTCGAGACGGCCACCGAGCCGGCCAGCGTGGCCCTGCTGCGGGGGGCGCTTCCGGTCTCTTCGCGCTTCGCCGACCCCTCGCGCCCCGCCTCGGAGACGCTGCTGCCCGAGGTCGATGCCCTGCTCTGCGAGGCGGGCCTGGAGATCGAGGAGGTCGAGGGCTTTGTCGTGTCGACCGGCCCCGGCTCCTTCACCGGGATTCGCGTGGGCCTGGCCACCTGCAAGGGGCTGGCCTTCGGCGCCGGGCCCGTCGCCGTGGCGGTGCCGACCCTCGCGGCGCTGGCGCGCTCCGCGGGGAGCGTGGCGGAGCCCGTGGTGGCGCTCCTCGACGCCCGGCGCGGAGAGGTCCATGCGGCCTGCTACGAGTCGCGCGGCGAGCGGGCCCACCCGGCGCTGCCCGCCGGGGTCTACGCTCCCGAGGCGCTTCGGGCTCGGCTCCCCGAGGGAGCCCTGCTGGTGGGAGGCGGGGTCGCGGTGCTCGAGGCGGGCGGCTCCCTGGCGGGCTGGCGCTGCGCCGAGCCCGCGCGCGAGCCCCTGGCCCTGCGGGTCGGAGAGCTCGGGGCGGCGCTCTGGGCCCGCGGCTCGGCCCGGGACGCCGCGGCGCTGCTGCCGACCTACGGCCGCCGGGCCGAGGCGGAGGTCAAGCGCACCGGCCTGCGCTTCGAGGCCGGCCCCGGGAGCGCCTAAGCCTCCGGGCACACACCGCTTTGACGGAATCCTCCGAACCGAATACGCTGACTCTTGTCTGCACGCGGGCGCTGGCTCCCGGCCCCCGACGTGCCTTGGACGTCGCGACCCGGTCACCCTCCCGGGCAGCGGGCGCGGACGTTGGAGACCCACCCGTGACGAGCCCTGCCGCCAGCCCCGAGACCGGATCGGATGTCTTCATCCACAGCCTGCGCGAGGAGGGCGTCGAGGTCCTCTTCGGCCACCCGGGCGGCGCAGTCCTGTTCCTGTACGACGCCCTCCACCG
This sequence comes from uncultured Spirochaetales bacterium, assembly GCA_964649065.1. Classification (GTDB taxonomy): domain Bacteria; phylum Myxococcota_A; class UBA9160; order UBA9160; family SMWR01; genus CAZYOL01. Next base: position 7,083 of record CAZYOL010000176.1, read on the forward strand.
GCACCGCTTCCCGAATGTCCTGGCCCGTCACGAGCAGGGGGCCGTCCACATGGCAGACGGCTACGCGCGGGCCAGCGGGCGCTGCGGCGTGGCCCTGGTCACCTCGGGGCCGGCCCTGACGAATGCCATCACCGGCATCGCCACGGCCCACTCGGACTCGATCCCGCTGGTGGTCTTCTCGGGACAGGTGCCGTTGCCCGCCATCGGCAGCGACGCCTTCCAGGAGGCCGACAACGTCGGTCTCACCCGGCCCGTCACCAAGCACAACTACCTGGTCAAGGACGTGCGGGATCTGGCCCCGATCGTGAAGGAGGCCTTCCACATCGCCACCACCGGGCGCCCCGGCCCGGTGCTGGTCGACATTCCGAAGGACGTCTCCAACCACCCCTGCGAGTTCCGCTATCCCCGGGAGCTCTCGCTGCCCCACTACCAGCCGCGCAGCGAGGGTCACTGGGGCCAGATCAAGAAGGCCCTGGCGCTGATCCAGCAGGCGCGTCGCCCGCTGATCTACTTCGGGGGCGGGGTGATCCTGTCGCAGGCCTCGCAGGAGCTGAGGGCCTTCGTCGAGACCCTGCGGGCTCCCACCACCTACACGCTCATGGGCATCGGCGGCATCCCCGGTGACCATCCCCTGTCGCTCGGCATGCTGGGCATGCACGGGACCTACCGGGCGAACCTGGCGATGGACGAGTGCGACGTGCTGGTGGCCATCGGCGCGCGCTTCGACGATCGCGTCACCGGCAAGCTCGACGAGTTCAGCCCGCTCTCCCGCAAGATCCACATCGACATCGACCCGACCAGCATCCGCAAGACCGTGCACGTGGACATCCCCATCGTGGGCGACGTCAAGAACTGCCTGCAGAAGCTGCTGAAGCTGGCCGAGGCGCAGGACTTCTCCGGCTTCCACGAGCGCATCGCGCCCTGGTGGCGGCAGATCGAGGCGTGGGATCACGAGGCGCCCATGGCCTACGAGCAGCACCCGGACGCGCCGATCCTGCCCCAGTTCGTGATCGACAAGATGTTCCAGATGACGCGTGGCACGGCCTGCATCACCACCGACGTGGGCCAGCACCAGATGTGGGCGGCCCAGTTCTACCACTGCCAGGGCCCCAACAACTGGATCAGCTCCGGAGGCCTCGGGACCATGGGCTTCGGCCTGCCCGCCGCCGTCGGGGCCCAGGTGGCCCGTCCCAACGATCTCGTGATCTGCGTGGCCGGGGACGGCTCGCTGCAGATGACCATTCAGGAGCTGGCGGTGGCCGTCCAGCACAAGCTGCCGATCAAGGTGGCCATCATCAACAACGAGTTCCTGGGCATGGTCCGGCAGTGGCAGCAGTTGATCTACGACCAGCGCTACGAGTCGGTCGACCTGCAGGTCTCGCCGGACTGGGTGAAGCTGGCCGAGGCCTACGGCGCCCTCGGCCTGCGGGCGCAGCGCGTCGACGAGGTGGAGCGCGTGCTCGAGCAGGCCTTCTCCCATCCGGGGCCGGTGCTGATCGACTTCCGCGTCTCCAAGACCGAGAACTGCTACCCGATGGTGCCGGCGGGCTCGCCCTCGCGGAAGATGTTGCTCTCGGATCCCCAGGGCTGAGAAGCGTGCGCCACACCATCTCCGTGTGGGTGCGCAACGAGTTCGGCGTGCTGTCTCGCGTGGTCGGGATGTTCAGCGGGCGCGGCTACAACATCGACAGCCTGAACGTCGCGCCGACCCTCGACGAGAGCGTCTCTCACATCACGCTGACCACCCACGGCGACGACGAGACCATCGAGCAGATCAGCAAGCAGCTGCACAAGCTGATCGACGTGATCACGGTCAAGGACCACGCCGCCGGCGAATTCGTGGCGCGGGACCACGCCCTGCTGACGGTGGAGCCCCCAGCCGAGGCGCGTGCCGAGGTGCTGCGGGTCACCGAGATCTTCCGCGGCAAGATCGTCGATGTCGGGCTCCGCTCCTTCGTGATCGAGGTGACCGGGAGCCCGGACAAGGTCGATGCCATGGCGCGCCTGCTCGAGCCCCTGGGCCTGAAGCAGCTCGTGCGTACGGGCACCCTGGCGGCCGAGCGCCGCTCCGTCCGCTAGCCGGGCGCCCCGCGAGCTACGGTCCGAGGCGCCGGAGAGAGAGCCGGATGAGTGCAGCCCCCGAAGAAGACGCGCGTCCCTACGTCACCATCACCGCCGACACCCACGCCGGAGCCAGCCTGGAGGGCTACCGCGAGTATCTGGACCCGGAGCTGCGCGAAGACTTCGACGCCTGGCGGGCCGCCTACCGCAACCCCTCCCGGAAGCACATCGGCGGCAAGAAGACCAAGAACTGGGACACGCAGGAGCGCTTCGCCGACCTCGAGGCGGACGGCGTCTGTGCGGAGGTGGTCTTCCCGAACACGGTCCCGCCCTTCTACGACAGGGCCTTCCACATCGCGGCCCCGCCCACGCCCGAGCAGTATCCGCGCTGGCGGGCCGGGACGCGCGCCCACAACCGCTGGCTCGCGGACTGGTGCGCCGAGGCCCCCGAGCGCCGCGCCGGCATCGGCTTGATCCACCTGAACGACATCGACGACGCCATCGAGGACGTGCGCTGGATCGCCGAGAACGGTCTGCGGGG
>CAZYOL010000177.1:0-9680 GCA_964649065.1 uncultured Spirochaetales bacterium
CGATCTCGTCCCCGCTCGAGGCCAGGCTGAGGTTCCTCAGGTAATCTGGGAGGTTGGAGTCGTCGAGCTGGATCTGTTGCGGGCTCATGCAAGCGCGCCGGGCCGGCAGAAAGTCCTCAAGCCGAGGCAGGAGCCGCCGAAGAGTAGGACAGTCCGAGTCGAACCAGGGGGGGGTGAGGCTCGGACGTGGCGCCCCGGGGCCAGGTGGTCCCGGGGCGTACTCCTTTCTACGACTCCCCCGATGCCCTCCTCGACGCCCAGCTGGGACGAGCTGCTCGAGCGGCTGGCCGAGACGCCGCGCGAGAACGGGACGGCAGCCCTCCACGAGACGGCGATCTGGCTCGCCGACACCCTGCGGGCGCTGGGCGTCGAGGTCGAGCTGGTCCCCTTCGTCGCCCATCCCCACGTGCTGCGCCTTACGGGCGTCTGTTTGCGCGCGGGGGGCCGGCGCTTCGGGCGCTGGTGTCTGGCGCGCCGGCGGCGGGCGGCGGCGGCGGTGGCGCTGCTGGCTCCGACCGCCGTGCTGCTGCAGCTCGAGCTCCGGGCCCCGGTCTACGGCTGGCTCGGCGCGCAGCGCGAGCAGCACGTGCTGGCGCGCATCCCGGCCGCGGCTCCCGAGCAGCGGCTGATCCTGTCGGCCCACTACGACACCAAGACGGACCTCCTCGACCACGTCGAGCGCGCGCCGGTGGACTGGCTGGGACTGCCGGTGGCGGCGCTGCTGCTCGCCGGGGTGGCGGCGGCGCGGAGCCAGCGCTCGCGGCGCCGCCGCGGTCTGGTGCGCGGCGCCGCCGCGGCCGCGGTGCTCTACGGCATCGCGAGCTTCGCGGCGCTCTCCGCCGGCGCCTTCCTGCCGGGCCGCAGCCCGGGTGCGCTCGACGACGGGGCGTCTTGCGCGGCGCTGGTCCGACTGGCGGCGGAGCTGGCCCGCGATCCGCCCGCGCGCACCGAGGTGGAGCTGCTCTTCCTGGCCGCGGAGGAGATCGGCGTGCAGGGATCGCGACTCTACGCGCAGGAGCGCTTCCCCGGGCCGCCGCGCCTGCCGACGCAGGTCGTGAACCTCGAGGGGCTGGGTGCGTCGCCGCACCACCAGATCGTGCGGCTGGAGGTGAGTGCCCTGGGCGCCTGGCCGCCCGACCCGAAGCTGGCTGCGACCCTCGGGGCCGTGCACCGGCGCGTCCTGGGCGCGCCGCTCGAGCGGACCGCCTACCCGGCCGCCACCGATGCCCGGTCCTTTCTGCGCCAGGGGATTCCCGCGGCGACCCTGACGAGCCAGGAGCCCGGCCGGCGCTTCCCGCGCCACCTCCACTCGGCGCGCGACGGGCGCCAGCGCGTCGACGAGGCCTCGCTCGAGGCCAGCCTGCGCTTTCTGCGGGCCGTGCTGCGCGAGATCGACGCCGGCGTCGGGGGGGCGCCCGCTCCACCTGCTACGGTCGACCCGTGAGACGACTGGCCCGCGCCGCGCTGCTGGCGGCTGCGCTCCTCGCCTGCGATCGGCGCATCGAGCCCTTCGATCCCGACGAGCAGCCGCGCGAGCCGGACCTGTCGAAGATCTTTCCGCGGGGAGCGGAGATCGCCGCCCGCGAGCAGTCACCGCCCGAGCTGCCGGCTCCGCCGGGCGGGCGGGCGCCCGGCGTGCAGCCCGCCGGCTCCGCCGAGCCCATTCGCGGCACGATCCGCGTGGCCGATGCGCTCGCCGAGCGCCTGCCCGACGGCGCGGTGCTCTTCATCATCGCGCGGCGCGGCGAGGCGGGGCCGCCCCTGGCCGTGCGGCGGGTCGCCGCGCCCCGCTTCCCGCTGGAGTTCCGCCTGGGGCCCGAGGACCGCATGATCCAGGCGCTGCCCTTCAGCGGTCCCCTGCAGCTCTCGGCGCGCCTCGACAGCGACGGCAACGCCACCACCCGCACTCCGGGCGATCTTCAGGGCGCGGCCGAGGGCAGCTTCCAGCCGGGGGATAGCGGCGTGGAGCTGGTCCTGAGCGAGCGGCTCTGAGGCGGCGGCCTAGATCACGTCCACGCGATCGACGGCGCGCTTCTCGCCGGCCACCACCAGGCGGTCGCCCTCCTCGATGCGGTCGTCGCCGGAGGGCACCAGCACGTCGCGACGGCCGGCGGCATCGGCCCGGCGCCGCAGCAGGATCACCTGGACGCCGGTCTCCCGAGCCAGGTCGAGCTCGCGCAGGGAGCGCCCGAAGAAGCGCGGCGGCGGCGCGATCTCCTGCAGCACGTAGCCCCCGCCCAGCTCCACCTGCTGGCCCTTGCCGGCGACGATCACCGTGGAGGAGACCTGTCCGGCCAGATCGCGGCGCAGCACCTCCTGGTTGTAGCGGTGGATGACGTCCCGCTTGTGCACGCTGCCCACCAGCTTGCGCGGGTTGCGCGCCTCGACGACGGCCAGCTCCTCCACCTCGCCATGGCTGAAGAGCTGCATCACGATGTCGAGGTCTTCGTCCTCGGTCACGCTGGGCGGCGCCGCATCGGCCAGGTCTTCGGCGACCACCAGCGGACGCAGGGCCTCCTGCTCGGCCAGCATGCGCGTCAGCTCGCGCAGGTGCACCACGCCGCGCAGGTTGCCCCGCTGGTCCACGATGAAGAAGGCCGTGTGCTCGCTGGCCAGCACGCGCTCGACCACCGTGGCGAAGTCCGCCCCGGCGGCCAGGACCTCCGGCTGGGCGTCGATCACGTCGCGCACGAAGAGGCTCTTCAGCACGTTGTGCGACTCCTCCTCGTAGAGGTCGATGCCGCGCCGGCGCAGCTTCATGGTGTAGATCGAGTCGCGCTGCAGGAAGGTCGTGACCAGCGTGCTCACCACGCAGGCCGCCATCAGCGGCGGGATGATGTTCAGCGTCTGGGTGAGCTCGAAGATCATGATGATGGCGGTGATGGGCGCGTGGGTGGCCGCCGCCACCACGGCGCCCATCGTGACCAGCGCGTAGGCGCCCGAGGAGGCGGTCGACTCCGGGAACCAGCCGTGGATGAAGCTGCCGAGGAAGCCGCCGGTGGTCGCGCCCAGGAAGAGCGAGGGGGCGAAGACGCCGCCCGAGCCGCCGGAGCCGATCGTGATCGAGGTGGCGGCCACCTTCGCCAGCAGCAGCAGGCCCAGGGTCGCCGCCGGCAGCGCGCCCGTCAGGGCCATGGTGATGGTGCTGTAGCCGACGCCGAAGACGTTCGGCAGCCAGATGCCGATGGCCCCGACCAGCAGCCCGCCCAGAGCCGCCTTCGACCACTCCGGCAGGGGGATCCGCTCGAAGAGGTCCTCGGTGGCGTAGAGGGCGTGCATGAAGCCCAGGGCCACGAATCCGGCCAGGAAGCCGACCGCCATGTAGGGCAGCAGCTCGAAGGGGCTCACCAGCTCGTAGCCGGGCACCCGGAAGGCCGGGTAGTTACCGAGCAGGAAGCGGGAGACCACGGTCGCGACCACCGAGGAGATCACGATGGGCGAGAGCTGGGCCACGGCGAAGTTGCCCACCACCACCTCGGCGGCGAAGAGGGCGCCCGCGATCGGCGCATTGAAGGTGGCCGACACGCCGGCCGCGGCGCCGCAGCCGACGATGGTGCGAAGCTGGCTGGCGGGCACCCGCAGCGCCCGGCCGATCGCCGAGCCCAGGGCCGAGCCGATCTGGACGATCGGTCCCTCGCGGCCCACCGAGCCGCCGGAGCCGATCGAGATCGCCGAGGCCAGGGCCTTGACGCTCACCACGCGCCGGCGGATCACGCCCCCCCGCAGCGCGACCGCCGCCATCACCTCCGGCACGCCGTGGCCCTTGGCCTCGCGGGCGAAGAAGTAGATCAGCGGGCCGACGATCAGGCCGCCCAGGGCGGGCAGCAGCAGGCGCCACTGCCAGGGCAGCGCCCGGGCCGCCTCCAGCGGGTCCTCCGCCTCCGCGAGCAGGCCGGCCTCGAGCAGCGCCTCCAGGCCTTCGAGGCCCTCGAAGAAGACGGCCTGGATGGTGCGGATCAGCAGGCGGAAGACGACGGCACCCAGGGCGCCGGCCAGTCCGCACGCAACGGCCACCAGCACCATGAACAGGTGGCCGGTCGAGCGGGCGCGAGGCTCTCCGAGGCCGGCGGCTGCGATGGCGACTCCTCCGGGCGCGGCCAATCTAGCAGGCCCACTGCTACCTTCCGCGCGATGACGGCGCCCAAGCCCTGGATTCCGCTCGCGACCGAGCTGCTCCAGGACTGCGCGGTCTTCCGCGTGAGCCGGGTCTCGTCGCGCTCCCCGCTCGATGGCCGCGTGGCTCCCTTCTTCCGGATCGACTCGGCCGACTGGGTGAACGTCGTCCCCGTCACCGAGAGCGGAGAGGTGGTGATGGTGCGCCAGTACCGCCACGGCGCCGATCGGGTCACGCTGGAGATCCCGGGCGGCATGGTGGACGCGGGCGAGGGGCCCACCCGGGCCGCCGCGCGGGAGCTGCTGGAGGAGACCGGCTACCGCGCTCGCGAGCTGCGATCCCTGGGCGGCGTCAACCCGAATCCGGCCCTCTTCGGCAACCGGCTGCACGTCTTCGAGGCGCGCGGAGTCGAGGCGGTGGCCCCGGTGCGCAACGAGGGCCACGAGCACACCGTGGTGCAGCTGGTCGCGCGGCACGAGCTGCCGGCCCTGGTCTGCGAGGGCCGCATCGACCACGCCCTGGTGCTGGCGGCCCTGCACCTCTGGGCGCTGAAGCCCGAGCCTCCGCCCCGGGGCCTCGCTTGACGGCGCGTAAGCGGGCCGCGAGCCCGGCCGCGGGAGCCATGCGCTCCCGGATGGCGCTGGGCGACTTCCTCGTGGCCTACCTGCGCAGGGCCGGCGTGCGTCACCTCTTCGGGTTGCCCGGAGACCTGGTGCTGGGCCTCTTCCACCGCTTCGGCGCCTCGCGCGACCTCGAGATCGTCACCTTCTCTCACGAGCCGGCCGTCGGCTTCGCCGCCGACGGCTACGCCCGAGCCACCCGTCGCCTCGGCGTCGTCTGCGTCACCTACGGCGCCGGCGGACACAACGTGGTGAATCCGGTCGCCGGCGCCTACGCCGAGCAGGTGCCGATGCTGGTCGTCTCGGGCGGCCCCGGGGAGGCCGAGCAGAAGGTGGCCGCCGTCCACCACCAGGTGAAGGACGTCGAGGCCCAGTGCCGCATCTTCTCCGAGGTCACCTGCGACGCGCGCATCCTCCGCCACCCGGAGCGGGCGGCGGAGGAGGTCCACGAGGTCGTGGCCCGGATCATGGCCGAGCACCGCCCGGGCTACCTGGAGATCCACCGGGACATGGTGGACGTGAAGATCCCGGTGCCCAAGGCCATCCAGGCGTGGGACGGACGCTTCCCCCGGCCCTCCTCCGACGCGCGCAAGCTTCGGGAGGCCGTGGCCGAGACGGCCGAGCGCATTCGCGCGGCAAAGCGTCCGCTGCTGATCGCCGGCGTCGAGCTGTACCGGGAAGGGGCCGAGAAGTCCTTCCTGCGGCTGGCCGAGAGCCTCGGCGCACCGGTGGTCACGACCATCCTGGCGAAGGGGGTCTTCCCGATGGACCACCCGCTCCACATGGGGGTGCACATCGGGCCCTTCAGCCCGCCGGAGGTCGAGAAGCGCGTGCGCGCGGCCGACCTGGTGCTCGCGCTCGGCACCCAGCTCACCGACATGAACCTGGGCGCCTCCCGGCCGCAGGTGCTGCGCGAGCGCTCGGTCTGGGCGGTCTCCCAGCGGGTCAACGTCTCCTTCCACACCTTCACGGAGGTCCAGCTGGCGGACTTCGTGGCCGGACTCGCCAAGCAGCGGCTGCCCCGCCGCAGCGAGCGGATCCAGTACCACGACAACCTCAAGCCCGCGGGCCGCGCGACGCAGAAGCTCAGCATCAACGACCTGCTGCTCGGCGTGAACGAGTTCCTCGCAGCCCAGCCCGAGACCCGCTACGACGTCTTCGCCGAGTCCGGAGACATGCTCTTCGGCGGCCTGGAGGTGCGCCAGCGGGGCGGGGGGCTGTACTTCGCCCAGGGCTACTACGCCTCGATGGGCTTCGCCGTTCCGGCGGCCCTCGGCGCCCAGATCGGGACGGGTCGACGACCGCTGGTGCTGTGCGGTGATGGCGGCTTCCAGATGACCGGCCCCGAGATCTCCCACGCTCCGCGGCGCGGCCTCTCCCCCATCGTGATCGTCCTCAACAACTCGGGGTGGGGGATCTTCCGGCCCGTGACCCCGCGCGGCGAGCTGCTCCGCATCCCCCCCTGGCCCTACGCCGAGCTGGCCCAGAGCTGGGGGGGCAACGGCTTCCGCGTCCAGACCCGCGGAGATTTCGACGATGCCCTGCGTGCCGCCCACGAGCTGCGCGACTTCGCGATCATCGAGTGCGTGATCGATGCCCGCGACCTGTCGCCGGTGACGCGGCGCTACATCCGCGCCAGCGCCAAGAAGGGCTCGGGAGCCACCGCCGGGCAGTGACGGAGGTCGCGCCGCCGCGCGGGACCCCGCCTCCGGCGCTCCCGGCCGGCCACCTGCTGCTGGCGGCGGGCGCCTCGTGGCTGGTGGCCGCGAGCTTCTGGTCTCCGCTGGTCTTCGGCGGTGCCCTCTCGGGCGGCGACTGGGCGACCCACCACTGGCACTACTACGACTGGGTGCGTCGCTCGCTGCTGGACTTCGGCGTGCTGCCGCTCTACATGGCGGACGCCTGGATCACCTCCAACTTCTGGGCCAACGCCGAGGCGCCGCTGCTCGGGCCGCTGCATCCGCTGCTCTTCTGGCTGTCGACCGACGCCTTTCTCGAGCTGCTGATCGTCGCCTACAGCGCGGCCGCTCTGCTCGGCACGGCCCTGCTGGTCCGCGACCTCGGCGGCTCGGCTGCGGTGCAGGCCGTGGCCGCCCTGCTCTTCGCCTTCGGCGGCTTCTCCGTCTCGCACGTCGCGATCGGCCACGCCTGGGCGCTGGGCGGCGCGGCGCTGCCCTGGCTGCTGCTGCTGTACCGGCGCGCCGCGCTGGGCAGCCCGGCGGCCCTCGTCGCGGCCGCGCTGCTGGGCGCCGCGGTGATCTGCGCGGGCCAACATCAGCCCTTCATCTGGCAGAACCTGCTGCTCGGGGGCTTCGCGCTCACCTGGTCGCTGCGCGTGCGCGAGGCCTTTCCGCTGTGGTGCCTGGCGCTCCTGTGGCTCGCCACGGCGGGCCTGGCCGGGTGCAAGCTCCTGCCCCTGTGGCTGGAGTTCGCCGACTACGCGCCGCAGGCGCGCACCGTGGGCCTGCCCCCGTCGCTGCTCCCCGTCACTCTGCTGCGGCCGGGCCAGGACGCGCACTTCGCTCCCGAGGGCCTGTCCTTCGAGCACGGCGCGGGCTGGTGGGAGTACGCCTTCTACGTCGGCGTGCCGGGAGCCTGGCTGCTCGGGGTGGGGCTGCTGTCGGCGCGTCGCGTCTGGCCGCTGGCCCTCGTCGGGACGCTCTTCGCCGTCCTGGCCCTCGACGGTCCGGGCCCGCTCGATCCCTGGCAGTGGCTGCGCGACCTGCCGCTGGCGCGCACCCAGCGCTCGCCCTCGCGCTTCCTCTACCTGGCGCTCTTCGCCTGGACGGTCGCCGCCGCCGTCGGCCTGGAGCGCGGTCGCCGCCTGGTCGAGGCGCGCTGGCCGCGTCTCGGGGCCGTGGCCTCGGCCGCGCTGGTGATCCTGGTCGCCGTAGACCTCTTCGTGCAGAGCCTGCCCTGGCAGCGGGGGGCGACGGGGCTCCCCATCGAGGCCCGGGATCACCGGCCGCGCCCCTTGCAGGTTCGCAGCGCGGACGGGGCCCGGGCTCGGCTGGTGGGCTTCTCGCCGAATGCGCTGCGCTACCGCGTGGAGGCGCGGCGCCCCGCTCGGCTCGTGCTGCCGCTGCGCCACGGCCCGCGCGGCCTGGAGTGGCGGGTCGACGGCGCCCGGGCCGTCGACTCCGACGGGCGGCTCGCCATCCGCGTGACGCCGCAGACCCAGGAGGTGCGCCTCGCCTACCGGCCTCCGGGCCTCCGGGCCGGGCTCGCGCTGAGCGGCGCCAGCGGCGCCGCGCTGATCGCCTGGCTCGTCTGGCGGCGCCGGAACGCGCCGTGAGCCGGCGCGCCGGCTGGCCGCTCTGGCTGACGGGGGCCCTGGTCGCGGGGGCGCTGGCACGGGCCTTCCTGGTGCTCGCCACTCCGGGCAGCGAAGACGTGCCGATCTGGCAGAGCCACGCGGGCTGGACCTGGGAGCACGGGCTCCTCGGTTACTACGCGCGCAGCGAGGTCTTCAACCATCCACCGTTCGTCGGTCGCGCCATGGCCGGGCTCTTCGTGCTGGCGCGGGAGACCGGCGTGCCCTTCGCCGTGCTGCTGCGCGCTCCGGTGGCGGCCCTGGACTGGACGAGCGCCTGGCTCTTGCTGCTCGCCTTTCGCGGCTCGCCGCACCGCTACACCTTCGCCGCCGCCCACGCCCTGAATCCCCTGGCCATCGTCCTCTCCGCCCACCACGGCAACACGGACTCGGCGGTCGCGACCCTGATGCTGCTGGCCCTCGTCGCGCACGATCGCCGCGGCGCGCTGGCCTCCGGAGCAGTGCTGGGCCTCGGGCTCTGGATCAAGCTCCCGGTGCTGCTGGCCGCTCCGGCGCTGCTGTTCAGTACGGTCCAGCTGCGCGACGCCCTGCGTTTCCTCGGCGCGCTGGGGGGGGTCGCGGCCCTCGGCAGCCTGCCCGAGCTCTGGCTCGCCCCCGAGCTGCTGGCGCGTCGCGTCCTCGGCTATGCGGGTCGCCAGATCACCACGCCCGACGGGACGCCGATCTGGGGTCTCTGGAGCCTGCTCGGCTGGCAGGACGCGCTGCCCGCCGGGCTGCAGCGCTGGCTCGAACCCCTGAGCGAGGCGCACCTGCGGCTCAACACCTGGGTCTGCTGGCTCCCGATCCTGCTGCTGGCCTGGCTGCGGCGCCGGGCCCGCGGCGTCGAGGAGCTCGGCACGACGCTGTGTGCCTCGCTCTTCGCGCTCTACGCCTTCACCCACAACGTCTTCGCCTTCCAGTACCTGGCCTGGGTGGCGCCCTTCCTCTACTTCCCGGGTCCCGCCTTCGCGGCGATCGCCACCGCGCTGCTCGGCGGCTACGTCTACGCGGTCTACGCCTACCTGAGTGGTCCCCTGCTGCTCGGGCCCTGGGACTTCAGCCGCACGGCGAGCTGGCCGGCCTGGCTGCTCTGGCTGCGCGACGCCGCCGTCGCCTTCTGTCTCGTCTCGGCCTGCGGCTTCCTCGGACGCGCGCTGCGCGATGCGCTGCGTCACCCGGCCCGGGCAGGCCGCTAGCGTCTGGCCGTGTCCGGCTCGGAGCGTGCCTACGACGGATCCACGGCGGCCGTGCTGTTCTCGGCCGCGGCGCTGGTGCCCGTCGCCCGCTCGCTCGATCTCGGCCTCGAGTACCGCGAGAATCCGTGGGGCATCGTCTCGGTCACCACGCTGGCCCGCTACCCCGTGGAGCAGGAGGTGCTCTGGGCCGTCCTCGCCGGGGTCCTCGCCGGGCTCTTCGCCTGGGCGCTCTCGCGGCTCCTGCAGACCCGCTCCGCGTCGGCCGGCCGCATCGCGTGGGCCGAGGCCGCCGGCGGGCTGGCGCTGGCCTCCGTACTCCTGGCGCCGCCCTGGCTCGGGGCGGGCCTGGCCCTGGTCGGCCTCTGCGCCGCGGGCTGGGCCCTCCGCCGGCCGGCGGGCCACGCGAGGCCCGCGCCGCCGCGGCTCGAGGCGCCGCG
>CAZYOL010000178.1:0-9648 GCA_964649065.1 uncultured Spirochaetales bacterium
GGGGGGGGGGTGGCGGGGGCGCGCCGGGCCGGCCCGGGGCGGGCGGCGCGGCGCCGCGCGCGCCGCGGCCGCTGCCCTGGTGCTGTGGCTCGTGCTGCCCGAGACGCTCGCGCCGATCCGCGGGCCCGACCGCGAGGCCGCCTCGCGCGCGGCGGGCCTGTGGCTGGCCGGGCGCTCCGAGCCGGCCGGCGTGGTCGTCGATCGCAAGCCCTTCGTGGCCTACTACGCGGGCCGCGAGCGGGTCTGGCCCGAGGCAGGCCCCGATCTCGCCGCGCTGCACGAGCGGCTCACGGCCTACGAGAGCGCGCTACTGGTCGTCGACGATCGCCACTTCCGGCGCAGCCGACCCCAGTGGCACCGGGCGCTGGCCGTCTCGCTGCCCTCCTGGCTCGAGGAGGTCGCCCGCTTCGAGGGCCCGCGGGGACACGGCGTGCGGCTGCTAGCCTTCCGAGGCGGGAGCGCCCCCCGGGCGGACTGAGCCCCACGGCGAGGGTGCCGGGCGCGACGCAGCCGAGGTATGGTTGGCCGCTCGGCAGGAGCTGCGAGCCTTGAAGACCTTCCTGACCTACTGGATCTATCCGCTCTCCTGGGTGGCCACCGTGGCCGCGGCCTGGCTGCTGCGCCAGCTCGGGCTGCCCTACGGCGCCGTGATTCCCGCCGTGAGCCTCTTCTTCATCGGGCTCTGCTTCTGGCTGGAACGCAGCCATCGCGACACGCCCCACTGGCGACACGACCGCACCGAGATCACGTCGGACGTGCTGCACGCCTGCCTCAGCAACACCATCCCGACCTGGATCTTCCGGGTGCTCTTCTACGCGCTGATCGTGGAGGCCGCTGCGCGCCTGGAGGGCAGCCTCGGCTTCGGCTGGCCGACCCACTGGCCGCTCCTGGCGCAGATCGTCCTGGTGCTGGTGGCGAGCGAGCTGGCCGCCTATTGGATCCACCGCACCCTTCACAGCGTCTCGTGGCTGTGGCCGCTGCACGCGGTTCACCACTGCTCGCGCAACATGTACTCGCTCATCGGCCTGCGCAAGCACCCGATCCAGACCATGATCACCTACGGCGGACGCCTGACCTTCCTGTGGCTGATCGGGACGCCCGCCGAGATCCTCATGTACTACACGCTGATCGCCGGCACGAACAGCATGTTGCAGCACGCCAGCTTCGAGACGCGGGCCGGCCCGCTCAACTGGATCCTGGCGACGCCGGAGCTGCACCGCTGGCACCACTCGAAGGAAGTAGCCGAGTCGAACCGCAACTTCGGCGACATCCTGATCGTCTGGGACGTGGTCTTCGGAACCCGCATCCTGCCGTCGAACGTCGAGAAGCTCTACGACGGCGGCGTCGGGCTGCCCGACGGAACCCGCGTCGACCAGACCTACTGGGGCCATCTTAAGCTCCCCTTCGTCTGGAGCCGCGTCCAGCCGCAGGCCGCCGCGGCCCCTGCCCCGTCGCGCGAGGGGCTCGCTGGCGACTAGCCCGGTGTCGGCTGCGTGAATCCCTTCCAGGTCGGGAACCCCTGGACCCTTTGGATCGCCCTGGCGCTGGCCACGCGCGTCCCGATGCTGGCCCTCGACTACGTGAACGTCGACGAGGCCGTGCACCTGCTGGGAGCCCGGGAGCTGGTGGGCGACGGCCAGCTCTACACCACCTTTGCCGACAACAAGCCGCCGCTCATCCACGTCGTCTACGGTGCCTTCCTGCTGCTCTTCGGGCCCTCGATCGCCTGGATCCGGCTGGGCGCGGGCCTGGTGCTGGTGCTGGCCTGCGCCTGGACCGCAGCGCTCTTCTTCGACGACGACCGCCGCCGGCGCCTGGCCGGGGCCACGGTGATCCTGATGACCAGCGCAATGACGGCCAACGACTCCCAGGCCATCAACAGCGAGTGGGTGATGCTGCCCCTCGTCGGGTTGGGTAGCGCGCTGGCCCTGCGCCCGGGAGCCCTGTCGGCTCTCGCCAGCGGTGCGGCCATCGGCCTGGCCACGCTGGGCAAGCAGCCCGCCCTGGCGATGCTGGGGGCGATCGTCTGCCTGCCGCTGCTCCAGGGCCGATCCTGGGCGGAGGCGGCGCGGCGCGCGGCGCTCACCGGGCTCGGGGCCGCCCTGCCCCTGCTCGCCTGCTCGGCGGTCTTCTGGGCGCTCGGGGGCCACGACGGGTACTGGTTCTGGGTCTGGCGCTACAACCTGCTGCACATCGACCAGCCCACCCCGATCGGCGATCTCGTGCGTCGCTTCGTGGTCTGGGTGCTGCCCGTGGTCGGCACCTTCACCCCCCTCCTGGTCTGTGCCTTCTGGAACGACACACGAGAGCGACAGTACCTGGTGCTCTGTGCGCTGGCGGCTCTGGGCCCGGCCTTCCTGGGCGGTCGGCTCTGGCCCCACTACTTCCTCCCGGCCCTCTTCTTCGCCTCGCTGCTGGCCGTCCCGGGCCTGGAGCGGCTGAGCCGCTCCAGGCCGCGTTGGGTCTGGGCCTACCTCGCCGGGCTTCCCGCGGTCTTCCTGGCCGTCAATCTGGTCGTCTTCCGCCCCGCGGGAGGCGTTGCCCCAGTGACCGACCCCGTCTTCCGCCGGCTGGGAGAGCGCGTCCGCGCCGAGCGCTGCGCCGACGCCGACCGGCTCTTCGTCTGGGGCTACAGCCCCCTGATCTACAGCTACGCCGGCCTGCGCCCCGCCACGCGCTTCGTCGTGCCCATCGACACCATCACGGGCTATCTGGCGGGCAACGACGCCTTCGACCGCGGCGAGCTCGACACCCGCGAGCGCATCTCGGAGGAGCACTGGCAGCTGCTGGAGGCCGACCTGCGCCGCACCCCCCCGCGCTTCGTGGTCGACCTGAGCGGCCACGGCGACCGCCACTGGGACCGCTTTCCGCCGGAGCGCTTCCCGGTGGTGCGGCGAGCCCTGGAGGGCATGAGTCTGCTCGCGACGATCGACGGAGCCCGGATCTACCGGGCGCCCTGCAGCGCGTCTCAGCGCTCCCGCCCGAGGTAGGAGCGCTCGCCATTGCGCCGCGGCTCGCTGAAGGTCACCCCCGGCACTCTCCCTCCGAGCATCCGTCTCCAATGAGCCGCCCTCCCCCGCGAAGCCGAAGAGGCAGGGCTGGTCGCCCGGCCACCGCAACTGCTCCGTGGGGCCAAGGCTCGGCGTCACGCTGGAAGCTGGCTTGCGGGGCACCGACACCTGAAGTTAAATGGCGCGCCAACCTGATCCCGTACGAGTCGCACTGAACACAGTTTCCAAGAACCCATTGTTCTGCCTTCGAACCTCTCGAAAGGGAGGCACATGATCCGGCGCAACGAGACGCCCGCACGGCGATCCCTCCCGACGGCCGCGCTCGTCCTGGCCTGCCTCGTCCCGCCCTGGGCTGCGCTGGCCGAGGATGAGGAGGAGAAGCCCGACCCCGGAATCCGCATCATCCGGCTCTACCACCTGCGCGAGGCCCCGGCCATCGTGAAGGCCTTCCAGCCCCTCGCGGAGGACGGAGTCCTGCTCCGCGCGATCGGCGACGACCTGATCGTCCTGGATGGCCCGCACGCGCCATCGAGCGATCCGAAGCAACTGAGGACCAATCTGAAGGACCTGAGGACCAAGATCGAGATGCTCGATCTGCCGCGACCCCAGATCACCCTCCGCTTCTTTCTGACGCAGATGAACGAGAAGTCGAGCAGCCCCGAGGACGGGGGCGCGCTGGGCCAGGGGCAGGAGGTGCTGCGGGGGGAGGTCGCGGAGCTCAACACGCGCATGCAGTCCGCGCTGCGGCAGGGGGTCGACTACCTCGAGGGTCTCGTCGCCGACAGTGAGCAGCGAAGGAATGAGCCGGACGCAGGAGGGGGCGGGGCACTCGATCCCGGTTCGCTCTGTCGGGGCGCGAAGGATGCGGAGAGGGATGCGCAGAGGTGCAGGATCCACCTCTTCCGCGACTACCTGAGCAAGCCCGTCTCGGCAGCGATGGGGCCGGGCGGGCCGGGCTACGCACTGGGCTACCGAGACGTCTTCTCGGGCTTCCCCCCTTCGCTCAGCCGACTCTTCGTGCTGCTCGCCGCCACGGACGAGTCCGCCTCGAATTCAATGGGCCTGATCGCCGGCTTGATCCGGTGCATGGAGGACCGGACGGGGAAGGCCTGCAACCTTCCGCCCAGCCCCCCGAAATGCAAGGAGACGGTCGAATCGAAGCGGGCAGCCGAACCGGAGGAGGCGGCAGAATCGGAGGAGACGGACTGCACCCCCGAAGTCTTCCAACGCTTCGCCAAGCTCCTCGGGGTCCTGCTCGACGACGAGGGCGATCTGCGCGCCGCCATCGCCGACCACCTGTTCCACTACAAGTGGTCCATCCAGTACCCGCGCGACGTGATCAGCTACGACCTGCGCCGCAGCGCCGATCATCTCGACTCGCTCTTCGGCGCGGCGGTGGAGGCCTTCACTGCGGATCTCGAGGTCTACGTGGCGAGAAGGCTGCGGCTGCCGCCGTGGGAGCTGCTGGGAGACTGGGACGGGAAGCCGTGCCCGCAGGAGTGCGCGCAGAGCGCGGCGAAGGAGCAGGACGCAGAGTGCCGGAAGCGAGAGGCCGAGCGCAGGGAGAAGCTGCGCCCGATGCGACGGAAGCTCGAGAAGGGCCTGGACTACACCTCCGCGGGGCTGGTCGGCGTCTCCACCCTGAGCGCCGAATCGGCCAAGGTCGAAGGCCAGGTGCAGCAGTACTTCGGCTTCCAGACGCCGATGTCTCTCGGCGACGCCCTCGACGCAGCCAACGAGGCCCTGAACGACGACGGAGGCCTGCTCGCGGCGATCGAGAACGACCCGCGCGTCGCGGCGGCCAAGGTGGGGCTCGCCATCCTCGAGCGCGCCGCCGACCCCGACACGCGGACGATCGCGATCGGCGCCGGCACGACGGTGGACGTGACGCCCCATGCCCTCTCCGCGGCCTCCAGCGCGGAGCTGCGCGTGGTCCTGACGACGGGGGAGCGCGAGCCTCCCACCCATGTCGAGGAGAACGCCCCGGAGCCCATCGACCGGATCCAGCGGCACTCGGTCGAGGACACGGTGCGCGTCGAGTCGCTCAAGCTCTTCGAGCTCTCCTCCTTCGCCTACGAGCAGCGGCTGGCCGGTCCGGGCTGTCCACTGCCCGGCCTCTGGACGGCCGTACTCTCGCGCCCGGTGCGTCGCTGTCCCTTTCCTCTTGTCGGCCACGTCTTCGAGCTGCTGGTCGGGTGGGCGCCGGGCGGCTGGGGCGACACGCTGATGACGCCGCTCTCGCTGGCGGTGGGCCCCAAGCACAAGCGCTCCATGAGCAGCGCCGTCATCGGAGCCCTGGTCGTGCCCACCGCCGCAGACGTGGCGCTCGGCATCCGCTTCGCCTTCGACCGCCCGCCGAGGGAGGACACGGACGCAAGTGGCGACGACACGCGCTTCGGGACCCTAAAGGAGCTGGCGCGCGCCCTCGGGAAGCCGCCCAGAGGCATCCACAAGTGCGTGCTCAGCGCGATCCGGGAGGGGCCGCTGAGAGACGACTGCCCGTAGCGAGCAGAGTACCCTCGGGCGCGTGATCGAGACGCGCCGGCCGAACCGCCCCGCGAGCCCAGGAGGCAGCGCTCCCCGGCGCGCCGGCCTCGCTGCTGTCCTGCTGCTGGCGAGCCTCTGGGCGGCGGCCTGCGCCCCGCCGGTGCCGCCGCAGCCCGCCGTCCTGCTGGTGGGCATCGACGGCGCCAGCTGGACCGTGATGGGGCCGATGCTCGAGCGCGGTGAGCTCCCGAGCTTCGCCCGACTGCGCGAGGAGGGGGCGCACACCCCGCGCTTCGAGACCCTCGAGACCACCCACTCGCCGCTGGTCTGGACCTCGGTCGCGACCGGCCGCGTGCCCGAGGATCACGGCATCACCAGCTACTTCGAGATCCTCCCCAACGGCCGCACGATTCCCGTGAGCAGCAGCTCCCGCAAGGTCAAGGCCATCTGGAACCTCGCCAGCGAGCACGGCCGATCGGTGGGCGTCATCAACTGGTGGGCGAGCTGGCCCGCCGAGCCGGTGCAAGGCTACGTGGTGACCGATCACGCCAATCCCTCCTCGATTCGCTGGCTCCAGAGGGCCGGCCGCGACAAGAAATGGCTGAGCGCGAGCCCCTCCCTCCTGCGCTCGCTGCAGAGCGACGCCTTTCCGGAGGAGCTGATTCTGGAGCTCACGCGCTTCTGGGTGGAGCCGGAGGCCTATCCCTACGACGAGGTGCAGCGGCGCGGGGGCTTCAGCCCCGCCCAGATCGAGATGCTGCGCCCGGCGCCCTGGGGAGCCAAGACGGTCTACTCCTCGCTCAAGACCTTCTTCGCGGTCGACTACGCGCACCACCGGATCGCCAAGGCCCTGCTGGCCGAGCGTCCCACCGACCTGGCGATGGTCTACTTCCGCGGTCCCGACCCGATCCAGCACCACGGCTGGGATCTGGTGCAGCCCGAGAAGTTCGCGCGCAAGCCCCCGCAGCTGGAGCGCGACCGCGGCCTGGTGGAGGGGACCTATCGCTACATCGACGGCTTCCTGGGGGAGCTGCTGGACGCCGTCCCCGAGAGCACCACGGTGATCGTGCTCTCGGATCACGGCGCCGAGGCCTCCGAGAAGGCCGGACGATTCGACTTCCGCGGCCGCCCCGGAGAGCACAGCAGCGCCGCCAAGGGCGTGCTCTTCCTGCGCGGGCCCCAGGTCCGGCGCGGACACCGGATCGGCGAGGCCGACCCCCTCGACATCCTGCCCACGCTCGCCTGGCTGCTCGGACTCCCCGTGGCCGAGGAGCTCCCGGGGCGCATCCTCGGCGAGGCCTTCCTCGAGGACTTCGTCGGCTCCCAGGAGATCCGCAAGGTGGCCTCCTACGGGGGACGCCCGGTGCGCACAGGGCTGCCGTCGGAGGTCGACGAGGTGATGCTCGAGCAGCTCCGCGGCCTGGGCTACATCGAGTAGAAGCCGGCACGCTTGAAGTCTTCCGGCAACAAGACCATCTTCCCGCCACCACGTGGGCAAGGAGGGCGGAATCGTGAGGGAACTGCTTCGGGCTTCGAGGGGGCTGGGACTGGCCCTCCTGGCCGTGGCTCTGCTGCTCGGCTGCGCGGCGGGCAACAAGCACCGGTACGAGAGCGTCTCGGCGAAGCTCGATGTGCCCGCCGGTGGCCGCATCGCCGTCTCCACCCTCGACCAGCGGCCCTACGTCTTGAGCGGCGACAAGCCGCCGCACTTCGTCGGGCTTCAGCGGGCCGGCTTCGGCAACCCCTTCGCCGTGGGAACCCGCTCGGGTCAGCCGCTGGCCGTCGACATGACCAACGCGATCACCAGCGCCCTGAAGGCGCAGGGCGCCGAGGCCAGCGCGGTGATCCCGGCACCGAATGAGTCCGAGGGGGACGTCCGGAAACGCCTGATGGAGAGCGGAGCCCGGCGGCTGCTGCTGCTGAAGCTGCGGGAGTGGAAGAGCGACACCTACAACCGCACCTCTCTCGAGTACGACGTCCAGCTCCAGGTGCTCGACGACCAGGGCGGAGAGCTCGCGAGCAGCGCCCTCCAGGGCGACGACAACCTGGGCGGCAGCTTCTGGAACCCGGCGGCCCACGCCAAGCGGGCCGTCCAATCCGCGTTCGCCGCGAAGGTCGGCATGCTCTTCGCGGATCCGGAGGTCCAGCAGGCCCTGCGCTGACGCGGCGCCTCCGGCGGAGCCTTGCCCGACCCCTGAGAGGCGCATCGCAAGGCAGGGCTTCTCGGGCAGACGATCCGAAGCCCGCAGCTCGTGCTGACTTCGGCACAGCCCCGCGAAAACTCGAACGGACAGCGAAGTACTTCACAGCCACGCCGCCCGGCTCCCTTCTAGCCTCGAAGCCATCTCGAATTCGCTGCACTGGACGGAGGCTGAAGAGATGACGAGGATTGCCTTTCGCTACAGCTCGATCGGACTGTCCTTCCGGGGCGTGGGCCTGGTCACGAGCAACGTCATGTTCGCGATCGCCCGCAGCCGACCCGCGGACGACGAGGTCTACACCATCAACCAGGTCGATGCCGAGAGCACGACCTTCGTCGGCTCCTCCGTGGTCACGCCCAGGGGCGGCCTCGAGGTGCCGGGCTTCCCGACCCACATCCGCGGCAAGATCCTCTCCGTGGGAATCCCCGGAGAGATCTCGCTGGGCTCCAGGGCGACCAACAAGATCGAGCTGAAGGTCTTCGAGAACGACGGCCAGATGACCCAGCTCTTCAGCTACCAGAAGTACGTGCCGGGCCTGTGGCTCGTGAGTCCCAGCGACGTGCTCTTCGAGGGGATCGCCGAGGTCGGATACATCCCCAGCATGAGGCGGCATCTCTTCGACTACCTGTTCCAGGAGAGCCGCAGCGCCGTGGCATAGCGGCCCTGGAACGGAACCGAGAAGTGAGCCCCCCGTGGGGCTCGGCTCCGGTCGCGAGCCCCACCAGGGAAGAACGGGCTCACTAACACCGCTATGTACCGAAGGGAACGAGAATGATCGGAGGACTCCGGTAAGCTCCCGGCGCTGAGGCAGGTCCGTAGGGCCCCAGCATGAATCCATCCATGGAGGCTTCCGTCTTGAAGCGACTGGCGACTCTCGGGCTCCTGGCCCTGCCGATCTTTGCAACCCCTGTGCTCGCCTCGCCGCAGGCGGATCCGCTCGGAACCTGCCTGGTCGATTCGCTGGACGGAAAGGAGAGGAAGCGGCTCGCCCGCTGGGTCTTCTTCTCCATCGCTGCGCACCCGGAGATCAAGCCCTATCTGAGCGCCAGCCAGCAGGACATCGACTCCAACGACCAGTGGGTTGGCAAATTGGTGACCCGACTGCTCGTGGAGGATTGCCCTGGCGAGCTCGAGGCCGCCAGCAAGAAAGACCCGCGCGCCATCGAAGGCGCCTTCGAGCTCGTGGGCGAGGTCGCCATGCACGAGATCATGAGGAACCAACAGGTGACCGACGCGATCGGAAAATACGGCCTCTACACGGATCAGGACAAGATCTCGGCGATCGTCGGCGGCCCGTAGTGCGCGCGCGCCGCTCCCCGGAGCTCCTGCCTTGCAGGACGCGGCAGGGAGGCACCCGGAGACACGAATCCGCTGGCGGCCTCAGTCGAGGCGCTTGCGGAAGCGCAGGATGGCGAGCGGGAGCGCGAGCGCCGCGAAGGCGAGCAGCGGAACGATGTCGCGCTGTACGTCGAAGAGATCGGCGGCCCGCAACAGCAGGCCCCGAATGATGCGCACGAAGTGAGTGAAGGGCAGGAGCTCGGCCAATCACCGGGCGGACCGCGGCATGCCGTCGCAGGGGAACATTGACCCCGAATCGAGAACACCCCCTCGCGTTTTCGAGAAGGTCCGCCGAGCCAAGTAGTGGACGGGCCGAGAGGTTTTTGGAGCACGAGACCGGACTCGAACCGGCGACCCCCACGTTGGCAACGTGGCGCTCTACCAACTGAGCTACTCGTGCTCGAAAAGCTCTGGCGACTCCCAGATCTACGGTGCGCGGGGCGCGTCGTCAAGGGGCGCGTCACCAAGGGGCGAGGCGCGGGCCCGCAGAGTAGCCCCCTCGGCTGCGCTTCGGCCACCCGGGCCCGCGGCGCGAGGACCTTCCGGCGAAGGGGCGAGCGGCTGGGACGCCCCGGGGCTCAGAGCCTGCGCACCTTCGGGCTCGCGGGGAG
>CAZYOL010000179.1:0-9507 GCA_964649065.1 uncultured Spirochaetales bacterium
GCCTCGACGCCTGGCCCGCTGGGCGCGGGGCGCTGGGCCGGCGGCCCGTGGCCCGCCGGCTCGCCGCGCAGGCGGCGGCAGAGGCCCGCGCCGCGGGCGCCGCGGGGCTGGCCTCCGACGCGGAGCGCCGTGCAGCGCTCTACCGCTCCGGACGGCCCTACGTCCAGCCCGCTCCGGTCGCGGCTCGGCCCGGCCTGCTCCCCCCAGAGCATTCGTGGTAGCATCCGCCGCACCATGAAGGTGACCTTCGAGCTCTCGAACAACGACATCAAGCACTTCCGCGAGGTGCTTCAGCGCGTGCGCGAGCGCGCCGAGGGCAGCGAGGAGTCGGTCGTCGTGGATGGCGCCGAGTCGCTGGTCCGCGACGTTCTGGGCTCCGAGGTGCCGGACTTCGTGCGGGATCGCATCACGAAGCTCGACGAACTGATCCGGATGCTTCGCGACGAAGAGTGGCGCCTCGAGGGCAGCGACCGGGCGCGCGTCCTGAACGCGCTGGCCTACTTCGTGGATCCGGACGACCTGATTCCGGACAAGGTGCCCGGCATCGGCTACCTCGACGACGCCATCATGGTCGAGCTGGTGGTGCAGGAGCTGCGCCACGAGATCGAGGCCTACGAGGACTTCTGCGAGTACCGCAAGGCCCGAGACGTCGACCCGGAGAAGCTGGAGGCGCGCCGCCGCACGCTGCAGACCCGCATGCGCCGGCGGCGGCGCTCCGACCGCCAGCGCCGGCGCGCGCGCAGCCCGGGCCGCTCCATCATCAGTCTCTGGTAGCGGGCAGCCGGGAGCGGGCGGGCTAGGCCTGCGCGCCGTCGAGGAAGGCCTCGAAGCCGTAGTCGGCATGGGGCCCGAAGCAGAGCTGCTCGAGCACGCCCACGCCCTCGCGCGCCCCCCAGCGGGCGCGCATCACCTGCTGGATGTGCTGGTTGTCGAGGGCCAGCGGGTCGAGGGCCTCGAGCTTCCACGACTCCGACGTGACCGCCAGCTCGCCCTGCCAGCGCCCGTGGCCCCACTGCGGATGCGTGTAGCCCAGGCCCTTCATCTGGAAGCGCAGCAGCGGCTCCAGGGAGATCTCGTGCCGCTCCCCGTCCCGAGCCACCAGCACCAGCTCGGCAGCGGCCGCGCGACGCGTCCCGGGCACGAAGCGCAGCCGGTGCTCCACCGCGCGCATCGTTTCGGTGCCCGGGTCCTCGACGCCCGGAATGGCCTCCGGGCTCGCATAGGCCGGGACGATCATGCCGTCGCTGTGCCAGGCCCGACCGCTCTCGTCGCTGAAGATGGCCAGGTGGCTGCAGCGGTCGTCCCAGTGGAGCGGCGCCCAGACGAAGGCGAAGGAGCCAGCGTCCTGGGAGGGGGCCCCACCGGCCTCGGGCTCGCCGATGGGCCGCAGGCCCCAGGAGCGGTCCTTGGTGCCCATCACGCGCGCCGGGTCGATCGCGAGCTCCAGGCCCGCGTAGCGGATGTGCCCCTCCCAGCAGCCGAACTGGGCAAAGCGCGTCGCGTCCATCAGGATGCGCCCGTCGCGGCGCAGGGTCTGACGGCCCTCCTCGACACAGGCCGTCCGCGCCCGGAACTCCAGCTCGGCCTCGATCCCGGTCTCGTTGGGCTCGAGCACGGCGCGCAGCCTTCGCATCGGCTCCAGCACCTCGAGCCGGAAGGGTCCGACCTGCGTCTCGCTGGGCTCGCGCGGCGCCCGGCGGGAGGCGCGGAAGCTGTGCTGCTCGCCCTCGCGGACGACGCTCAGCGCGCAGTCCATCACTCCGCGGTGCGCGTAGCGCCCCAGCGTGAGCCCGAAGTAGAAGGCCCCGTCGCGGTCGTAGCCGTTCATCCAGTAGCGATCGTAGACGTTCCGGTCGCTGGTGAAGGGCAGCGCAATGGGCTCGGGCGTCTGGTGGATCGGATAGTCGTCGAAGCGCGACAGCAAGGGATCACCTCCGGGAGCCGGCCTTCGACGGTACGAGCGCCCGAGATCCGGCGCAAGGCGCGCGGCCTCTCTCGCCGCCGGGCCGCAGCGGCTATGCTCGGAGTCCGCGCCCGTCGAGAGGAGCCGTTGGAGTACGCGATCTTCCTTCTCCTGCTTCTCTACCTCCTGCCCTGGATGGTCGCCGAGCTGCGCGGCCACCCGCGGGCCACCCAGGTGCTGTTGCTGAACGCCGTCCTGGGCTGGACCGGAATCGGCTGGCTCGCCGCCCTCGCCTGGGCCGGGCGCCGCGAGCCCGCGGAGCCCGGGCGCACGCGTCCACTGCTCCGGGGCCTCGCGGGAGGGCGCGAGCACGAGCCGCTGCGCGCGGATGGCGCGAACGCCTCTCGGCACCTCTCGCTGGTCGGGCCGGACGAGGTCCGGCGCGCCCGCGCCGTGGGCGGGAGGGCACGGCGACCTTCGGCATAATCCCCGGCTCTCCCCCACCGGAGGACCGAGACCATGACCGAGCCCGCCCTCCTCGCCGAGCAGGACGGCCACGTGCTCACCGTGACCCTCAATCGGCCGGAGAAGAAGAACGCCGTCAACGCCGAGGTGCTGTGCGGCCTGGCCGACGCCTGGCGGCGCCTCGACGAGGACCCCGAGCTGCGCGTCGCCATCCTGACCGGGGCCGGCGGCGTCTTCTGTGCCGGGATGGATCTCTCCGTGATTCCGAAGCTCCGCGCAGGCCAGGCCGACGACGCCTTCGAGCAGCGCCTGCTGGACGACGGCTCGGTGATCTTCGACGGCTGGCTGAAGACCTACCGGCCCCGCAAGCCGATCATCGCCGCCGTCGAGGGCTACGCGCTGGCGGGGGGCACCGAGATCCTGCAGGGGACGGACATCCGCGTGGCGGCCGAGAGCGCCGAGTTCGGCATCACCGAAGTGCAGCGCAGCCTGTTCCCGATGGCGGGCTCCTGCGTGCGGCTGCCCCGCCAGATCCCCTACACGGTGGCCATCGAGATGCTGCTGACCGGCTCCGCCATCGACGCCCAGCGGGCCGTCGAGATCGGGCTGGTGGGTCGGGTGGTTCCCGACGGGCAGGCGCTGGACGAAGCCCGCGAGATCGCGGAGCGCATCGCCCGCAACGGCCCCCTGGCCGTGCGAGCCATCCTCGCCACCATCCGCGAGACGGCCACGCTCCCCGAGCCCGAGGCCTTCGGCATCGAGATGAAGCACGGCATGGGCGTGATGAGCTCGGAGGACGCCGCCGAGGGGCCGCGGGCCTTCCTGGAGAAGCGCGATCCCGTCTTTCGGGATCGCTGAGGACGGCTTCGGGCTGCTCTTTTTCTCTTCCGTCGAAGCCGTCGAATATGGCACGCTGGCTGCATCGTCTGATTTCGATTCCCGCAGGACGTCCTCTCGGGTCTCCCGAGTGGCCGACTGCCCGCTCCTTCGGCACGGGGAGCACGATCCGTAGGCGAGCTCAGACGAGACGGGGGGAGACATGGCCGATTTCGAGATCCGGATCGAGGACCCGCAGGAGGTGTGGGACGCGCTGTACGCGCGGATCGAGGCGCTGGCCGACGCGGACACGGGCCCCGAGGCCAGCTCCGACGCCGGGCCGCGCGCCCACTCGGCTCCGGACGACGTCTTTCTCGCCCTCTGGGGATTCGTCTAGGCCGACCGCTGGCGCTTCGCGGCGCGCTGGGCCAGTGTCCGGGAGGGCATGCGGCGTCTCCTCGGAAGCCTCGGACGGTCGACTGCGCCGCTCGTCCTCGCCGCCTGTGCGGGCTCCCAGCCCGCTGCAGCGCCGGATGTTCTGCTCGTCACCATCGACACGCTGCGCGCCGACTTCCTCGGCTGCTACGGCTCGTCGGCAGGCGCCAGCCCCGAGATCGACCGGCTCGCCGCCGAGAGCGCCCTCTTCGAGCGTGCCGTCGCCAGCGCCAGCATGACCGCGCCGGCCCACGCGGCCATCTTCACCAGCCGCTACAGCCGGGAGCACTCGGTCGGCCACGGCAACGGCCGGACGCGGCTCGTCGACGAGCCCACGCTGGCCGAGCAGTTCTCGCGCGCCGGCTACCGCAGCGGCGCCTTCGTCGGCAACATGGTGCTGCGCCGGCACACCGGCCTGGACCGCGGCTTCGAGCACTACGACGCCCAGCTGACCCGGCCCGAGGCCAGCCGTACCGGGGTCTACGAGCGCACGGCCGACGAGACGACCGATCGCGCGCTGCGCTGGCTGGCCCGAGCCGACCCACGGCCGGTCTTCCTCTGGGTGCACTACCAGGATCCCCACGGGCCCTATCTCCCCCCCGCGGCGGCGCGCGGTCGGACGCGGCCCCCGACGCGACCGGGAGAGGAGCCGCTGCCCCGGCTCGACGACGATTCCGGCTTTCGTGGCATTCCCGCCTACCAGGTGGTGGGCGCGGAGGCAATGCCCAGCGAATACCTCCAGCGCTACGGCGACGAGATCTTCTTTGCCGACCGCTCCGTGGGTCGGCTGCTCGAGGCCTTCGACGGCGGTGGCGCTCCCAACGTCGTGCTCCTTACCGCAGACCACGGCGAGAGCCTGGGCGAGCACGACTTCTGGTTCGTGCACGCCTTCGCCTGTCTGCCGGAGCTGGCCCACGTGCCGCTGCTGCTGCGCGCGCCGGGCATTCCTCCGGGAGGCGTGAGCGGCGTCGCAAGCCACGTGGACATCGCCCCGACCCTTCTCGAGCTGGCGGGCCTGCCCGCGCTCCCGCAGGCCCGGGGCCTGGCTCTCGGTCCGCTGCTGCGCGAGCGTCGGGCGCTCCCCGACCGCAGCGTCTTCTGTGACATCGGTCGCGAGATCGTGGCCTTTGCGGGCGACGACCTCGTCCGCGCGAGCGGCCTCGAAGACGGGCCCACAAGCGACTCCGCACGCTGGGAGCACTACCGCTGGGAGCGCTCCGGGCGGATCTCCGGTCTCCCCCCGCCCGACGACGCGCACCCGCTGCGCCGGGAGATTCTCCGCTACGCGGCCCGGCGCGTCTCGATGGTGCCGGTGGCCCGGGCTCCCTCCCCCGAGGAGCTCGACGCCCTGCGCGCCCTGGGCTACGCAGACGCGGAGCCGGGGGATGCCACCCGGGGAGCGGTCGAGCGGTGATCCTGTCGGACAAGACGCTCGTGGTCAGCGGGGTGGGCCCCGGGCTGGGGCGCGAGGTCGCCGCGCTGGCGCTGCGCGACGGCGCCCGCGTGATGATCGCAGCGCGCAACGAGGCCAGGCTCTCGGAGCTGACGGCCCAGCTCGATCCCAGCGGTGAGCGGATCGCCTGGTGTCGCGCCGACATGACCGATCCGGAGGCCTGCCAGAGCCTGATGCAGGCGGCCGTCGAGCGCTTCGGGGGCGTCGACGGCGTGGTCCAGGTCGCCGCGCTGGACACGCTCTTCGGGACCCTGGAGAGCACGTCGCAGGAGGACTGGCGCCGTGCCCTCGAGATCAACGTGGTGGGCAGCCTCAACGTGGCCCGCGCGGCGGTGCCCCACCTGGCGGCGCGAGGCGGCGGGGCGATCGTGCTCACGGGCTCCCAGTCGATGTGGCTGCCGCCCCCGAATCCGCAGATCGCCTACGCCTCTTCGAAGGGCGCTCTGGTCTCGGCCATGTACCACATGGTGCGCGAGCTGGGTCCCCGGCGGATCCGGGTCAACATGGTGATCCCCACCTGGATGTGGGGTCCCCCGGTGCAGATGTACGTGAAGTGGCAGGCCGGGGAGCGCGGCGTTCCCGAGGCGGAGATCGTGCGGGAGATCACGGCGGGCATGCCGATCCCGGAGATCCCGGCCGACGAGGACGTCGCCGAGGCCATGATCTTCCTCTGCTCGGATCGCGCCCGGTTGATCACCGGGGAGACGCTGCTCGTGAACTCCGGCGAGCTGCTGCGCTGAGCCTCAGCCGCTGCGCGCCTCGCCGAGCCGCTCCACGCAGGTCACCACACAGTCTTCGCAGACGGACTCGACGAGGCGCGGGGGCTCGTCGGCCGTGAAGGCGCCGAGCTGGCCGACGGCCTCGTCGGCCTCGAGCCAGCCGCGTCCACGCACGAAGAGGCGCTTGCAGAAGCTGCAGATCTCGACCTGGGGCAGGCGCCGGGGCAGGGCCACGTCGAGCACCGCCAGGTAGACCCGCGACGCCGTGCGCTCGAGCCGCGAGCAGATCTCCAGCTCGCCGTCGGGGCCCGGCTCGACGCGGAGCTGCATGTAGCGCCGCTGGCTGGGCGAGTCGCAGCGCATCGGCAGGGAGACGGTCGAGCCCCGAGCGCGCACGGCCTCGAAGACCGCCCGGTAGATCGACTGCACCTCGGCCCCGCGGATGAAGCGCCACAGCGGCTGCCCGACGATGTCGTCCCGCTCGAGATCTTCGGCGTCGTTCTCGCGGGCGAAGCTCTCCCAGCCGCGTCCGACCGAGAGGATGTGGTCCTTGGCGTCGAGTCGGTAGTGGAGCTCGGCAGCGGTCGTCGCGTCGGACATGGGCCTGACCCCGGCGACGGGTGCGGCAGCGCCCGTCCAGGGATCCTACACCCTACGCCCTCGGGTGCACAAGGCGGTGTCGGAGGGCCGACCCGGCCCTCAGACGGCCTCCACGCGGCACGGCGTGACCTTGTGGTGCGGGCAGCCGGTGATCGGGTCGCGGTCGGATGCGTCCGAGAGCTCGTTGAGGTTGACGCCCTGAACCTCCAGCCCCTCGCCGTCGGGCCCCGGATACTCGACGCCGAAGCCGTTCGGGATCCAGACGTGGCCCGGAAGCAGCTTCGCGTCCACGGCGGCGGGCAGCTCGGCGGCTCCCCGACGAGTGACCACCCGCACCTGCTCGCCGCTGCCGACGCCGAGGCGCTCGGCGTCGGCCGGGGCGAGATGGAGGGCGCAGTGGGGCCCTCGGCCCTTGCGCCAGGCCGGGTCGCGCTGGATCGTGTTCGCCGTCCAGCGGGTGCGCAGCCCGCAGGCCAGCACCATCGGGTAGTCCGGATCGCTGGGGGGCGGCGTGTCGATCGCGCGCCGGATCTCGGGCAGCAGGGCCTCCGGTG
The DNA here is from genome assembly GCA_964649065.1 of uncultured Spirochaetales bacterium. Taxonomy (GTDB): domain Bacteria; phylum Myxococcota_A; class UBA9160; order UBA9160; family SMWR01; genus CAZYOL01. The sequence continues at coordinate 6,946 of CAZYOL010000179.1, forward strand.
CGAGCCGGATGCGACCGTCCTCCCAGCCGATGGCGTTCTCGAGCAGGCGCTCCTCGTCGACCCGACCCAGCTCCACGCCCTCCGGGTGCTCGAGGATGCGCCGAAACAGCTCGGCCGCCAGCTCGAAGGGCGTGGCCTGCCGCCAGTCGTCGCCCAGCGTCCGCAGCAGGGTGTCGCGGCGCAGGAAGGCGTTCTCGTGGCAGCTGGCCCAGACGGCCACCAGGGAAGGGGCCGGCAGGCGGGGTCCCAGTGTCCGGTAGCCCCAGAAGAGCAGCTTGGCCGCACTGCCGGCGGAGGCCTCCTGGGCCTTCGCCAGGTAGGCCATCGCCCCCTCCGGCTCGAGGGCGCGCTCCGCCAGCGCGAAGAGCTCGGGAGGCGGCTCGGGAACCAGGCCCGTGGCCTCGGCCAGCCGCGCGTAGATCTCGGGCTCGGGCAGGGCCTCGGGAGGGCCGGGCACCACCGGCGGCCGCAGCTGCACGGAGACCCCCGGGAAGCCGCGCGGGAAGCCGGCGGTCTCCCACTTCTCGTAGCCGCACGGGGTCGGCAGCACGTAGTCGGCCAGGCGTGCGGTCTCCGTCATCGCGGGATCGATCACCACCAGCAGGTCCAGCTTCTCCCGCGCCTGGCGGAAGCGCCCGGCATCCGAGTAGGAGAGGACCGGGTTGGCCCCCTCCACGATCATCGCGCGAATCCGCTCGGGGTGGTCGACCTCGATCTCCTCGGGGATCAGCGTGGGAGAGAGCATCGCGAAGCCGCCCATGGCCGAAATCGAGCGAATGCCCGAGGCCAGCGCCCGCTCCGGCTCGTCGAAGCGGCACGGGTGCCGGGTGGGCGGCGTGAAGGTCTCGAGGAAGACCTGACCGCCCCGGCGCCCGACGTTCCCGGTCAGCACCGAGATCACGCGGATCAGATAGGAGATCAGCGTCGAGAAGTAGGTCTGCTCGACCGCCAGGTCGAACATGATGGCGGCCGACTCCGCGGAGGCGAGCTCCGAGGCCAGCTCTCGCAGGGCCGCTCCGTCGAGGCCGCAGCGCTCGGCCATGACGTCGACGTCCACGTCCTCCAGCGCGGTCCTCAGGACGGCGAAGTCCCGCGTGCGCGACTGCAGGAAGCCCGCATCCACGCCGCCCTCCGAGGCCACCAGCACCTTGGCAATGCCGAGCAGCAGATAGGCATCGGTGCCCGGGCGCACGCGGATGTGGCGGTCGGCCTGGCGGGTGGTCTCGGTCTCGCGCGGGTCGACCACCACCAGCGTCTGCTCCGGATTCTCGGAGATGCGCTTGAAGGTCTCGTTGGCGTTGTGGCCCCGGTTGCTGACGCGGGGATTGGTGCCCAGCAGCAGCAGATAGCGAGCGCGGTCGATGTCCGGGTGGAACCACTGGGCCGGCGACGTGTCGAACATCCAGTGGTCGACCAGGAAGTGCTGGGTCTTCTCCTGGGCGAGGGCGTTGAACCAGCGCTTCGAACCCAGCTCCTGGAGGAAGCTCAGGCCGTAAGGCGCATCCATGTGGTTGCCCTGGCCCCCGATGCCGACCAGGGCGATCGAGCGCGGCGAGTGCCGATCGCGAATCCGGACCAGCTTCTCGGCGATCTCGGAGACGGCCCGCTCCCAGGAGATCGCCTCGAAGCTGCCGTCCGGGCGGCGGCGCAGGGGCCGCTGGGATCGCTGGCCGTGCTCGACGTAGTGGGCGATCGAGTAGCCCTTGTTGCACAGATAACCGTGGGTGATCGGATTGCTCGGATCCGGGCGCACCGCGTGGATCCGACCCTCGGAGACGTCCACCCGCAGGCCGCAGTTGTGGCTGCAGAGCACGCAGACCGTGGGGAGATCGCTGGCTTCCAGGGGCAGCGGCCGGTTGGAGATCGAGGGGTCGACCCTGCGGGTGGCGTTCGTGCCGGTGGCGTTCACGGAGTCCTCCAGCGCCGGGCGGCGCGGCCGGTGGGCGCCCCGTCAGGATAGGCGATGCCCCCGGGACCCCTCCCGCATAGCGCCCATACAGGACGAGGAGCGATCCGGTCGTGGCGGGCCGGGCGGTCGGGGCTCAGGGCTCGCCGAGCGCGCCGCTGCGCCGGAGCGCGGCGATGCGCTCCCGGTCGTAGCCCAGGGCTTCGCGCAGGACCTCGTCCGTGTGCTCCCCGGCGCGGGGCGCGCGCGTCGGCTCGGGAAGCTCCTCCCCGACGAATCTCACCGGGAAGGGCAGCATGTCCGCGCCGTGCCGCTCGGCCGGGTACCAGGGGAAGCGATGCTGGAACTGCGGATCGTCGGCGATCGTCTTCGGCGTGTTGACGGGCGCAATCGGGAAGTTCTTCTCTTCGCCGAGCCGAATCCACTCCTCGGAGCTGCGGCTTCGAAAGATCTCGCGCAGCTCGCGCTGCAGCTCGCGGTTGCCCCGGGCGTGGTCTGCGTAGCGGGAGCCGGGGAAGCGCTCGAAGAGGTCGAGACGCCCGACGCACTCGCAGAAGTTCTTCCAGAAGGCCTGCTCCGAGGCCATCAGCAGCACCACCTCGCCGTCGGAGGCCTCGTACATCTGGTAGCGGACGCCCTCGCGCATCCCGGCCGTT
>CAZYOL010000180.1:0-9452 GCA_964649065.1 uncultured Spirochaetales bacterium
CGCCGCCCTCTTGGGTGGGCGGCGTGGATTGAAACGGGTTCGACGCGACGGACCACGACTCCGCCTGAGTCGCCGCCCTCTTCGGAGGGCGGCGTGGATTGAAACCTGAGCTCGTGGGGGCTCAAGGGCGTCTCTGAATGGTCGCCGCCCTCTTCGGAGGGCGGCGTGGATTGAAACCTGCTCGTGTCGCCCCTGCAAGCCGCGGACCGGTGTCTCCGCCCTGAACCGCCCCGGGTTTGCCGGAGACTCCATTCCGACGATACGAGTGCGACGATGCGGTTGATAGAGACTTCGACTGCCTGTTGGATGAGATCCGCTCCACGAAGCGTATGTACGATCTCGAAGTTGCACTTTACGAGTGAGCTGCCCGGGTGGTCCTGTCTGGTGGAGCCCGAGGCAGCGGGAACTTTCGCCACAGCGTAGGCGCTCGTAAACACTCGGTTTTCGCGGGGGTGCAAGATCGGCCCGGGCCCTGGGCTGCCGGACCCGGGCCAGAAGAGTGCTTTGCGCCTAACGTCTCGTCGCGAACCGGGCAAAGCCGGAAGGAGGGGGAATGCGTCATGGAGCCGCAATCTGGGGAGCCCTGCTCCTCGCGCTGGGAGCGGCCTGCTCGGAGGGCGGGCAGCCGGAGCCGGAGGCCGCGCCGGAGATGACGACGGCTGAACCGGAGATCACGCCCGACGAGGCCCGGGCCACGGCCGAGGAGGCCTACGTCTTCGCCTACCCGATGCTCGAGCACTACCGGACCTTCCTGGGCATGCTGCGCGCGCAAGACTCGCCCTTCTACCTCGGGGCCTTCAACGTCTTCGACCACGACACCGAGCTGCTGGGGCCGGAGGTGACGGAGATCGTCCGTCCCAACAACGACACGCTCTACTCCAAGGCCGTGCTCGACCTGCGCGCCGAACCGATCGTGCTGAGCGTGCCGGCGGTGCCGGATCGCTACTACAGCTTCCAGCTGATCGACCTCTACACCCACAACATCGGCTACGTGGGCACGCGGGCCACCGGCACCGAGGCCGGCAGCTACCTGATCGCCGGCCCCTCCTGGCCGCCCGAGCCGCCGCCCGGCATCGACGGCGTGATCCGCAGCGAGGGACCCATCCTCGTGGCCCTGGGCCGCACCGCGGTGCGCGACGCCGCGGACGTCGCCAACGTGGAGGAGATCCAGGCGGGCTACACACTGCAGCCCCTCTCCGCCTTTCTCGGGGAGCCCCCGCCGGCGCCGCAGCCGGACTACGCCTTCCCGCCCATCGGCCGCGAGCAGACGCGGTCGCCGGCCTTTCTCGAGGTCTTCGCCTTCCTGATGGGCCAGCTCGAGGTCGACCCGAGCGAGGAGGAGATGATCGGGCGCTTCCTGGCGCTGCGCGATGCGCTGGGCGAGCCCGGCATCTACGGGGCCGTGCAGGAGGGCATGGAGGCGGCGCGCCAGAGGATCCGGAGCGCGGCCCCGGACCTCGGCAAGCAGCGCGACGGCTGGTTCCTGCTCACCGGGCTCTTCGGCAACCGCGAGGGGATGCAGGGCAAGTATCTCACGCGGGCCGCGGCGGCCATGCTCGGCCTGTGGGGCAACGACGAGGAGGAGGCCTACTACCCCTCGACGGGCGCCGACGGCCAGGGCGTCCCCCTGGACGGCTCGCAGCACCGCTACGAGCTGCGCTTCGCCCGCGAGGAGCTGCCGGACGTGGAGGCCTTCTGGTCGATCACCATGTACGGGCTGCCCGGCCAGCACATGGTGGCCAACCCGATCGACCGCTACTCGATCGGCGACCGCACCGAGGGCGTGGTCTACGAGGAGGACGGCTCGCTCGCCATCCTGGTGCAGGCCGAGTCGCCGGGCCCCGAGCAGGAGGCCAACTGGCTCCCCGCTCCGGCGGGCCCCTTCTCGCTGACGCTGCGGATGTACTTGCCCGCGCCCGAGGCGCTGGACGGGCCCTACGCCCCGCCGCCCCTGCGCCGGGTGGAGTGAGCGGGCGCCGCCCGCTTCGGGCCGGCTGAATCCGCGGCCGCGGGAAGCTGCGCTCGCGCGGCCAGGGGCTGGCCGCTGGCCGGTACGCGCTCGCGGCGGCCGGCTCGGGGCCCCTGCTAGCCTCTTCGGGCCGGGCCCTTAGCTCAGCGGTCAGAGCAGCCGGCTCATAACCGGACGGTCCCTGGTTCGAATCCAGGAGGGCCCACCCCGGCACCGCGAATTGCAACGCTTACGGTGGCTCCGTCCCTTCGTGGACGCGCAGCGACGAGCCGGCCCGCCGCCCCTCCGGCTCGATGCGGCTGCGGTCCTCCTGGAACATCGCGGCCAGGCGCTCCGCGGTAGACACCGCGCCTTGCGCGGTCTCGCCTACTCCCTCCAGAAAGAAGGCGAGCCACGCTTCCCAATCCCCCGCCCGGCGGACCTCATCCAGGAGGGCGTACTAGGTGGCCCGGTTCTCCGCAGCCAGAGTCCCCCAAGGGGGGTCAGCCGTTCCTATCTGTCGAGAAGCGCCCACCCCTCCCACGTGGCTAGTGGTGGCCCTCGTCTTTCACGGGGGCGGCCTCGGCCTTGCCGCGGGTCTCGATGAAGAGGTTGAGGACGAGGAGGTGGTCCTGGCGCTCGAAGCTCCGGGTGCTGAGGTAGCGCCACAGGTAGCCGACCTCGGCCCGGACGTAGGGCCCCAGGTGTAGGCCGAGGCCGCCGCCCAGGAAGTTCTGCTCGAAGCCCTGCTTCGGCCCCGGAGCCACGCCGTTGAGGTTCAGGTAGAGCTCGTTCGTGAAGACCAGATAGAACGGGCTGTCGCCAATGGGATGGGCGGAGCGGATCCGGTAGCGCAGCCGTGCGACCACGCCGCTGATGCCGCCGATCCAGCGCTGCTCGATGCGCAGGCGATTGCCCAGGACCAGGCCGCCGAAGCGCAACGGGAGGCCCACCTGCTGCCAGAAGCGGTTCTCCTCGGTGACGCCGACGAAGCGCAGGTAGTCGTAGCCCGCGCTCAGCCAGACGGCCTCCCAGAGCTGGTAGTGGAGCGCCGGCCGCAGCAGCCAGGCCTGGGTCGTGCCGATGTCGTCGGCGAAGCGGCCCTGGGCGAGAAAGCTGAGCGAGAAGCTCTCACTCACCGGATGGTTGATGCGGCCCGTGGCCCACAGCTGCCCGTCGGACTCGATCGCGCGCGCGGCGGACGAGAAGCTCCAGACCAGGATGGCGGTGGTGAGGGCCCGCCGCGCAGCTTTCATCCAGGGATCGGTCGTCTCAGCCGCCGCGGCGGCGGTTGCGCAGGCGCGTCAGCGCCGCCACCGAGAGCGCGCCGCCGAGCAGCCCGTCGCCGAGCCAGCCCAGCGCGGGCAGCGGCTGCGGCTCGGCCGGCGGCGGCTGGAACGGCCCCGTGACCTCGTAGGTCCGCCCCGGGTTGCGCTGGGAGCTGAAGTACAGGCGCTGGCCGTCGGGCGTGAGCGCCGGCCCGGTGATCTCGGTGCCGCGGGTGCCGGTGAGGCGCAGGATGGGCTGCACGCCCCCACTCGGCGTCAGCGCCACGATCTCCAGGTTGCCGTCGTCTTCGGCGACGTAGACGTCTCCGTTGCCGGCGACGTAGACGTTGTCGGGCTCGGTCAGGGCCCCGGAGCCGTCGTAGTAGATCTCGAGGGTGTGGGGAGAGACCGTGGTGTCGAGCCGCCAGACCCGGTCGTCGCCCTTGGTGGAGAAGTAGACGAGACCGGACTCGTACCAGCAGCCCTCGCCGCCGTCGAAGCGGAAGCCGCTGCCGATGGACGTCGTCCAGCTCAGGCTCTTCACCTGGCCGAACGAAATGGAGCCGCCCTCCACCCGGGCCACCTCCAGGGTGCCGCTGCTCAGGTCCGGATAGCTCGTGGGCGTGAAGCGGTAGAGCTTCCCGCTGCCGGTGTCCTCGGTCATGTAGACGCACTCGTGCACCGGGTCGACCGCGGCGGCCTCGTGCTCGAAGCTGCCCATGGCCGGGCGCACGACGCCGTTGCCGGGCGCGTAGGGATTGCACTCGTAGACCCGGCCGCTGCCGAACTCCTCGCAGGAGAGCCAGGTGCCCCAGGGCGTGGGCCCGCCGGCGCAGTTGCGGCTCGTGCCGGAGAGGATGCTGTAGGCGTCGACCACGTCGGCATCGGCGTCGAAGACCAGGGCGCTCACGCCGCCATCCCCGCCCGAGCTCTCGTCGTTCGAGACGTAGATCCAGCCGTCGCTGACGGTCGGGAAGACGGCGCCGCCATCGGGGTTGCGGTGCCAGGTGTAGTCGGTGCCCGGGACGGTCTCGCCGCTGGTGGCGACCACGCGCGACGTGAAGCCCACCGGCAGCTGCAGGCCGTTGGCGTCGGCGGCCTGCAACGGGCCGAAGTCGTCGGCGCTCACCGCGTGGGCGCGGCGGGTGACGACCGCGCTCCCCAGCAGCGACAGCGCCGTGCCTCCCGCCGCCTGCACGCCGCGTCGCAGCAGCCTGCGCCGCGTGAGGCCCCGCTCCGATCGCTCCCCGGAATCCGCCTGCATCGAGCCGCTCCCCCCAGCCTGTCTCCAGCGACAGCCCTCGGCCACGACGGCTCGCAGGATGGCGCCGAGAGGGTAGCCCGGCTCAGGTGTCGTTCAGCGGGCAGCGGATGCCGGCCGGGTCGTCGATCAGCGGCACGCAGCGGTTGCAGTGGGTGCAGCCGCTGCGGTAGCGCTCGCTCTCGGCCGCATTCCGCACGAAGTCCGGGTCCTTCAGCAGCACGCGCCCGAGCTGCACGAAATCGAAGCCCTCGCGCATCACCGCGTCGAGGCTCTCGCGGGTGGAGCAGCCGCCGATGTAGACCAGCGCGCAGCGCACGGCCTCGCGGATGCGCCGCGCGGGCTCCATGAGGAAGAGCTCCTCGTAGGGGTAGTCGCGGAAGAAGCGCTGCCCGGCCAGTCGCAGGCCCAGCCGCATCAGCGGGTTCTTCTCCTGCTCCAGCATGCCGGGCAGGATGCTGTCGCCGCGGAACATCAGCATCGGGTTCATGCTGCTGGTGCCGGCGCTGGTCACCAGCGCGTCGATGCCGCCGCGGTCGAGGTGGCGCGCCACCTCCACGCCCTCGTCCCAGTGCACGCCGCCCCGGGCGCCGTCGCTCATGCTGATCTTGCCCAGCAGCGGGAAGCCCTCGCCCACGGCGCCGCGCACCGCCTCCAGCACGCGCAGCGGCAGCCGCATGCGATTGGCGAGCGAGCCGCCGTACTCGTCGCTGCGCCGGTTCGTGAGCGGGCTGATGAACTGGGAGAGGGCGTAGCCGTGGCCGAAGTGGAGCTCGATGGCGTCGAAGCCCACGCGCTTCATGCGGCCGGCGGCGTCGGCAAAGGCGCCGACCAGGTGGTCGATGTCTGCCCGGCTCATGGCGCCCGAGAAGGGCATTCCCGCCGCCAGGCCCAGCTGGTTGAGCTGCCGCGAGGGGCCGAGCGGGCGACGGCTTCGCCGAAGCTCCCGGTTCTTGGAGAAGCTCCCGCAGTGGACGAGCTGGCCCGAGACCCGGGCCCCGGCCGCCTGCACCTGGGCCACCAGCTCCGCCAGCTCGGTCTCGATGCCCTCGTGCAGGTACAGCATGCGCGGGTGCATGCGGCCGTCGGCCTCGGCGGCGCAGTAGGCCAGCGTGGTCATGGCCACGCCGCCCTCGGCCAGCCGGCTGTGGAAGGCCGCCAGCTTCGGGGTGGGCACGCCGTCGGGCGTCATGCCCTCGAAGGTCGCCGCCTTGAGCACGCGGTTCTTGAGCGTCAGGTCGCCGAGCCTGCCGGGCGTGAAGGCGGGAGCGAGCTCGGTGTTCTCGGAAGTGGTCTGCACAGTTGCCCTCGGGCTCGTCGCTGGCGAGAGCCTACCCCAGGAGCCTCCCACGAAGGCACTCGTTCTCGGGAGCCGGCGCTCCGCTTCCGGTACGCTCTTCCTCGGGGAGGTGCCGCGAGCCGATGCGCTTCGTCAAGGAGAGTGTGATCCACGCCAGCGCTGAGCGGGTCTTCGCCTTCCACGAGGAGCCCGATGCCTTCCAGCGCCTTCAGCCTCCGTGGCAGACCACGCAGATCGTGCAGCCCCCGACGTCGCTGGAGGTCGGTACCCGCGTCGTGCTGAAGGTGAAGGTCGGGCCCCTCTGGCAGACCATCGTGGCCGAGCACGTGGCCTACGAGCCGGGTCGGATGTTTGCAGACCGGATGCTGCAGGGGCCCTTCGCCAGCTGGCTCCACCGCCACATCGTCACGCCCGAGGGGCCGGATCGCTGCGTGCTCACCGACGCCATCGAGTACGAGCTGCCTCTCGGATGGCTGGGGCGGCTCTTCGGCGGTGCCTTCGCGCGGCGAAGCCTCGAGCGGATGTTCGAGTTCCGCCATCGCGTCACCCGCGAGGCCTGCGAAGCGGGCTGCTGAGGCAGGCCCCCCAGTGCCTCTCGATTCGCGAGAGGTTGCGAATTCTGGAGGAGCGGGCCGCTCAACCCACCAGAGGTGGGGACGAGCCAGCGCTGGCAAGACGCCGTCGACGGCCGGATCCCGTGGGCTTTCGGGCCCGGATTCTGCTCCATGGACGCCGATTCGACGGCGCTCCCGTCGAGAAAGCCAGTCGCAGAGACCGGCCCCTCGTAGCTCTCGCTGACACAATACGGTTGACGGCGGTCTCCGCGCGGGCGGACAATGGTCTGCCTTCGGAAGATCATCCAACACACACAGGGAGGAACCCATGTACATCTTCACACGTCGGGTTCTCTTGGATCCGGAGCACGCGCGCAAGGGCATGGCGCACGCCCTCGCCATGACCCAGTTCGTCAACCAGAAGACCGATCTCGAAGTCTCGCTCTACCAGATTCTGCAGGGCGCACCCCAGGGGAGCCTCAGCTGGGCCTATCGCACCGAGTCCTACGCCGCGGCGATCGAGAGCGTCGACGCCTTCGTCCAGTCGGACGAGTACCTGAAGAAGGTGGAGCAGGGCGCAGACTACTTCATCGGCAATGCCGAGGACCGGCTCGGGGAGATCGTCCACATGGCCGGCGAGGTCGAGGGCCCGCCGGCCGCCGCCGGCGTCGTCACGGCCCACATGGAGGTGCACCGGGTGGGCGCGGCGCTGGCCTGGGCGAGAGATCTGGCCGACTACGGCTCGAATCTCAGCGGAGTGCCCATGGCGGTGCTGACCTCGAACTTCGGCGCCTACGGCCAGGTGTCCTGGATCTCCTACGCGGACTCGCTGGCGCAGCTCGAGCTGTCGGGCAAGAAGATCAACAGCGACCCGGGCTTCGTCCAGCGCCTGGGCGAATCCGAGGGTCTCTTCGTTCCCGCCTCGGGGCACGGGATGCTCTCGCGGAGGATCGCCTAGCGAAGTGAGCGAGCTCCCGCCCGGAGTGGCGCGCCCACTCCGGGCGGCAGGCCCGCCCGTCGCTGGCCGCTATCCTCCCAGGTCCGGTGCGGTCGAGGCACCGAGGACGGAGGAGAGCGAGCCATGCATCTGGAGCGGGTGCCCGACGTGGTCTTCAAGACGCGGGTCCGGGACGAGTCGGTCGAGGGGCCCAACCCCTATCGCTGGCAGGACCGGACCACCCAGGACATCTTCGGCGGACGGAAGGTGGTGCTCTTCTCGCTGCCCGGCGCCTTCACGCCCACCTGCTCGTCGAACCACCTGCCCCGCTACGAAGAGCTCTACCAGGAGTTCAAGGCCCTCGGCGTCGACGAGGTGATCTGCGTCTCGGTGAACGACGCCTTCGTCATGTTCCGCTGGGGCAAGGACCTCGGCGCCCAGAACGTGTTCCTGCTGCCGGACGGCAACGGCGAGTTCACGCGCAAGATGGGCATGCTGGTCGACAAGTCGAACCTGGGCTTCGGCATGCGCTCCTGGCGCTACTCGATGCTCGTGAACGACGGCGTCATCGAGAAGGTCTTCGAGGAGCCGGGCTACGGCGACAACGCCGGCGACGATCCCTTCACCGTCTCCGACGCCGACACCATGCTGGCCTACCTCAAGGGAGAGGCGGCGAAGGGCGTCTCGGAGCCGCGCAAGAGCTTCGAGGGCTGACGGGGCCCCGCCCGCGGTCTGGCCGCGGCCCCGTCGGCGTAGACTCCCGAGTCGGCCCGGGCGGTCAGCCCTCGTCGGCGTAGATGCCCGAGTCGCCGCGGGGCGGCTGGGCCGGCCAGGGCGCGCCGCCCTCGAGCTGCGCGTGCGAGAAGGCGGGCGGCTCGCCCTGCACCACGCGGGCCAGATGGCGCCCGAAGCGCCACATCACCCAGAGGTGGCCGTAGGCCTGGGTGTGGGCGTAGATCCACCAGGGCAGCCGAGGCCGGAACTGGTGCACCGCGGCCAGCGCCTCGCCGTTCGGCACCGCGCGGAACTCGAGGCGCGGGAAGCCGATGGCGCGCCCCGCCAGCAGGCCGCCGGTCACCTCGAAGAGGGCGCGCGTCGGGCCGCTGCGGTCGGGCCGGAAGCGCAGGCTGAGAAGGGGCCAGGGGAGGCCCACGGCCAGGAAGTCCAGGCCCTCCTCGCTTCGCGACACGCGCACCAGCCCGCGCAGCGCTCCGGGCAGCCAGGCCGCGTACTCGGCCGCCAGCCACAGGGCGTCGCGGCCCCGCGGCAGCGGCAGCCGCTGCACCGAGCGCGCGATCGGCTGGCGGGTGAGGCTCTCGGTGCGCAGCGACTCGGCCAGCGCCTCGGCGAAGGGCTTGCCCGGGAGGTCGATGCGCTCCTGCAGCCAGCGGTCGCGCGCCACCATCGGGTGTCGCAGGCTCTGGATCAGCGGCGCCACCAGGGCCCGGGGCGACTGGGTCACCAGCGACACCCAGAGGCGCGAGAGCCCCGGCGTCACCAGGGGCACCGGCAGCATCACGCGCCGCTTGCCCATCACCCGGGCCGTCTCGCGCATCATGTCGCGATAGCTGAGCACGTCCGGGCCGCCCACCTCGCACACGCGGCCGGTGCTCTCCTCCAGGTCGAGGCAGTGCTCCAGGATCTCCACGACGTCGTCCAGCGCGATGGGCTGCGACATCGAGCCGGTCCAGGCGGGGCAGATCATGGCGGGCAGCCGACCGACCAGCTTCACCAGGATCTCGAGGGAGGAGCCGCCCGGACCCACCACCAGGCCGGCGCGAACCGCCGTCACCGGCACGCCGTAGCCCGCGAGCGCGCCCTCCACCTCGAGCCGGCTCGCCAGGTGCTGCGACAGGCCGCCCTCGGGATCGGGCACCAGGCCGCCCAGATAGATGATGCGCTTCACGCCGGCGCTGCCGGCGGCGCGGCCGAAGTTGTCCGCCAGCAGCAGGTCGAGATCCTGGAAGTCGCCCTGGGTGAGGCGGCTCGAGGGCAGCATGGAGTGGACCAGGTAGAAGGCCACCTCCACCCCCTCGAGGGCCTGCTCGGTCTCGTAGAGCGAGAAGAGATCGCAGCGCCGCCACGAGGTGCCCGGAGCCAGCGCGGCCGGCGGGCGTTCCGGCTCTTCGCTCACGCCCCGGCCGAGCGCCACGACGGCGTGCCGCTCGGCCAGGCGCGGCACCA
>CAZYOL010000181.1:0-9415 GCA_964649065.1 uncultured Spirochaetales bacterium
GGGGGGCTCTCGGGCACCTGGGCGCCCGCGTCCAGGGGGGGGATCTCGCCGACGAGGCCGCTGCCGAGCGCGGCGCGCAGGGCCCCGAGGTTGGAGGCGTCCGCCGGCGAGAGCGCGCCCTCCGCGTGGGAGACGACCACACCGGCCACCGCCAGGCCGCGCGCTGCGGCCGCCTCCAGGGTGAGCAGGGTGTGGTTGATGGTGCCGAGGCGCGCCCGTGCGACGACGATCAGCGGCAGGCCCAGGTCGCGGGCCAGGTCGGCCATGCTCACGGTCGCGCTCAAGGGGACCAGCAGGCCGCCCGCCCCCTCCACCACCATCCAGGCGTGCCGCGCGGCCAGCTTGGCGAAGGCGTAGCGGATGGCTCCCAGATCGACGCGCCGCCCCTCGACCTCGGCGGCCACCGCCGGGGCGGCGGGGAGCGCGAGCTGCTGGGGGCAGATCTGCTCGAGGGGGTCGCCGCTGCCGCTGGCCTCGCGCAGGGCCAGCGCGTCGAGGGGACCTTCCGGCCCGACGCCCGTCTCCGCCGGCTTCATCGCGCCCGCATCGAGGCCGCGGGCGCGCAGGCGGCGCAGCAGCTCGCAGGCCACGACGGTCTTGCCGACGCCGGTGTCGGTTCCGGTGACGAAGAAGCCGCGGGTCAACGGGCGGCGTGGGCCACCGCGTCCGCGAGGCGATCGATCTCGGTCTCGCTGTGGGTCGCCATCGGGGTGATGCGCAGGCGCTCGCTGCCCCGCGGAACCGAGGGGTGTCGGATGCCCTGGGCGTAGAAGCCGAGCTCGAGCAGGCGCTCGCAGACGCGCATCGTGCGCGCGTTGTCGCCGAGGATCACCGGCACGATCTGGCTCGCGCTGGGCTGTGTGGAGAGCCCGTGCTCGGCCAGCCGCCCGCGCAGGCGGGCGGCGTTGCGCTGCAGGCACAGCCGGCGCCAGGGCTCGCGGCGCACCAGCGCCAGCGCGGCCCGCGCGGCGGCGACCTGGGGCGGGGGCAGCGCACAGCTGAAGACGAAGCTGCGCGCGGTGTTCACCAGCAGCTCGCGCAGCGCCCGGCTGCCGGCCACGAAGGCCCCGAAGGATCCCAGCGACTTGCCGAGCGTGCCGACCAGCACGTCGATGCCCTCGCGCACGCCCGCGTGCTCGGCGCTGCCGCGGCCTCGGGCGCCGAGGGCGCCCGTGCCGTGGGCATCGTCGAGCAGCAGCCAGGCCCCGAAGCGCTTCACCAGCGGCACCAGCTCCGCCAGCGGCGCCAGGTCTCCGTCCATGCTGTAGACCCCGTCCACGGCCACCAGCACCCGCCGCCCCGGCCGGCACTCGCGGCGCAGCGCGTCCTCCAGAGCGTCGAGATCGCTGTGGGGCGTCACGCGGATCTCGGCGCGCGAGAGCCGGCAGCCGTCGACGATCGAGGCGTGGGCCAGGGAGTCCGAGAGGACCAGATCGCCGCTTCCGACCAGGGCCGGAATCACGCCGACGTTGGCCATGTAGCCGGTGCTGAAGGCCAGCGCCGCCTGGCAGCCGAGGTGCTCGGCCAGCTCGGCCTCGAGGGCCTCGTGCAGGGGCTGGTTGCCGTTGATGAGCCGCGACCCCCCGGCCGCGCAGCCGAGCTCGAGCGCCGCCCGGGCGGCGGCGTCCCGCACCTCCGGATGCGCGGCCAGGTCGAGGTAGTTGCTGCCCGCGAAGAGCAGCACCTCGCGTCCGTCCACGATCATGCGCGGCGCCTGGACTCCGTCGAGCCGACGCATGCGCCGGTAGGTGCCACCGGCGCGCAGCGCGGCGAGCACCTGCCGGGCATGCTCGTCCAGGCTCTCGGGCCCGGCTGCGACGGCCGGCGGCGCGTCCGCGCTCACCGCCCGGGCTCGCGGATCTCGGGCTTGAGGATCTCGCCCTCGCGGCCCGCCAGCCGGAAGCCCGAGGCGTCGGAGCCCTCCGGCTGCCAGGCCGGGTTGCCCTCCACCTCGAAGCCCGCGTCCCGGATCATCCGGTAGGTCTCGGCCACCGCATCGCCGCGGGTGGTGAGGTAGCCCTCCACGAAGAGCGAGTTGGCCGGCCACAGGGCCAGGGGCTGGAGCGAGCGCAGGTGGCCCTCGCGCCCGCCGGCCACGCGGATCTCGGCGCGCGGGTTCACGAGCCGCAGCAGCGCCAGCGCGCGCAGGCAGCGCTCGGGCGTCAGCGAGCCGTCGCCCTGGACCGGGTTGCCCTCGATCGGGATCAGGAAGTTCACCGGGATGGACGGCACCTCCAGCTCGCGCAGGGTGGTCGCCACCTCGACGACGTCGGCGCTCGACTCGCCCATGCCCACGATCAGCCCGCTGCAGGGCTCGATGCCGCACTTCTTGGCGGCGGCCAGCGTGCGGACCCGGTCCTGGTAGCCGTGGCTGGAGCAGATCTCCGGATAGTGGGACTCGCTGGTGTTGAGGTTGTGGTTCAGGCGATCGAGCCCCGCCTCGGCCAGCACCCGCGCCTGCTCCTCGCCGAGGATGCCCACCGAGAGACAGACCTCGATCGGGAAGCGCTCCTTCACGCGCCGCACCAGCGCGCCGAGCTGCTCGGCTTGGGCGACGCTCGGGCCGCGGCCCGACATCACCATGCAGTAGCGGCTGGCCCCGGAGCGCGCGGCGTGCTCTGCCTCGGCCAGGATCTGGGCCTCGTCCTTCATCGGGTACTTGCGAATTCCCGCGCCGGAGTCGCGCGACTGCGAGCAGTAGCCGCAGTCCTCCGGGCACAGGCCGTTCTGCACGTTGTTGAGCACGTGCACCATGACGCGCCGCCCGAAGTGGCGCTCGCGCGGCTGACGCGCGGCGTGCAGCAGGGGCAGCAGCTCCAGGCTCTCGCCGTCGAGGATCCACAGGCACTCGGCTTCGCCGGGCGGCTCGTCGCGCAGGGCGCGCTCCGCCAGGCGCTGGTAGCGGTCGGTCACGGGGGCTCCTCCGGGCTGGGACGGCGAGCCTAGGGAGACCGGTGGCGGCCTGTCAACCGGCCTCGGCAGCTCGGTTGACAGCCGCCCAGCGGCGCCGATCCGATAGCCTGGCGCCTCGATGGGGGGCGCGGATGGCCAAGCCTCGTAGGGTCTACGCCTGCACCGGCTGCGGAGCCCAGCAGCCGAAGTGGCACGGGCGCTGTCCGGAGTGCGGGGCCTGGTCGAGCCTGGTCGAGGAGGCCGTCGGCGGCTCGCCGCAGCCGAGCTCCCTCTTGGAGGCCGCGGGGCCCGGAGCCGCCCCCCGGCGCCTCGGCGACGTCGAGGCCGCCAGCGCGCCGCGCCTGCCGACCGGCGTCCCCGAGCTCGATCGCGTGCTCGGGGGCGGACTGGTCCCGGGCTCGGTGGTGCTGCTGGCCGGGGAGCCCGGCATCGGGAAGTCGACCCTGGCCCTGCAGCTCGCCGCCGGGCACCGGCGCGGCTCGGGCGTGCTCTACGTGACCGGTGAGGAGAGCCCGCAGCAGCTGCGGCTGCGCGCCGAGCGCCTAGAGGAGATGCCCGAGGAGCTGCTGGTGATCGGCGAGACCCGCACCGAGGCGCTCGCCGAGCCCTGGAGGAAGCTCGAGCCCTCGGTCGTGATCGTCGACTCGATCCAGACGCTGCGCAGCGACCGGGTCGAGTCCGCCCCCGGCTCGGTGGCCCAGGTGCGCGAGTCGGCGGCGCTGCTGGCCGCCGCCGCCAAGAGCCAGGGGGCGGCGCTGCTGCTGGTGGGGCACGTCACCAAGGAGGGCACGATCGCGGGTCCGCGCGTGCTCGAGCACCTGGTCGACGTGGTGCTGACCTTCGAGGGCGACCGCTCGCATCCCTTCCGGATGCTGCGCGCCGCGAAGAATCGCTTCGGCTCGACCCACGAGATCGGCGTCTTCGCCATGGGCGAGGCCGGGCTCGCCGGCGTCGAGAACCCCAGCGAGCTGTTCCTGGCCGAGCGGCGGGCGGGCGCGCCCGGGAGCTGCATCGCGCCGCTCTGCGAGGGCTCGCGCCCGCTGCTGGTGGAGATCCAGGCCCTGGTCGCGCCCGCCGGCTACGGGACGGCGAGGCGCACCAGCCTGGGCATCGACGACGGTCGCCTGGCCCTGCTGCTCGCCGTGCTCGACCGCCGCGGCGGCGTCGACCTGGTGTCCCGGGACGTCTACGTCAACGTCGCCGGCGGCGTCCGCATCGCCGAGCCCGGGGCCGACCTGGCGCTGGCCCTGGCGCTGGCCTCCAGCCGCCTCGAGCGGGCCCTGCCGCCGGACGTCGCGGCCTGTGGCGAGGTCGGCCTGGGAGGCGAGCTGCGCCGCGTCGGGCGGCTGGACCTGCGGGTCCGCGAGGCCGCGCGGCTCGGCTTCCGGCGGCTTCTGGTGCCCGAGTCCCCGGAGCTCGAGGCGCCCGGCGCCTCGCTGGTGCGGGTCGCGGACATCGGGGCCGCGGTCGACTGGCTGCGCGGGGGCGCCTGAGGCCGGCCCGGGTCGGGCTCCAGCGGGCTCGTGAGCGCCCGTACACGAGCGCGAGAACACATGTTAACTCCCCGAAATTCTGACACTTTCTGGCCCTCGATGCTTTGACACCCCGCAGGGCCGAAGCTAGCTTCGGGTCCGTGCTGACGGCCCACGACAGCGAGCCATTCCCCGCCGTCCTCGAGCGGCTCGGCCCGCGGCTCGGCCTCGTCGAAGAGGCCATGCGCGAGCAGCTCGGCTCGGCCAGCGACCTCGTCCCCCAGATCGGCGAGCACGTCCTCGACTCCGGCGGCAAGCGCATGAGGCCCGCCCTGCTGCTGCTGGCGGCGGATCTCTGCGGCTACACCGGGCCGCGTTGCATCCAGGTGGCGGCGGCCGTCGAGCTGCTCCACACGGCCACGCTCTTGCACGACGACGTCGTCGATCTCTCCGAGCTGCGCCGCGGTCGTCCGTCGGCGAACTCGATCTGGGGCAATCGGCGGGCCGTGCTCGGGGGCGACTTCTTCTACGCCCGGGCCTCGTCGATGATCGTCGAGGACGGCGATCTCGACATCCTCTGGATCTTCGCGAACACGATCCGCGCCATGGCCGAGGGCGAGCTGCTGCAGCTCGAGAAGAGCTTCGACACGGCGGTGACCGAGGCCCACTACTTCGCGGTGATCGAGCGCAAGAGCGCCGTGCTGCTGGCCGCCGCCTGCGAGGCCGGCGCCATTCTCGGCGGCGTGACGCGCGCCGAGCGGCGCAAGCTGGCGGACTTCGGACGCGAGCTCGGCCTCGCCTTCCAGCTCCGCGATGACGCACTCGACTACGGGGCCACCTCGGCCGAGCTCGGCAAGCCGCGCTGCGCGGACATTCGCGAGGGCAAGGTGACGCTGCCGCTGCTGCTGGCGCTGAAGCGCAGCACCTCGGCCGAGCGCGAGGAGGTCGACGCGACGCTCAAGCGCCTGGCGCGGCGCAGCCAGGCCGGCGAGGTGGGAAGCGACGCCGACATCGCTCCGGCCCTCGAGCTGGTCGAGCGCTACCGCTGCGTCGACGACACGATTCGCCGCGCGGAGCAGCACGTGGCCCGCGCCGCCTCGGCCATCGCGCCCTTCAGCGACGGGCCGGGGCACCGCGATCTCCTGTCCGCGGCTCGCTTCGCCAGCGCCCGCGAGCACTGAGGCCCTCTCTCCCCGACGGTCCCGGGAGAAATCTCCATGCAACGTTCAGCCCTCGTGGGGCAGGCCTTCGGGCTCGCCCTGGCGATCGCCCTGTGGGCGGTCGCCGCACCGGCCGCGGACGGACCGCGGCTCACCGGCGTCGTCAACGTCAACACGGCCAGTCTGGAGGAGCTGCAGCTCCTGCCCGGAGTCGGCGAGACCCGGGCCCGCGCGATCCTCAGCACCCGCCAGGAGCGCGGAGGCTTCACCAGCGTGGACGAGCTGGTGGCGGTGAAGGGAATCGGCGAGGCCACCCTGGGGCGGCTGCGACCCTTCGTCCGGGTGGAAGGCGAGACGACCGCCCGGATCGAGTGACGGAGGTCTGAGGCTGCGGGGGCCGGCCCGGCCGGCCCCCGCTAGAACTTGGGGCCCATGCCGCTCCGGGACCCCCTCCGCGCCGTGCTGGCGCTGGCGCTCGCCCTGGCCGCGACGCCGGCGCCGGCCGCCGACGAGGCAGCGCCGCCCGCCCGTCGCGTGGTCGCCATGAACCCGTCGATCAGCGAGACCCTGGTCGCCCTGGATGCCAGGGGCTCGCTGGTGGGCGTCGACGACTACTCCGCGCAGCTCCAGCCCGAGCTGCGCGACCTCCCCACGGTGGGCGGCCTGTTCAATCCCAGCCTCGAGTCGATCGTCGCCCTGGAGCCGGACCTGGTGGCGCTGGTTCCGAGCGCGGAGCAGCGCGGCCTGCTCCGTCGGCTCGAGCAGCTCGCGATCCCGGTGCTGGTGCTGCCCAACATCAGCCTCGAGGAGGCGATCGACTCCATCGAGATCCTGGGAGAGCGCGTGGGCCGCGGCGCCGCGGCCCGGGGGCGCACCGGGGCGAACCGCCCGAGCCACGCCAGCGCCAGGGCCCCCGGGGCGGCGCCATAGCCGCGCACGGTCCTGGTGCTGCAGCGCGAGCCCCTCTACCTGGTCGGCGGCGGCAGCTGGATCGACGCCCTGCTGGAGGCCGCCGGTGCCGAGAACCTGGGCGCCGCGCTGGAGGGCGCCTACCCGCGGGTCTCGGTCGAGTGGCTGCTCGACGCGGCTCCGGAGGTGATCCTCGATGCCACCGAGAACGGCGGAGATCCGGCGCGGTTCTGGTCGCGCTGGCCGTCGCTGCCGGCGGTCGCGGGGGGTCGGGTGCGGCGCCTCTCGGGCGACGTGATCCGGCCGGGCCCCTATCTCGACCGCTCCCTCGAGGGCCTGGTGGCGGCGCTGCGCGGGCCCTTCGCGCCCGGCGAGCGCCCGTGAAGACCCTGACGCGCCGGCGCATCGCCGGCGTGCTCGGGCTGCTGAGCCTGCTGGTGCTGGCCTCGGCCTTCGTCGGCCTGGCGACCGGACCGAGCGGCATCGGCGCGCGCGCCGCCCTCGGCGCCCTGGTCGGCGGCGAGTCCGGCGGCGCGACGGCGGACATCGTGCTGCGCGTACGCTTGCCCCGCGTGCTGCTGGCGCTGCTGGTGGGAGCCTCGCTGGCCGTCGCCGGTGCGCTCTTCCAGGCCCTGCTGCGGAATCCGCTGGCGGATCCCTTCGTGCTCGGCGTCTCGGGCGGGGCCGCGCTGGGCGGCATCCTGGCGCTGTCGGCGGGGGCCGCGCTGGGCCTCGGCGCGGCCGCCGTCCCGCCGTCGGCCTTCGCCGGGGCCGTGGCCACCACCGCCCTTCTCTACGCCATCGCCAGCTCGCGGGGCCGGGTCTCGGCGACCCACCTGCTGCTCACCGGAGTGGTCTTCAACGCCTTCGCCTCGGCCGCGATCGTCTTCCTCACCACGCTCGCGGGCCGCGGGGAGGGAGCCAGCATCTTCCTCTGGCTGGTGGGGAGCCTCTCGGCGGCGGACGGCGACATGGCCCCCTGGGTGGCCGGCTTCCTGGCCGCGGGCCTGGCCTGCTCGCTGCCGATGGCGCGCGGCCTCAACGCCCTCACGCTGGGCGAGGAGTCGGCGCTGCAGCTCGGCGTGGACGTCGAGCGCCAGAAGCGCCTGCTGCTCGTCGCGACCTCGCTCATGGTGGGCGCGGCGGTCTCGGTCGCGGGACTGATCGGCTTCGTCGGCCTGATCATCCCGCACCTGCTGCGGCTGCTGATCGGGCCCGACCATCGGCTGCTCGTGCCCTCGGCGGCGCTGACCGGGGCCGCCTTCCTGGTGCTCTGCGACACCGCCGCGCGCGTGGCCCTCGGCGCGCGCGAGCTGCCCGTCGGCGCGATCACGGCGCTGGCGGGCGGGCCGCTCTTCCTGTGGCTGCTGCATCGCGACCGCAGCCGGGTGCTGATGCCGTGAGTGCGGCTCTCGAGCTTGAGGGCATCGCCGTCCAGCTGGGCGGGCGGGCGATCCTGCGCGACGCGACCCTGCGCCTGGAGCCCGGCGAGCTGCTGGCGCTGGCGGGACCCAACGGCGCCGGCAAGAGCACGCTCCTGCGCGTGGCCTCGCGGGTCCTGCCGCACTCCCGAGGTCGGGTGCGCGTGGCCGGGCGACCCATCGAGAGCTTCTCGCGCCGCGGGCTGGCGCGGGAGATCGCCGTGGTGCCCCAGGCGACGGAGATCCACTTTCCGTTCTCGGTGCTCGAGGTCGTGCTGATGGGCCGCTGGCCCCACCTCTCCGCCTGGTCGCTGGAGAGCGCGGAGGATCTGGCCCTGGCCCGCGCGGCGATGCGCGGTCTGGGCATCGAGGAGCTGGCCGACCGGCCGGTGCAGGAGCTCTCGGGCGGCGAGCGCCAGCTCGCCTGGGTGGCCCGCGCCCTCGCCCAGCAGGCCCGCGTGCTGCTGCTCGACGAGCCCACGGCCCACCTCGATCTCCAGCACCGGGTGGCCGTGCTGGGTCGGCTGCGCGACTTCACGCGCGCGGGGGGCAGTGCGCTGGTCGTCAGCCACGACCTGAGCCTGGCCGCCAGCCGCTGCGATCGCCTGGCCCTGCTGGCGGAGGGGCGTGTGATGGCGGTCGGGCCGGCCGCCGAGGTCCTCACTCCCGAGGCGGTGCGCCGCGCCTACGGGGTGGACGCGCACGTGCTGGCCGGACCGGACGGCGCGCCCCTCGTGGTCCCTCGCGCCTCCGGCTAGTCTTCCCGCGCCCCGGAGCCAGGAGTCGCCCTTGAGCCAGCCCACGATCGCCGCGGTCCAGGCGCGCGAGATTCTCGACTCGCGCGGCAACCCCACCGTCGAGGTGGACGGCGTCACCTCCTCGGGACACAGGGCCCATGCCGCCGTGCCCTCGGGCGCCTCGACCGGCTCCCGCGAGGCCCTCGAGCTGCGCGACGGCGACCCCGGGCGCTTCGGCGGCAAGGGCGTGCTGCGGGCGGTCTCCCACGCGAACGGCGAGCTCGCCGAGGTCGCGGTGGGTCGGCCGCTGGGCGGCCTCGAGGAGCAGGCCGCGCTCGACCGGGCCATGATCGAGCGCGACGGAACCGACACCAAGTCGCGTCTGGGCGCCAACGCCATCCTGGGCGTCTCGCTGGCCGCGGCCCACGCGGCGGCAGCCGAGGCCGGCCTTCCCCTCTACCGCTTCATCGGGGGAGACGAGGCCACGCTGCTGCCGGCCCCGATGATGAACGTGCTGAACGGCGGCGCCCACGCCGACAACACCGTCGACTTCCAGGAGTTCATGCTCTTCCCGGTGGGCGCCCCGAGCTTCTCGGAGGCGCGGCGCTACGGGGCGGAGATCTTCCAGCGATTGAAGCAGGTGCTCCACGACAAGGGCCTGTCCACGACCGTCGGCGACGAAGGCGGCTTCGCGCCGAATCTCGCCACCAATCAGCAGGCGATCGAGCTGGTGCTGCAGGGCATCGAGCAGGCGGGCTACCAGCCGGACGCGCAGGTGGCGATCGCTCTCGACCCGGCCGCCA
>CAZYOL010000182.1:0-9368 GCA_964649065.1 uncultured Spirochaetales bacterium
GGGCGATGCGGGCCGCGCGTGTGCGTCGGCCGTCCAGCAGCTGGCCGAGCGGCTGGGCCTGCCGCTCGTCTTCAACGCCTCCTTCGACAAGGCCAATCGCTCGAGCCAGCGCTCCTACCGGGGTCCCGGCCTGGATGCGGGGCTGCGCAGCCTCGAACGGGTGAAGCGGGAGACGGGCCTGCCCCTGCTGACGGACGTCCACGAGGCCGGTCAGGCGAAGCTCGCCGCCGAGGTCGTGGACTGTCTGCAGATCCCGGCCTTCCTGTGTCGCCAGACGGATCTCGTCGCCGCCTGCGCGGCGACGGGGCTGCCGCTCAACGTCAAGAAGGGCCAGTTCATGGCTCCGCTCGACGTGCAGCGCGCGGTCGAGAAGGCGCGCAGCTTCGGTGCGAAAGGAGTCCTGGTCACCGAGCGCGGGACGACCTTCGGCTACCACGACCTGGTCGTCGACCTGCGCGGCCTGGTCCAGATGCGGAGCTTTGCTCCGCTCTGCTTCGACGCGACGCACGCGGTCCAGCATCCGGGAGCGGGCAGCGAAGCCAGCAGTGGGGATCGGCGCATGGTGGCTCCCCTGGCACGGGCCGCGGTCGCCGTGGGGGTCGACGCGCTCTTCGTCGAGACCCATCCCCGCCCGGAGCAGGCGCCCTGCGACGGGGACTGCCAGCTGCCCCTCGACGCCCTCGACCAGCTGCTCGGCGAGGTCTGCGCGATCGCGGCCGCACGGAGCCGCTGAGGGCGCAGTTCGCTGCACTGTGCCGGGGGCCCCGTGCCCGGGCCCGAAGGATGGACGCCGGCCTGGGCCTGGCGGCCTCAGCGGCCCGGCGCCGAGAAGAAGGCCTCGGCGCTGGCGGACTGGGCCTCGACCAGCGCCGCGCAGAGCCGGATCTGCTCCAGCGATGAGGCCAGATTGCGCGGCCCTCCGACCAGGCGCTGGATCCGGCCCCGGAAGAAGCGCTCGACCTCGCGCGCCCGATCCTCGTCGCAGAAGCCGGCGGCCAGCCAGGGCAGGGCGCCGCCCTGCTCGGGACCGACGCGGGCAACCAGCTCGTCGAAGTGCTCGCGGAGGAAGAGCCAGGTGTCGGCGCGGCTGGACTCCTGCTGGGCCTGCCCGAAGAGGGGTTGGAAGACTTCGTTCAGGCGCAGCCGGGGGTCGAGGGAGAGCTCGCGGGCGCGCCGCGCCAGATCGGGCTGCGTGGCCCGGCCCAGGGCCTCCAGCCGGTGGCCCCGCTCCAGGGCGTCTTCGCTCGCGAAGAGCTGACGCAGAAGGGCGTCGAAGACCGAGCGGTCGCCCTGGCGCAGGGCGGCGCCCAGCGCCAGGGACACCAGCTCCGGCTCCAGCGGCTCGGCCTGCGCAGGCCCGTCGAGGCCGGCCTCGCGGCGCCCGCGTGCGGCCAGCTCGGCCAGCAGCTCGCGGTCGTCGGCCTGGTCGGCCAGGAAGCGCGCTACCGAGCCGCGCAGCAGGCGGGTGTCGCCGTCCTCGTCGGGCCCGGCGCTCCAGCCGAGGCGCTCGAAGAGGGGCCGGTAGAGCTCACGCCCGAAGCGCTCCACCGCCGGGCGCGTGGGAACGGCGACCAGGTGCTCGCGGGTGGTCCGGAGCAGCTCCATGGGCGCCTCGGCCACCGGCCGGCTGGGATCGCCGGCGAGGCGAGGCATGCGCGGGTAGATCTCGGCGGCCGGTCGCGCCGCCGCTCGCAGGGCGCTCAGCAGGCTGTCGGCCATGACCCGGCGCTCGCGGGGCGACAGCTCCGACCAGCCTGTCTCGAAGGCGGCGTCTCCGGCTGCTCCGGAGAGGGCGAAGCGGTAGTAGCCGCTGCCGTCCGCATTCGGCATCACCCAGGCCGGGCACTCGCCCTCGAGGGTCAGCTCGCCCTCGGCGGCGTCGAGCAGCGTGCAGCTTTCGCGCAGCTCGGCGCCGCTGCGATAGCGCGCGCAGACGGGCACCTGCCACAGGCGCTCGCGATCGCCGGTGCTGCCGACCGGCAGGTAGCGGGACTGGCGCAGCGCGAGCCTGCCCCGCCCGTCGCTACAGCGGCTCTCCACCTCGAGGAAGGGAACACCGGGCTGGGTCAGGAAGCTCTGGAAGGGCGTGGAGACGTCGCGCCCCGCGGCCTCCGAGAGGGCGGCGAGCAGGTCCTCGGTCCGGGCCGAGCCCTCGCGATGCGCTGCGAGGTAGCGATGGACGCCCTGGCGGAAGGTCTCCTCGCCCAGCCAGCGCTCGAACATGGCGAGCACGCCTCCGCCCTTGCTGTAGGTGATGGCGTCGAAGGCGTTGCGGATGTCGTGGTTGGCTTCGATGGGCTGGCGGATGCTGCGGGCGGAGACCAGGCTGTCGGCGGACATGGCCCACAGCACCCGGTCCTGGAAGGTGAGGCCGGCGCGCTGCTCGGGGAAGGTCCGCTCCACGGCACGGAAGCCCAGCCAGGTGGCGAAGGCCTCGTTCAGCCACAGGTCGTCCCACCACTCCATCGTCACCAGGTTCCCGAACCACTGGTGAGCCAGCTCGTGGGCCATCACGTAGACCGCCGCCCGGCGCTGGCCCTCGGGGGCCTGCGCTTCGTCGAGCAGCAACAGCCCGTCCCGGAAGGTGATCAGGCCGACGTTCTCCATGGCACCGGCCGCGAAGTCCGGCACGGCGACGAGGTCGAGCTTCGGGTAGGGGTAGCCGCTGGCGAAGTAGCGCTCGAGCTCGCGCAGCAGCGGCGGCGTGATCCGCAGCGCGAAGGCCAGCTCGTCGCCGCGCCCGCGAACCGCGGCTCCCCGGAAGGGGATCCCGCCGGCCCGCAGGCTCAGGCTCTCGAGAGGGGCCTCCACGAGGTCGAGGGGCCCCACGGCGACGGCGATTAGGTAGGTGGGCAGGGGAGGGGTGGTCTCGAAGCGGATCCGGTGCAGGCCCGCCGCGGCCGGCTCCTCCCGCGCCACCGGCATCGAGGCCAGCGCCACCTGGCCCTCGGGCACCACCAGCGTCACGTCGAAGGGCGTCTTGAAGGCCGGCTCGTCGAAGCAGGGGAAGGCCCGGCGGGCCGCGATCGGCTCGAACTGGGTGAAGCCGTAGCTCTCGCCACCGGCCTCCACGCGGTAGAGCCCGCGCAGGGCGCGGTCGAAGGGCCCCTGGTAGTCGAGCTCGAGGAGCACCCGGCCGGGCCCGACGGGGCGCTCCAGCCGCACCCGGGCGACGCCGTCCTCGCTTCGCTGCTCCCAGCGGCCGGAGACGAGCCGGTCCCCGCTCCGGGCCCGGACGCGGCTCACCGCCAGATCGCGCCCGTGCAGCCACAGGCTCCGGCGCCGCGTGCTCAGCAGGAGCTCCACGACCACGCGGCCTGAGAAGCGGTCGCGATCGGGTCGCAGCGTCAGCTCGAGCTCGTAGCGAAGCGGGCGCACGTCGTCGGGCAGACGGCCGCGGGGCGGCGACTCGAGCAGCAGGGACAGGCGGGTGCAGCCCGTGCCGAGCAGCAGCACGGCGAGCCCGAGGGCCTGGGCAGCGCAGAGGAAGCGACGCACGCCGCCGGAGCATAGGCGCCGGAGGCGAGCCCGGCAGCGACCGCTAGCATGCCGGCCGAGGTGCGCATGCGGACCTGCGCAGTGATCGCCGCGCTCGCGGCCCTGCTGGCCCCGGTCGCCGGGGCGGAAGAGCTGCTGCGGGCCGAGCGGATCCAGGAGTCCACGGCCGCCGAGCTGGACCTGGGAGGTCCCGACGCGTCGGGCGGGGTCGGCGACTGGTACCTCTCCAACGACCGGGTGGAGATCGTCGTCGACGACCCGAGCCGTGCCTACGGCGCGGTGAATCACGGCGGTGGCATCCTCGACGCCGGGCTGCGAGGCCGGCGCGGGGCCGACCAGCTGGCGCGGATCACGCCTCTCGTGAACCTGTCGCAGCGGGTCTTCGTCGAGTACCGCAGCGTCCGGGCCGAGGTCGATCCGGCCGGGGCCTGGGCCCGCCTGGTGGTCTCCAACGACGGTCGTCTTGACGCCCTGCCCCGCTGCAGCTGGCTCGACTGGCTCGTGCCCGAAGCGGAGAGGCTGCGCGACGTCTGGGTGGAGACCGAGTACACCGTGCTGCCCGGCGAGCCCCTGATTCGCATCACGACCACGATTCGCAACGAAGGCGAACGCGCGGCGCCGCTCTTCGCCTACGGCGATCTCTGGATGCGCGGCGGACGCGCCAACCGGGCCTTCTCCGTCGACACGCTCCAGCCCGGACGCAGCCGGGGCTACCAGCACGTGGCCTTCGATCGCAGGAATCTCTTCCGCTCGGATCCGCTCCAGAGCTTCACGGTGCTGGCCGTGCCCGGCGTGCGGGGCTTTCCGCCGGTGGGCTATGGCCTCTTCGCCCCGGAGCGCGCGGCGGCCGGATTGCCCCTCTACGGGGTCACGGGCGAGCACGTGAGCCTGGTCGCGGGCCTGATCGGCGATCCTCCCTGGCCGGAGCTCACGGCGCTGCGCCTGGCCCGGGCGACCCTCCGCACCCTGGAGCCCGGGGCGAGCTGGAGCTTCGCCCGGCGCCTGCTGATCACGGATCGCGCCGATGCCGCCTCGATCACCGACCAGGCCTTCCCGCAGCTCGGCTTCGGCGACGGGTCCAGCGGTCTCGAGGGTCGCGTCGAGCCCTCCGGCGAGCCCTGCGTGGTGCTCGTCGAGCAGGCCGGGAGCGGAGCCCCCATCACCCAGGTCGAGGCCCGGCGCAGTGGCCCCGAGGCGGGCCGCTACCGGGCCCTGCTGCCGCCCGGCCGCTACGTCCTGCGCCTGCGCTCGCCCCAGCGCCCCGAGCGGCGTCTCGAGGTCGAGGTCGCCCCGGGGCAGCTCACGCCGGTGCCCGAGGTGGTCTTCGAGGAGCCCGGCTGGCTGGTCTTCGGGCCCGCCTTCGCCGACGGGGGAGCTGGTCGCATCGTGGTCCAGGGGCTGGGAGAGACCTCCGATCCGACCTTCGATCCCGAGCTGCTCGACTTCCGCGTCGGCGGCCGGCGGATGCCCTCGGGCATCGCCTCGGGCCACCTGCACTTCGCGGGAGGCGGGGCCGACCCCCCGCGCCGGGCCCTTCCTCCCGGTCGCTACCGGATCACCGCGACGCGCGGCCCGGAGTGGGATGCGGGCCAGGTCGAGGTCGAGGTGGAGGCCGGGGGCGAGCACTTCGTCGAGCCCTTTGCCCTGCGGCGCCTGATCGAGCTGCGGGGCATCGTGAGCGCGGATCTGCACGTCCACGCCGAGGCCAGCGACGACACCCAGATGCCGAACGCGCTGCGGCTGGCAAGCTTCCTGGCCGAGGGCGTCGACGTGATGGTCTCCACCGATCACAACCAGCGGGCGGACTTCGGCCCGGCGCTGGCTGCGCTCGGCGCCCGGGATCGGATCCACGTCGTCCACGGGGTGGAGGTGACCAGCAGCTCGCCCAGCCACGAGGCGCCGTGGAGCCTCGGTCACCACAACGCGTGGCCGCTCCCGCTGCGCCCCCTGCAGCATCGCCGGGGCGCGCCTCCGAGCCAGCGCCTGTCGCTGCCGGATCTCTACGCATCCCTGCGTCGCGACTCCGGAGTGCGCGTGGTGCAGCTGAATCACCCGCGCAGCCGCGTCCCCGGGCGCGCCGAAGAGGGCGAGCTCTTCACACACCTGGCCCGCGCCGGTGAGTCCTTCCGGCCCGAGGAGCCGCTCGAGGCCTGGCCGAACCGGCTGCTGCTGGAGCCCGGGGCCGACGGCCGCACCCGCGGTCTCGACTTCGACGCGATCGAGCTGGCCAACGGCAAGAGCTGGGAGGCCTACCTGCAGGTGCGCCGCGACTGGCACTCGCTCCTGCGCCAGGGCATCCGGCGCACCGGCACCGCCAACTCCGACACCCACGGGCCGGCCTCGCCCGCCGGCTACCCCCGCAACTACGTCTACCTGGGCCCGGAGGGCTTCGAGGGGCGGCGCTTCGACGAGGCCATCCGCGAGGGGCGGCTCTTCGGCAGCACGGGGCCGCTGATCGCCGCCTTCCAGGTGAACGGGGCGCGGATGGGCGATCGGGTCTCGGCCGGCTCCGGCCGGGTGCGCGTGGAGATCGCGGTGGCGGCGGCGCCCTGGGTTCCCGTGGACGAGGTGCGCCTGCTGGTCAACGGAGAGCTGTTCCGGCGTTTCTCTCCGCTTCCCGCGGGCGGCGCGGTGATGCGACTGCAGCACACCGAGGAGCTGGCTCTCGATGCCGATGCCTTCCTGACCGTCGAGGCCGGTGCCCCGCTGGACGCCGATCCCATCGAGTGGCGGCAGTCCCACCCGGGCCCCTACAGCGACGCCATCGCGCCGGGCTTCGTGCCGCTCGCCTTCAGCAATCCGATCTGGGTCGACGCCGACGGCGATGGCCGCTTCGATCCCCCCGGCCTGCCCGCCCCCTCGCAGAGCCGACTCGGCTGGCTATTGCCGCCGCTCGCCCTGGCCGTGGCCTGGCTCTTCTGGCGCGGCTTCCGCGCGGCGCGCCGCTGAGCCCCGTGCCGGCTCCCAGCGCCTGGAGACGCCGGCGGGCAGCGATGGCCGACCGCCTCGGCCGGGAAGGTCGGGCGCACGCTTTCTCCCTGGCGACCTGGCGCCTGCACCGCGCCACCCTGCCGCTGCTCGAGCACGCGGCGGGGCGCGTGCTGGATGCGGGCTCGGGCCGCTCGCCCTACAAGCCGCTCTTGCGCGGGCGGGGCCTTCAGGTCCTCTCTCTCGACGTCGAGGACCGCGCCGGCGAGATCGACTGGCTGGGCGACCTGCAGGAGATGCCGCAGGTCGAGACGGCCTCCGTGGGAACCGTCCTGTGTACCCAGGTCCTGGAGCACCTGCCCAGGCCCTGGGCTGCCATCGACGAGATCGCCCGCGTCCTCGAGCCCGGCGGAGTGCTGCTGCTCTCGGTGCCGCACCTGTCGGCGATCCACGAGGCGCCCCACGACTACTGGCGCTACACGCGGCACGGTCTCGAGGCGCTGCTGACGAGCCGGGGCTTCGAGATCCGCGAGCTGCGCGAGAGCGGCGGCCTCTTCTGCTTCCTGGGCCACCTCCTGAGCCACGCCTGGCTGGGCGCACTGGGCGGCGCACCGCTCCTGGGCCGGGCCGCCTGGGCCCTCAACTATCTGCTCCTCGTGCGGGGGCTCGACTGGCTCGACCGCCTCGCCGGCGCGCCCTCCCTGCTGCCCTGCGACTACGTGGTGCGCGCCGAGAGGCGCAGCGATGGCTGAGCGCCTGCGCGTCCTCTTCGTCTCCAAGTGGATGGACGTGGGGGGCGCCGAGCGCTTCGTCAGCACCGTCCTCCATCACCTGGACCGCGAGCGCTTCGAGCCGCGCCTGGTCCTGATGCGCGAGCGGCTCGGCTACCCGATCCCCGAGGACGTGTCCTATCGCGTGCTCTCTCCGGCCGCCGAGCACCACGCCTTCCAGCTCCCCGGGATGATCCTCCGGCTGGCGCGGGAGATCGACGCTCAGCGTCCCGACCTCGTGCTCTCCGCCTACGCCTACCCGAGCTTCCTGGTCGGCGCGGCGCTGGGGCTGGCGCGGGCCCGGCCGCGCTGGATCGCGCGCATCGGCACGCACCCGCGGCGCAGCGAGGAGTCCGGCCTGCAGGGCTGGATCCTCGGCCGGCTCTACCGCCGGGCGCGGCTCTTCGTGGCCAACTCGCGCGCCCTGGGGCGCGAGTTCGAGCGGGTCCACGCCTTCGCGCGGGGTCGCGTGGCCTTCCAGCCGAACGCGACCGACTTCGAGCGCCTCGATCGACTGGCCGACGCCGAGCCCCACGCCCCGCTGCCGCCGCGACCCCGGCTGCTGACGGCCGCCCGACTGGACCCCGCCAAGCGCATCGACCGGCTCCTGGAGGCCTTCGCGCGACTCCCCGTCGACCTCGGGGCGCAGCTCCTGCTGTGCGGCGAGGGGCCGCTGCGCGAGGCCCTCGGCGAGCACGCGCGGCGGCTGGGCGTGGCCGAGCGCGTGCACTTCCTGGGTCACCTGGGGAACCCCTTCAGCTGGATGGCGCGGGCGGATCTCTTCGTCCTGTCGAGCGACCACGAGGGATCTCCCAACGCGCTGATCGAGGCCCAGGGCCTGGGCGTCCCCGCCGTGTCGACCGACTGCCCCTTCGGTCCCTCGGAGATCATCGAGCCGGGACGCACCGGCTGGCTGGTGCCCCTGGGCGAGATCGAGCCCCTGGCGGCGGCCCTGACCGGAGCGCTGCGGGATCCCGCGCGCCTCGAGCGCATGCGCCCGGCCGCCCGTCGGCGCACGCGCGAGCTCTTCGGCGCCCGCGCCGCCTGTGAGACCCTGGCTCGTCACCTCGAGCAGGTGGCCCGCTAGCGCGTGGGGGAGGCTGCGCCGGCGCGGCTTCGGGTGCTCTTCGTCGTCTCGAGCCTCGGCGGCGGCGGGGCCGAACGCTTCGTCGCGACGGCCCTGGCCCACCTGGATCGCGCGCGTGTCGAGCCCGAGCTGTGTCTGTTTCGACGCGATCTCGTGTACGGGCTGCCGCCCGACGTCGGGCTCCGGGTGCTCGACAAGCGGCGCCCCTGGGACATTCCCGGCGCCATCTGGCGCTTGGCGCGCTGGATCGACCGCAGCCGTCCCGACGTGGTGTTCTCGGCCTTTGCCCATCCGAGCTTCGTCACCGGCATGGCCCTCGGCCTGTGCCGCGCGCGGCCGCGCTGGCTGGCGCGGGTCTCGAACGACCCGGCGCGCGGCGAGGGCGGAGCGCCGCGCCCGCTGATGCGCCGCCTCTACCGGCGCGCCGAGGGCATCGTCTGCAACTCCGAGGGCCTGGCCCGGGCCTTCGCGGCCGCCTACCCGGCGCTGGCGCCGCGGGTCGCCTGGCTTCCCAACGCCGTGGACTTCGAGCGCATCGACCGGCTGGCGGCAGAGGCCCCGCCGGAGCCGCCGCCGCCGGGCCCGACCGTCGCGACCGTCGGCAGCCTGTCGCGCCAGAAGCGCACGGACCTGCTGGTGGCGGCCCTCGCGGCGCTGCCGCGGAGCCAGCCGGCGCGGCTGCTGGTGCTCGGGGAGGGCCCCGAGCGCGCGCGGCTCGAGCGCCAGATCCGCCGCGCCGGGCTCGGGGAGCGCGTGCACCTGCTCGGCTTCCAGGCCAACCCCTTCGCCTGGCTCGCCCGCGCAGATGTCTTCGCCTCCGCGAGCGACTACGAGGGCCTGCCCAACGCCATGATCGAGGCCCAGGGCCTGGGCCTGCCGGTGGTCGCCACGGACTGTCCCTACGGACCGGCGGAGATCGTGGCCGACGGCGAGACCGGCCTGCTGTCGGCCTGCGGGCGCGCGGAGCCCCTGGCGGCGTCGCTGGCCGCGCTGCTCGCGGACCCGGAGCGTCGCAGGCGCATGGGCGCGGCCGCGCGGGCGCGGGCGCGCGCCCTCTTCGACGCCTCCGCGGTGGTTCGTCGCCT
>CAZYOL010000183.1:0-9320 GCA_964649065.1 uncultured Spirochaetales bacterium
CCACGAGGATGCGAACATCATCTTCGGCGCCGTGATCGACGAGAAGCTGACCGGCGGCGAGATGCGCGTCACGGTGATCGCGACGGGCCTGGACGGGGGCCGCGTGCGCCGCGCACGCGACGAGGAGGAGCCCGTGCGCGAGGTGGGCAACGTCCGGCCGCTGCGGCGGGAGACCCCGCCGGTGGCCACGCGGCCGGCGCCCGCGGCCGAGGAGACGGCGGAGCCCACGCAGGCGGAGTTCGAAGAGCTGCACGCCCGCGACCAGCGCGACCCGCGCGAGGTGCGCGAGCCCAGGCCCAGCGCCGACGACTGGCTCTCGCCCTTCGAGGACGAGCTCGACGTCCCCACCTTCATCCGCCGCGGCGGCCGCGGGGAGGAGGACGACGAAGAGGACCGCGAGGAGCCGGCCTTCCTGCGGAAGCAGATGGACTGAGCGAAGGGCGGCGGTGGCGCCGGAGGGGGCGCCACCGCTGCTACGCTCGCCGCCATGTCCGACCTCGTCCTGCTCGAACGCGACGGCGACGTCGCCCTGCTGACCTTCCACGACCCCGAGCGCCGCAACGCCATGACCCGGGCCATGGGCGAGGCCTTTGCCGAGTGCGTGGCCCGGCTGGCAACCGAGACCAGTCTGCGCGCGGCGATCCTGACCGGTGCGGGCCGAAGCTTCTCGGCCGGCGGCGACCTCGGCATGATCCAGGAGCGAGCCGACCAGGGCGCCGCCCGGCCCGGCCATGCCCGCCGCGACATCCGCGACGGGATGCGCGCCTTCTACCAGCTCTTCCTGTCGGTGCGGGAGCTGCCCTTTCCCACCATCGCCGCGCTGAACGGTGCGGCCGTCGGCGCCGGCCTCTGCGTCGCCCTGGCCTGCGACGTCCGCATCGCCGCCGAGGACGCCAAGCTGGGCCTGAACTTCACCCGGCTGGGCCTGCACCCGGGGATGGGCGCCACCTGGACCCTGCCTCGCCTGGTCGGCCCGGAGCGGGCCGCCGAGCTGCTCTACGCCAGCCGCATCGTGACGGGCCGCGAGGCCGTCGAGATGGGCATGGTCGGGCGGGCGCTGCCCGCCGACGAGGTGTTGCCGGCGGCGCGCGCGCTCGCGGCCGACTTCGCGGCCGCCGCGCCGCTGGCCGTGCGGGGCGTCAAGCGCGCCCTGGCCCGCAGCGCGCAGGCGACCCTCGAGGACCAGATCTCCTTCGAGGCGAGCGAGCAGGCCATCTGCTTCGAGTCGCGCGACGTCCAGGAGGGGCTGGCCGCGGCACGGGAGCGACGCCCGCCCGAGTTCGAGGGCTCTTGAGCCGAGCCGCGGGCGCCGCCGACGCCGCGCTGATCGCCGCGCTCACCCTGCTCTACGCGACGAGCTTCGGGCCGCAGAGTCCGCTCTACACCAGCGAGCCCTTCGATCAGGACAGCGCCTTCCTGGTCCACGCCCTGGCCGAGGGCAGCGCCTATCCCTGGAACCCCCAGAACCACCTGCTCTACCACGCGTTCGTGGAGAGCGCCTACGCCGGCTGGAGCCGGCTCTTCGGCCGCAGCCCCGAATCGGCCTTCCATCTGCTGCGCCTGGTCACCGTGGCGACCGGCCTGGTCTGCCTGGTGGGCCTGCGCCAGCTCTTCGGCGCACTGGGTGTCGCCGGAGCGCGCCGGACGCTGCTGCTCGCCTCGAGCGGCCTGTCCGTCGCAGCCTGGTTCCACTTCTCGGTCTTCGAGACCCACGTGCTGGCGCTGCCCTTTCTGCTGCTCCACTGCCGAGCCGTCTGGCGGCTCGGCTCGCCGCATCCGCGCGGCCCCCTGGAGCGGGCGCTGCTGGTGGTCGCCCTCGTCGGCTGCGGTCTGGTGCGGGTGGATCTCTGGCGGCTGTCCTTGCTGAGCGTCGCGCTGCCCGCCCTCCCGGGGGCGCGGCGGCACGCGCGCGGGCTGCTGGAGGAGCTCGCCTGGGTCGCCGTGCTGGGCCTGCTGCTCCAGACCCTGCTGGCGGCCTGGCAGCTCGATCTGCCCCTCGGCGAGGCCGTTCTGGCGCCCTTCTCCCGGGCCGACCGCCCGGAGCTGGCCAGCCTGCTGGCGCGGCCGGAGAACCTCAGCCCCTCCGGCCTCTTCACCCTGCTGCGGGCCTCGAGCCTCTACGGCTACCTGATGCCCGTGGCGGCGCCGGGCCTGGCGGACCCCGACTGGTTCTCCCTGCCGATCGCCGGGCTCCGCTCGGCGCCGGCGGCCTGGCCGGCCTTTGCCGGCGTCGCCGCCTGGCTGGCGGCGACCGCCCTCTTCACGGCACGACGCCTGCGCAGCGGCGACCCGCTGGCCTGGATGCTGCCGATCCAGGGCACCGCCGGGCTGCTGCTCTACACCTACTTCAATCCCTGGGAGCCCTTCCTGTGGGTCCTGGAGCTCTGGATCGGCTGGGTCGTGGCCTCGGCCTGGGTGGCTCGGGCGCTGCCCGAGCGCGCGGTCCCGGGCCTGGCGCTGCTGGCGGGCGCGGTGGGGCTGCACAACGCGCTGGCCTTCTGGCTGGCCTTTCGCTGAGCTGCGCGGGGCCCGGCTCAGCCGGCCAGCAGCCGGCGCACGACCTCCGAGACGAGCTTGCCGTCGGCGGCCGGACCGAGGCGCTCGAGGGTCGGCTTCATGACCCGGCCCATGTCGCGCGGGCCCGCCGCCCCGGTGGCGGCGATGACCTCCCGCACGACGGCCTCCACCCGGGCCGGATCCGGTGCGCTGGGCAGGTAGGCCTCGAGGACCCGACGCTCGGCGCTCTCCTTGTCGACGAGATCCTGGCGTCCCGCCTCCCGGTACTGCTCGATGGCCTCGCCGCGCTGCTTCACCGCGCTCCGGATCACGCGCAGGATTCCCTCCTCGGCGAGCTCACCGCCCTCGTCGATCTCGCGATTGCGGATCGCCCCGCGCAGGCCGCGGATTGCCTCCAGGCGGAGCTGGTCGCGGGCGCGCAGGGCCTCCTTCATGTCGGACTCGAGCCGCTGGCGGAGATCCAAGGCGCCTCCCTCCCCTCTTTCGTGACTCGGATCACTCGTCATCGCGAGGTCCGGGTGCTACCTCTCAAGTGTCGGGCGAATCTTTCGAAGAGCAAGCGGTGGAGCCTCTGGGAACCGACTCGCGGAGCCTCACTCGAGCGCACCCCGCGATCCGGCCCACGGGCTGCTTGGGGGGGGCCACTTGAGCCGAGCGCTTCGCAATCAGAACTTCTGGCTGGCAGTGACCTACGTGGGGCTGATCCTGCTGATCGCCCAGGCCCACCTCTAGGCCAGGGCCCTTCCCCTAGGCCAGGGCCTCCACGGGGCCCAGAATCTCGCTCGCTCCGAAGAAGTACGCGATCTCCACGCGGGCCGTCTCGGGCGCGTCGGAGCCGTGGGCGGCGTTGCGCTCGATGTCGGTCCCGAAGTCGCCCCGGATCGTCCCGGGCTCCGCCTTGGTGGAGGCGGTGGGCCCCATCAGCCTGCGGTTGCAGGCGATGGCGTCCGGCCCCTCGAGCACGCTCACCACGACCGGGCCCGAGGTCATGAACCCGATGAGATCGCCAAAGAAGCCCTTCTCCTTGTGGACGGCGTAGAAGCCGCGGGCCAGCTCGTCGCTGAGGCGGATCTTCTTCAGCGCCAGGATGCTGAGCCCGGCCTCCTCGAAGCGGCGCAGGATCTCGCCGGTGGCGCCGGGCCGTGCCGTGGCGTCCGGCTTGATGATCGAGAGGGTGCGCTGCACTTCGGCCATGGGCTGGGGTCCTCCTTTCGGGCGGCGGCAGCTTAGCGCCCGCCCCGGGGCCTGCCTGGGCCCCTTTCGGGTAGCCTCGGCGCGTGGTCGAGGCCGTCCTGATCCGCCGGATCGGGCTCCCCTGGAGCCTGCGCGCCCATGCGGCCGGGCCGCTGGCACCGGCCTGGGTCGGCCTGGCGATCGGGCTCGGCGTCCTCTCCACCTTCCTGCTGCTCGCGTCGTTCCAGGGCTGGCTGGTGGGGCTCCGCTATCAGGGAGAGCCGGCCTGGGAGACGCTGCAGCTGCGCATCGAGCTGCTGCAGGCGGTGATGATCGGCTACCTGCCGACGGCGGCGGCCTACTCGCTGCGCAGCGCCGTTCGCGAGCTCCGCTCCCTGCAGCCGGTGCTGGGCTGGGACGAGGCCCGCCTCGAGGGCGAGCTGAACGCCCTGGGTCGGCTCGACCGCCGGCTGCTGGCGCTGACCTGCTGCGTCGGAGCGGCGATCGGCATCTCCCTGGTCTTCACCGAGGGCTACTGGGTCGACGACCGACCGCCCTGGGGCCACCCGATGCTCACCTGGAACCTGATCCGGGCCGGCCTGATCGGCTGGCTCTTCGCGCGCACGGCGACGGTGGAGATCTGGATCGGCGCCCGCTTCAGCCAGCTCGGGCGGCGCGATCCGCAGGTCGACCTGCTGGATCCGAGCCCGCTGTCGGCCTTCGCCCAGCGCGGCCTGGGAGCCGTGCTGCGCCTGATGCTCTTCGCGGCGCTCTTCTCGCTGATCCTGCTCACGCCCTTCTCTGCGGACACGACGCTCTTCGTGCTGGCCATCGGCCTGCTGGCGGCGCTGTCCGCGCTGGTGCTGCCGACCCTGGGCATCCACGCGCGCATGCGCGAGGTGCGGGATGCCGAGCTGGCGCGGGTGCGCGGCGCCATCCGTCGCGACCGGGAGCGCGTCCTGGAGGGGGCCCCGGGCGCCACCCGCCTCGCCGAGCTGCTCGCCTACGAGGCCCGCATCGCGGAGGCGCCGATCTGGCCCCTGGACGTCTCGACCTGGCTGCGCTTCGGCCTCTACGTGGGCCTCGGTCTGGGCTCCTGGCTGGGGGCCGCGCTCGTCGAGCGGCTGCTCGACTCGGCGCTGGGCTGAGCCGAGCCGAGCCGCCCTTCTTCAGCGCCGCGGCAGGCCGAGCACCCGCTCGGCCACGATGTTGCGCTGGATCTCGCTGGTGCCGCCGGCAATCGTCATCGAGCGGTCGTAGAGGAAGCGCTGCGACCAGCTGCCGCCGCTCTCCAGGTCCGCGCGGCCCTCCGATTCGAGCAGCCCCTGGTAGCCCTCCATCTCGATGCCGGCCTCGGAGAACTCCTGGGAGAGGCGCGTGGCGATGGCCTTCATGGCCGCCGAGGTGTGCGGGTTGAAGCGGCCGTGGAGCTGATCCGACAGCACGCGCAGCCCGAAGACCTTCATGATGCGGGCCTTGATGGCCAGCTCGCTGATGCGCTGGCGCCAGAGCGGATCGTCGCGCACGCCGCAGTCGGCGGCCGTGCCGAGCAGGCGCTCGAGGGTCTGGTCGAAGCGGATCCCGGAGGCGATGCCGGAGCGCTCGTTCACCAGCGCCGAGGAGACGATCTCGTAGCCCTGGTTCTCGGCGCCCAGCAGATTCTCGGCCGGGACCCGCACGTCCTTCAGGAAGACCTCGCTGAACTCGGAGTCGCCCGTGATCATCTTGGTCGGACGGATCTCGATGCCCGGGGTGTCCATCGGCACCAGGAAGACCGAGAGACCGGCGACCTTGTGGCCCTCCGAGCTGGTCCTCACCAACAGGAAGTACCAGTTCGAGACGTGGGCCAGACTGGTCCAGATCTTCTGGCCGTTGATCACGTAGTGATCGCCGTCACGCTCGGCGCGCGTCTGCGTGTTGTACATGTCGCTGCCGGCGTTGGGCTCCGAGTAGCCGGTCGCCCAGATGTCGTCCCCGGAGAGGAGTCGCGGAATGAACCTCTTCTTCTGCTCCTCGGTCCCAAAGCGCAGAATGGCCGGACCGACCCAGGAGAGGCCCATGGAGCCGAGCGGCCCGGGCGCCTTGGCGCGCGCCATCTCCTCGTTGAGGATGGCCTGCTCGATGTCGGAGAGACCGGCGCCGCCCCACTCGTCGGGCCAGGCGGCCCCCAGGAGCCGCGCCTCGTGAAGCCGGTGCTGCCACTGCCGCAGGGATTCCAGATCCCGACGGCCGGTCGGCTGGTTCTCCGCGATCCAGCCGCGCACGCGCTGGCGGAAGGCCTCCTCGTCGGGGGTGTAGCTGAGATCCATGGCTCCTCCGTCCTGGCCCGGGGAAATCTAGCGAACCCGCCGACTGGCGAGTCGATCGAATCCCGCGGGGACCCGAACCCGCCCCGACGAGCCCCCGGCGCGCGTATGATGGGCCCTCGAACGGAGTTCTGAGGATGGGTTGGTGGTCCGTATTCGACTGGGCAGCCACCGCGACGGTCGCGGTCTCCCTGCTCTACGTCCTGCTGCGGCGCCCGCCCCGGCCGCTCTGCCCGAGCCTGCCGGTCACCCTGCTGATCTACCTGGGCTGGCTGATCGGCGACCTGGGCACCACGCGCGACCTCGAGCATCCCCACCTGTGGCTGAGCCTGATGCACGGCGTCGGCGTCTTCGCGACGCCCGGGGCCTTCATCGTCGCCCTGCGCTTCGCGGAGGCCTACGGCCTGCCCTTCTCCTGGGGCCGGCAGCGCTGGGTCTACCTGCCGATCGCCGTCTCGGCCCTGCTCTCCCTGTGCATCTGGACGAATCCCTGGCACGGCGCCTACCTCACGCCGATTCCGGGCAGCCGCAGCGAGTACGGGCCGATCGCGCTGGCGACCGGGCTCTACGCGCACGGCATGAGCATCGCCGTGGTGGTGCTCTTCGCCGTGGTGAGGGCCCGCCACCGTTCCTGGCTGGTCCGGCGCAAGACCAACTTCATGATCGCCGCCTGGATCGCCCACCCGATCTGCAACCTGACCTACGTGGTGTGGCCGACCCCGCTGCCCTTCGACCCGAGCGTGCTGGCGGTGATGTGGAGCACCGGCTGGGTGATGGTCGGCGTCTACCGCAGCGGGCTCTTCAACCCGCTCCCGGTGGCCCTGCCCCAGGTGATCGCCGGCGAGCGCGACGCGGTCGTGCTGCTCGATCACGGGGGCTACGCCTTCTACGCGAACGACGCGGCGCGCGACATCTTCCCGGCTGCAGCCTGGCTGCCCGAGGCCCCCTTCGACGACTACCTGGAGGACTGCCTGGCGCGACCCGCGGCCCCCACGCCCGTGCCGCTGCCCGACGCCTTCGGCGCTCCGGGCCTCTACCACCTGCGCTCGGACGCCGAGCGCTGCCTGCGCCTCGAGCGCAGCCCGATCTGCACCCGCAACGGCCTGGAGGTCGGGACCTGCGTGCGGCTCCACGACGTGAGCGCCCTGCTGCGCGCGCATGCCTCGATTCGCAGCGGCGAGGACCGCTTCCGGACCCTCGCCGACCACGCGCGAGACTTCGTGGTCGAGATGAGCGAGAACGGGCGCATCCTCTACGCCAATCCGCGTCACGCCGAGCTCTTCGGCGAACAGCGGCCCCCGGCGGGCATCGTGGAATCGGCCGTCTTCCCGGGCGACCGCGAGGGGATGCGGCAGACCTTCGAGAAGCTGATGGCCAGCGGCAGCGCGGGTGACGTGGTCATGCGGATCTGGGACCGCTGGGGCCGGCTGCGCTGGATCGAGGTGGCCGGCTCGGCCTTCGTCGCGCCCGGGGGCGAGAAGCGGGCCGTGATCATCGGCCGCGACGTGACGAGCCGGCAGCAGGAGGAGAGCGCGCGTCGGCGGAGGGAGACGCTCGCCCACGAGGCGCGGCGCGTCGAGGCCGTCTCCAACCTCACGGGCGGCCTGGCGCAGGAGCTGAACGAAGCGCTGGCGCCCATCCTGGGCCACACCAACCAGCTGCTGGAGGACCTGTCTCCCAGCAGCGCCTTCGCCGAGATGCTGGAGGAGGTGGAGGAGGCCTCGCTGCGCCTGGCCGGAGTCGTCGCCAAGCTCCAGGCCTGCGCGGGCAGCGCCCCGCTGGAGATCCGTCGGGTGCCGGCCGAGTCGGTGCTGGCGGGCCTGCGGGCGCGGCTGCGCCTCGACCCGCTGAGGCAGCAGCGCGTCCGCTTCGAGATGGCTGCGGAGCTGCCCGCCCTCGACGCGGACGCCGCCCGGCTGGAGGGCGTCCTGCTCGAGCTGATCGGAAACGCGCTGCGCGGCTCGGCCTGCAGCGAGGCGCCCGTGGTGGTGCGGGCCTCGGAGGTGCGCGCCGCCCCGGAGGAGCTCCCCGAGAGGACCGTGCGGGTGGGCGAGCTGCGGGCCGGGCGCTATCTGCGCGTCGAGGTCCGCGACGCCGGACCGGGCATGGACCGCGACCAGCTGACGCGCTCCCTCGAGCCCTTCTTCTCGAACCGCGACGGGCTGGGCCTCGGTCTGGCCGTCGCCGCCGGGCTGGTCCGCGCCCACGGCGGGGCGCTGGAGCTCGAGTCCGAGATCGATCGGGGCACGACGGCGCGGGTGTGGATCCCGGCCCGGAGCTGAAGGGCTTCAGGCCAGCGTGAGCACAATCTTCCCGAAGTGCTCGCTCGCCTCCATGGCGCGGTGGGCATCGGCGGCGCGCTCCAGCGGCCACACGCGATCGAGGATCGGACCGATCTCCCCCTTCTCGAGGGCGGCCCCGAAGTGCTCCTGGAAGCCGGCCACGATGGCCGCCTTCTCCTCGGGAGAGCGGGCCCGCAGGGTCGATCCGATCAGCTGAAGACGGCGCATCAGCAGCGCCCCCAGGCCGATCTCCGCCCGCGCCCCGCCCATCAGGCCGATCAGCACCAGGCGGCCCCCGATCGCCAGCGCCGCGAGATTGCGCTCGAGATAGGACGCCCCGATGTGGTCGAGCACGACGTCGACGCCGGCACCCCGGGTGGCCTCGCGGGCGGCGGCCACGAAATCCTCGCTGCGGTAGTTCACGGCCCGATCGGCGCCCAGCTCCCGGCAGCGCCGGCACTTCTCCTCGGAGCCGGCCGTGACCAGCAGCGAGGCCCCGGCGGCTCGGATCAGCTGGATGGCGGCGGTTCCGATGCCGCTGCCCCCGCCGTGCACCAGGGCCCAGCCGCCGCGCTGGAGGGCTCCGAGCTGGAAGACGTTCAGGAAGACGGTGAGGAAGACCTCCGGAATCGCCGCCGCCTCCTCGAGGCTCAGCCGCTCCGGCACCCGCATCACCGAGCCGGCGTCGACGACGACCTCCTCGGCGTAGCCCCCGCCTGCCAGCAGGGCCATGACCCGATCGCCGGGAGCCAGGCCCTCGACGCCGGGCGCGGCCTCGAGGACCGTGCCGGAGCACTCGAGACCGAGGATCTCCGAGGCGCCCGGCGGCGGGGGATAGTGTCCGCGACGCTGCATGACGTCGGCGCGGTTCACGGCCGTCGCCGCCACCCGGATGCGGACGCTGTCGGGCCGGAGCGGCGGGGCGGCGACCTCGCCGAGCGCGAGCACTTCGGGCCCCCCGGGCTCCTGGACGACGACGGCTCGCATGGCCTGGCAGGCTACCAAAGAGCGGGCGCGGGCCGCGCCGCGGGCGGGGGCGGGC
>CAZYOL010000184.1:0-9300 GCA_964649065.1 uncultured Spirochaetales bacterium
GGTGATGGGGTTGCGGATCTCGTGGGCGATGGAGGCCGAGAGCTCCTCCATGGAGCGCGAGTGCTCCCCCGCGAGGGCACGGCGCTCGCGCTGCAGCGTGTCCCGCACCCGCTTGCGCACCTCCTCCTCGACGAAGCGCTCGCGCAGCGAGGGGGCGATGCCGATCCGGTAGTAGCGGCGGTAGAGGCGCAGCGCCCAGAGCACCGGCACGAGCATCAGGAAGAGGAAGATCTTGGCCTTGGTGGCGACCAGCAGCCCCACCAGCAGCAGGCTGACCACGGCGAAGGGCACCAGATCGCCCAGCAGGCGCACCTTGGCCTCCGCCACGCGGCGCGCCTCGAGGTAGGCGCGCTCCTCGGCCGAGGGCTCGCGGACCTGCCGGCGCCGGCGGCGCTCGTCGCGCCTGCGCTGGCGGCGCCCGCGTCGCTCGGTCTCCCGGTGCTCGTCGAAGCTCATGATCTCGATCGGTCGCAGGGTCGCCCCCTCCACAGACTAGTTCTCCGCCCCCTCGGACGCCGTGCGCTTGGGCAGGGTCAAGAGGAACTCGGCGCCCAGCCCCGGCTCCGACTGGACCTCCAGGGAGCCGCTGTGGGCGTCCACGACCTTCTTGGAGAGGGCGAGCCCCAGCCCGGTGCCGTTCTCCTTCGAGGTGTAGAAGGGGCTGAAGATGCGGGCGAGCGACTCCGGCTCGATGCCCGGACCGTTGTCGCGGATGCGCAGCCAGACCTCGGTGCCGGCCAGGTTCTCTCCGGCCGTGAGCTCGATGCGCGGCGCGCTCGAGCGGGCCTGCTCGAGGGCGTCGAGGGCGTTGCCCAGCAGGTTGATGAGGACCCGACGCAGCTTCTCCGCATCGCCGCGCACGGCGCCGTCCGTCTCGACGTCGCGGGCCAGCTCCACGCCGACGCGCTGGAGGCGATCGCGGAAGGTCTCGACCGCCGAGTCGACGATCTCCAGCAGGCTGACCGGGGCGACCCGGATCTCCTCGTCGCGGGCGAAGCGCAGCAGGTGCGAGATCGAGCGCTCGACGCGGTCCAGCTCTTCGAGGGCGACCTTGGCGTAGTCGACGTTCTCGGTGGACGCCGTATCATAAAAAAAATGATGGACCAGGCTCTTGGCCGCCGTGATGCGGTTGCGGAACTCGTGGGCGATCGAGGCCGAGAGCTCCTCGAGCGACTGGCTGTGCTTGTCGCGCAGGCTGCGGCGGGCCTGGGAGGTGCTCGTCTCGACCTGACGCTCGACCTCCTGCTCGATGAAGCGCTGCCGCAGGTCCGGGGCCACCAGGGCGGCGAAGTAGTGGATCGCGACCCCCACGCCCCAGGAGAGGCCCACGATGAACATCACCCGGAAGCCGGCCACCCCGAGCAGCAGCAGGCAGACCGATGCGTAGGCCACCAGATGGGTGACGAAGGAGAGCTTGAGGGCCGCCCGGCGTCGGGCCGCCCGGTAGGCCTGCTTCTGCTCGCGCTCCGCCGCGCTCTTCTCTCGCTTCCGGTGACGGCGCCGACGCGGGGCTCTGGACAGCTCGGCGACCTCGTCCCAGGCATCGCGCATGCAGTGTCCTCCCGCGGAGGCAGCCTCTGCCGCATCATGACAGGGCAGGACCCGGAATCCCATCACGCTCATGCCCAGAGCGTGGAGCAAGCCCCGTGCCGAGCGGGACTCCTCAATGCATTCGGGCACTTGGAGCCGTCTGGCCGGAGCCCGGGTGCAGCGAGGTGCATGCAGTGCAGCGTCTTCACTGCACCCGGCGTCGCCCGGCCGGGGCCTCAGGGGCCGACGGCGAGGGCCGCGAGCGCCGGCTCGAGAGCTCGTTCCACGACGCCGGGACGCCCGATCAGGGCGGCGAGCCAGGCGGGCCGCTCGGCCGCGGCGACCGCCAGCGGCGCCTCCAGACCCGAGCGCTCGGCCGCCAGGTCGGCGAACACGGTCGCATAGTCCGGCGGCCGCACGTCGATGGAGAGCTCGGCCAGGGCATAGGGATCGGGCGGGCCACCCCGCGGCGCGACCGCCGGGGGGCTCGGCGGCCGGGGCGAGGGCCCCCCGCCGGAGAGGCCGGGACCGTCCGCCAGCACTGCCCCCCGCACCTCCGCCGGGCGCCCGCCGGCCAGCAGCAGCGCCGCGTAGGCGCCGACGCCGCAGCCGACCAGAGCCGCCGAGCCGAGCCGGGCCAGCGCGGCGTCCGCGTCGGCCATCAGCAGCTCGGCGGTGTAGCCGCCGGCGACCGGGAGGCTCGACTGCCCGTGGCCCGTGAAGTCGAGGGCGTAGACCGGCCCGGGCCAGGCCCGGGTCGCCTCGGGCGCAGCGGCCGGCGCCCGCTCGCCGAGACCGTGCAGCCAGAGCAGGCTGCGGCCCCGGCCGCGCCGCAGCAGGTGCAGCGCGAGCGTCACACTTCCATGTCGGATGCGCGAGATCACCGCAGGAAGTCGAGCGTCAGCGCGGCCACCTCGGCGGGGCGCTCGATGTGGAGGAAGTGCCCGGTGTCGGCGAAGGTCTCGAGCCGCGCTCGAGGGGGCAGGTAGGAGCGGATCTCCCCTGCGTCCACCACGGGCGCCAGCGCCTCGTGCACCAGCGCGACG
This sequence comes from uncultured Spirochaetales bacterium, assembly GCA_964649065.1. Lineage (GTDB taxonomy): Bacteria > Myxococcota_A > UBA9160 > UBA9160 > SMWR01 > CAZYOL01. The sequence continues at coordinate 2,577 of CAZYOL010000184.1, forward strand.
GCGCCGAGCAGGGGCACCCGCAGCCGGTGCAGCTGCTCCAGCGACCAGCCCGGGCGCCAGGGACCGAAGCCCCCGAAGCGCATGACCGGGTCGAGCTTCCAGCGGTAGCCGTCCGGGTCGCGCCGGGCTCCCAGGCTCGCGAGGTAGTGCAGCCAGGCGTGGGAGAGGCGGGGATTCATGCGCGCACGGCGGCGCGCCAGCTCGTCGAGGCTCCCCGCCCGGCGCACGCGCCCCGCGGTCGAGCGGCGGTGGTCGAGCCAGCTCACCACCGTCTTGCCGACCAGGGCGACGTGCTCGCGGTCGGCCACGTCGGGCGTGGGCTGCGTGGAGGGCAGCCCCTCCAGATTCACCAGGTGGGTGAAGCGCTCCGGCAGGGCGTGGGCCAGGGAGGTGGCCAGGCCGCCGCCCTTCGAGTGCCCGACGATGGGCAGGGGCTCCGCGCTGGTCGCGTCGAGCACGGCCAGCAGGTCGCGCAGGTCGGCCTCCCAGCTGTAGAGCCCGGCGTGGTCGGAGTCGCCATGCCCGCGCTGGTCGTAGGAGACGACCCGGAAGCCTCCGGCCGCGAGCAGGGGCGCGAAGACGTCGAAGGTGCGCGCGAAGTCGAAGCCGCCGTGCACCAGCAGCAGGGGAGGCGCCGCCTCCTCCCCCCACTCGTAGCTGGCGATGCCGAGGCCGTTGGCGTCGACGCGGCGCCTGCGCTCGGGCGCGCGCGCGCCGGGAAAGCTCACGGCCTCGGCGGCTGATTCGAGGGCACGATCCCGCAAGGTCGGCGAGCATAGCCGCGGGCCGCGAGAGCGGGGGCTATGGTCTCGGGCCGCCACGGCGACGCTGCAGGCGCAGCCGTCCAGGCGGACACTCGAGAGAACGGACCAGGACAGGAGGGGACCGAGCGAGATGGCGAGACTCCGCACCGTCGCCGTCGTGGGCGCCTCCCTCGCCGGGCTGCGCGGCGCCGAGGCCCTGCGCCGCCTGGGCTTCGAGGGGCGTCTCTTCCTGGTCGGCGAGGAGCCCCACCGACCCTACGATCGGCCGCCGCTCTCGAAGGAGGTGCTGCGCAGCGAGCGCGAGCCCGATCGCATCGTCCTCACGCCGGACGAGCGCTTCGACGCCCTGGAGCTCGACCTGCGACTGGGGCGGCGAGCCACAGCCCTCGATCCCAGCGCGCGGGAGCTGCGGCTCGACGACGGCGAGCGCATCCGCTTCGACGGGCTGCTGATCGCCACCGGCGCGCGGGCTCGCAGCCTGCCGGGCGTCGAGCCGCGGGCCGGGCTGCACCTGCTGCGCACCCTCGACGACTGCCTGGCGCTGCGGAGCGAGCTCTCGCGCGGACCGCGCGTGGCGGTGGTCGGGGCCGGCTTCATCGGCGCGGAGGTCGCCGCCAGCTGCCGCAGCCTGGATCTCGAGGTCACGATGATCGAGTCGCTGCCGGTGCCGCTGGCCCGCGCCCTTCCCGGGCCGATCGGAGCGGCGCTGGCCGCCGTACACCGCGACCACGGGGTGGACCTGAGGCTCGGCGTCGGCGTCGACGCCATCGAGGGAGTGGAGCGCGTGGAGGCGGTGCGCCTCGGCGACGGCAGCCGCATCCCGGCGGACGTGGTGGTCGTGGGCATCGGGGCCGCGCCGGCCACCGACTGGCTCGAGGGCTCGGGCCTGGGCGTCGACGACGGCGTGCTCTGCGACGAGTCCTGCGCGACCGCGGCGCCCGACGTGGTGGCCGCCGGCGACGTGGCGCGCTGGCCCAATCCGCTCTTCGGCGAGTCGATGCGCGTCGAGCACTGGACCAACGCCGTCGAGCAGAGCGAGGCGGCCGCCGCGCGGCTGCTGGCCGGCGCCGCGGGCGGCGAGCCCTTCGCGCCGGTTCCCTTCGTGTGGTCGGATCAGTACGACGTGAAGATCCAGACCGCAGGGGTCGTGCGCAGCGACGATCGCCTGCACGTGGCCCACGGGAGCCTGGAGGAGCGTCGCTTCGTGGCGCTCTGCGGCCGCGGGGGACGGCTGGTCGGGGCCGTCGGCTGGAACCGCGTCCGGCTGCTGATGGGCTACCGGCGCATGATCCGCGAGGGAGCGAGCTTCGAGGAGGCCGTGGAGCATGCGCAGGCCGCGGCCTGAGCGCTGCGGTCGAGCCGGTGCGCGCGTTACAATCGCGCGCCCGGAGGTCGTGGTGACGCCTAGACTCCCGAGCACCCCGTGGCCGTCCCCCTCGTGGGCCCTGGTCCTGGCCCTGTGGCTGGCGTGGATCGGCTGTGGCGGTGGCGAGCCGACGCCGAGCGGCCCGCTCGCCGAGAAGCGGGTCGGCATCATCTTCCTCGAGGCCCGAGGTCGGGACGCCCAGGCGCTGCAGGCCGCGCTGGAGGCGGACGGCGCCCTGGTCTATCCGCTGCGCTCCGGCACCAGCTGGCGGACCGGCACCGTCCTCTACCCCGAGGAGGCCCTGCGCGAGGCCGCGGAGGCGCTCGCCGAGCTGGGACGCGCCACGCTCGGCGAGGCCGACGACTTCTGGATTCGCCAGGCGCCGTTCGAGGAGTACGACCTAGCGGTCTACCTCCAGTAGTCGGCTCGGGCGGCCCTCGGCGTCGCGCCGCTCGACCGAAAGGCCGTAGGCGAGCTCGGCGTAGACCGCGCGCAGCACCAGCGCGTTGTTCAGCAGCAGGGCCGGGCACAGCAGGGCGACGGCCACCCCGAGCGCCCGACGTCGCGAGGCGAGCCGATTCCAGACGGCGGCCACCGCGGTGCCGATCCACACCGCGTGCCAGTGGGGGGCGTAGAGCACGTACTCCCGGCCGTAGACCGCATGGAGCAGCAGGTGCCAGGCGAGGCAGAGGCAGGGCGCCAGGAAGCGGCGGTCGCTCGCCAGGCAGCGCAGGGCCAGCAGGGCCGCGCCGAGCGCCGCGGCCCCCAGTGCGGCGAAGAGGAGCTGCTGAGGCCAGGGCGCCGACGCCCAGGGCGCCTCCTCGATCGAGAGCGACCAGTAGCCGAAGCCGGCGCGAATCAGGAAGTCCGACGGCACCGGGAAGGGCGCGGCGCTGCTCCACACGGCGAAGTGGGAGAGCAGCCGCAGCAGGTGCTCGGCCGGGGCGTCCCGAAGCTCCTGGATGCGCAGGTAGGGCCGCTCCCCGGCGATCGGATCCACCTCCAGCAGGCGCGGCGCTCCGGGATACACGCGGGCCTGGAGCTCGGAGCCGGCCCCCACGAGGAGGCCTCCCAGGGCCAGCGCCAGCGCCGCCCGGCCCCAGCGCGAGGACAGCCCGAGGCCGCGGGCTCCCGGCGACAGCGCGAGGCGCACGCCGAGGGCCACGCCAAAGGGAAGCCCCTGGCTCACGGTGAGGCCGAAAGCCAGGGCGCCGAGCGCGCCCCACAGGCAGCTCTCGGCCCAGCTCGGAGCGCGGTCCCAGCGCGCACCGAGCAGCAGCAGGGGGGCGATGCCGCCGAGCCCGGCAAAGACCGCACTCTCGGGCAGGCTGGCCGCCAGCAGCGAGGAGAAGGACGCGCCGCACAGGGCGCCCGCGGCGAGCGCCGGAGCCCGGGCGCCGCCCGTCAGCTGGCCGGCCAGGAGCCCGCAGGCCAGCACCCCCAGCAGGCTCGCGGTCGCCGAGAGCAGCTGGGCGGTCCTCAAGGGGTCGCGCCCCGGAATCCCCGCCCGGGCCAGGCCATTGCCGAGCGGCGCCAGCATCAGCTTCTGGAGCGGGTGGACGCTGGCGCGCAGCGGGGGACGCCCGGAGGTCAGGTCCGCGGTCACCCGTCCCACGTCCATGTCGAGCACCGCGCTGCCCAGGCGCCGGACTCCGGCGGCGCCGGGCAGCGCAGCGGCCGCCCTCCCGTAGGCGCCGAGCAGCAGCGTGCCGCCGAGGCCGGCGGCGAGTCGGGCTCCAGTCTTCGTCATGGGGGCATTCTCCCGGGAGCCGGGCCCGCTTGCGAGCCCCGCGGCCCGCGACCGCCGCCTCCCCTGCCCTCAAGCAGGGAGCACGTCCCTCCGATTCCAGCTCCCGTGCGCCCGTACCGAGCGGGCGGAGGACCCATGCTCTCGCTGGATGCAGAGCAGCAGCTCGAACGCCTGGGCGCCCGGCTGGCCAGCAGCGGCGCGGCCGCCCTGTGGGTGATCGAGGCGGGCCCGCTCGAGGGCATCGAGCGCCGCTACGGCGGCGAGGCCCACCGCCAGGCGATCGACGGCCTGAGGGGCCTGATCCGCGAGCTCGTGGGCGAGGCGGTGCGCGACGACGACCTGGTGGTCCTGCATCCGCGCGGGGAGGACGCGATCTTCGCCTTCGCCTTTCGACCGCGCAGCGATCGCCGCTTCTACGAAAGGGTCCGCGAGCTCGCCGGGCGCCTGGCCCGCCGCATCACCGAGAACGGCAGGCGGCTGGTCTATCCCTACCACCGCGATCCCCTGCTGCTGCCGGTCGGGCTGGCGGTGGTGCTCTACAACCCGGCCGCGAAGCCGGAGCGAGAGATCCGCGTCGCGCTGGAGAGCGCCCGCTCGGACGCCCGACTCGAGGCCGAGCTGCAGCTGCGCGCCCGTTCGGATCAGCTGCTCGAGGTGATCCTCGGCGAGTCCCTGGAAGTCCGCTACGAGCCCCTGGTCGACCTGAGGCGCAGCGACACCATGGGCTTCGAGGCCCTGGTGCGCGGCCCGCGTGACACCGACCTGCGCACCCCCGATCGACTCTTCCGCCAGGCTGCCGAGTCCGGCCTGCTCTACGAGCTCGACTGCCTGTGTCGGAGGGTCGCGCTCGAGAGCTGTCGCATCGTGCCCCGCGGCCGCAAGCTCTTCCTCAACGTGCTCCCCACCTCGATCAGCGACCCGAACCTCTCGGCCGACGGCCTGCGCAAGCTCCTGGAGGACTACCCGCTGGTGCCGAGCGACCTGGTGCTCGAGATCTCGGAGCGCGAGTCGATCGAGAACTTCGCCACCTTCCGCGAGATCCGCGATTCCTGCCGCGAGCTGGGCATCCAGGTCGCCGTCGACGACGCGGGCGCCGGCCACGCGAGCCTCGAGGCGATCATGGAGATCGCTCCCGACTACCTGAAGGCCGACATGGGCCTGGTGCGCGGCATCGACGCCGACCCGCCCCGCCAGGAGGTGCTGCGCTCACTGCACGCGGTGGCCCGACGCATCGGGGCCCAGGTCGTCGCCGAGGGCATCGAGACGGAGGGCGAGCTGCAGGTCGTACGCGAGCTCGGCATCCGCTACGCGCAGGGCTATCTCTTCGGGCCGGCCCTGACCCCGGAGAAGGCCAGGGGCTAGCTCCCGACCTCAGATCTCGACTTCGTCGAAGCGCAGGGAGATCTGGAAGGTTCGGAAGCCGACGGTGTCGGCGACCGCTGCCGCGGCGTAGCTGAGGCTCTCGGGAACGCTCTGGAGCAGCACCAGGCCCCGGACCCCCTCCCGCGTCTTCGCCACGTGCTTGCGCACCCAGCCGATGCGCTGGAGGATCTCCGCGATCAGGTCGGTGCCCTCGTCGCCCTTGGCCACCGTCACCACCACCAGCAGCCCGGAGGCGTCCCGGAGCAGCAGGTCGATCGGGCCGACGTCCGTCGGATAGCTGGCTCCGACGCTCTTGCCCTTCTCGACCAGCATCTCCATGCCGGGCTCCAGCAGGCCCGGGTTCTCGGCGAGCAGCCCGCGCACGCCGTCGGCGTCGAGGGTCGGCATGGCAGGCGCCGGCGCCGGCCGCCGCGCTGCAGCCGGCTTCGGCTCGGGCTGGATGTCGTCGGCCGTCTCCGAGAGCTCCAGCTCGACGTGTGCGGAGCTGTCGCTCGGGTTCGCCAGGGGGGCGGGCTTCTGCGGGCTGCGGGTCTTGCCCGAGCCGCGCGACCACACCATGCGCCCGCAGTTCGGGCAGGTGAGCTGCCCGGAGTCGATGATGGTCCCGCATCCGCCGCACTGCATATCGACGTCCCCCAGCGGCTCATCGGCAGCCGGGGCGCAGGGGAAGAGACCTTCTTGCCTCCGCGACTGCCTTCTCGAAGCGCTCCAGCCTCAGCGGAAGCGGAGAGGGGCTACCCTCTCCCGCCGTGACCAGCGGCATCCGCCATCCCTCGGAGATCCCGATCTGGGCCGAGGAGGTCGACGTGGTCGTCGTCGGTCTCGGGGCCGCGGGGGCCGCGACCGCCCTCGAGGCCGCGGACTGCGGCGCCGAGACCCTGGTGCTCGAGCGCGCGGGCGGCGGAGGCGGCACCTCGGCGATGTCCGGTGGCGTCCTCTACCTCGGAGGCGGCACGGCCCTGCAGCGGGCCTGCGGCTTCGAGGACTCGCCAGAGGCCATGGAGAGCTACCTGCTCGCCTCCTGCGGCGAGGGCTCCGACGCCGCGAAGATCCGCCTCTACTGCGAGGGCTCGGTGGCCCACTACGACTGGCTGGTCGAGCAGGGCGTGCCCTTCAAGCCGGTCTTCTACCACGGCTGTAGCGGGGAGCCGCCGACCGACGACGGGCTGGTCTGGTCCGGCTCGGAGCGCGCCCACCCCTTTCGCGAGCTCGCGGCAGCGGCGCCCCGGGGACACGTTCCGCGGCTTCCGCACCAGGCCGGACCGCTGCTGATGCAAAAGCTCTGCACGGCGGTCGAGGCGAGCCCGGCCCGGTTGGCGACGGGCCATCGCTGCAGCGCGCTGGTGCAGGAGTCCGACGGCGCGGTCGTGGGCGTGGTGGCCGAGGCCTTCGGCGAGTCGCGGGGGGGGGGGGCCCCCCCCCGGCGCGCGGGGGCCACCCGGGCCCACGCGAACAAAACCC
>CAZYOL010000185.1:0-9257 GCA_964649065.1 uncultured Spirochaetales bacterium
GCGGGCCTCGGGGTACAGCAGCCCGATGGCGGCCCAGTAGATCGGCGGGAAGACCTCTCCGAACAGCATCCAGGCGGCGATCAGGCCGACGAGCGCCAGGCCCGAGGTGGCGAAGAAGCTGCGGAAGCGTCGCGCGGCCTCCTCCGGCAGCAGCAGCCCCAGGACCCCCGAGCCGTCGAGCGGCGGCAGCGGCAGCAGGTTGAAGGTGAAGAGCAGCAGGTTCAGGGAGAAGAGCATGCCCAGGAGCAGGGCGGCGGCCGGCCAGGCGCCACCGGCGGTCGCCTCGACGACCCTGCCGAAGCGGAGCAGCTCGGGGTTGGTGAACACGCCCGCGAGCATGCCGAGGCGAATGGCCACAGCGGCGAGCAGCACCAGGCCGAGGTTGGCTGCGGGGCCCGCCAGGGACATCCAGGCGGCGCGCCGCGGATGCCGGTCGGCCCAGAGCGGATCGTAGGGAGCGCTCGCCCAGCCCATCATCCAGCCCGACAGCCCGTAGCTGAGCAGGGGAAAGAGAACCGTGCCCAGGGGCTCGCGCCGGATGTGCGGCCGCGGGTCCAGGCTCAGCTGGCCCCCGAGGTAGGCGGTGGGATCGCCCCCGCGCTCGGCGGCCCAGGCGTGCCCGGCCTCGTGAACGGTGAGCGAGAGCAGGAGCACGACGTACCAGACGAGCCCCAGGGCGATCTCTTCCACGTGGCCAGCCTAGTGTTCCGACTCCCCGTTCGCCGCTCGCGGGGTGGGGCGATACCCTCTCGCGCGTGGCGGAGACGGAGGACAGCGACAGACTGCGACCGATCGTCGTTGCGGCCAACCGCCTGCCCTACAGCTTCACGCGCTCCTCGCGCGGTCTCGAGCGGCGCCGTTCTCCGGGCGGGCTCGTCACGGCCCTCGACGCCATCCTCGACGAACGCGGCGGCACCTGGGTGGGCTGGCCCGGCATCGACCTGCGCCGGGGCGAGTCTGCGACGCGAAGCGGTGACGGCTACGACGTGCACCCGGTGGCCCTCAGCGAGAACGAGATCGCCCGCTACTACCACGGCTTCTCGAACCGCACCCTGTGGCCGATCCTGCACTCGATGCCGGACCGCGCCCGCTTCGACGGCCGCGACTGGGAGGTCTACGCGCGGGTCAACGATCGCTTCGGAGGGGCCTGCCTCGGCGAGGCCGCGCAGGCGGGCCTGGTCTGGCTCCACGACTACCACCTGATGCTGGCGCCCTCGCGGCTGCGACGCGCGCTTCCCGACCGTCAGATCGCCTTCTTCCTGCACATCCCCTTCCCGCCCTACGACGTCTTCCGCATGCTGCCCTGGGATCGCGAGCTGCTGCGGGCGCTGCTGGCCTGCGACCTGATCGGCTTCCACGTGCGCGGCTATGCGGCGAACTTCCTCGACTGCGTCGAGCGCACGCTGGGAGCCCGCGTCGACCGCCACAACATGCTCATCGAGTACGGCGACCGCACCACGCAGGTGGGCACCTTCCCGCTGGGCATCGAGTTCGACACCTGGGAGGCCCGGGCGCGCGCGGTCGCGCCGAGCGGCTCCGCGCAGAAGATCGTGCTCGGCGTCGACCGCCTCGACTACACCAAGGGCATTCCCGACCGGCTGCGGGCCTTCGAGCGGCTGCTGGAGCTCCACCCGGAGCACCGCGAAGAGGTGGTGCTGCTCCAGGTTGCCGTGCCGAGCCGCTCCCAGGTGACGGAGTACCGCGAGCTCAAGCGCGAGCTCGACGAGCTGGTGGGTCGCATCAACGGCCGCTTTGCGACCGCCACCTGGTCCCCGATCCGCTACCTCTACCGCTCCTTCGCGCCCAAGGAGGTGGCCTCGCTCTACCGCGATGCGGCGGTGGCGCTGTGCACGCCCATGCGCGACGGCATGAACCTCGTGGCCAAGGAGTACGTGGCCTGCCAGGTCGACGATCCGGGCGTGCTGATCCTGTCGCGCCTGGCCGGTGCGGCCGAGACCATGCGCGAGGCCCTGCTCGTCAATCCCCTCGACACCGACGGCACGGCCGAGGCGATCCACCGCGCCCTCACCATGGACAAGGGAGAGCGCTCGACCCGCGCCGCGGCCCTGCGGCGCCGGGAGCGACGCGACGACGTGTCGGCCTGGGTGCGCGACTTCGTGGAGGCCGCCACCGGCTCCCCCGCGGTGCTGGCGCCGATCAGCGACGAGGAGTTCGACCGCTGGCTCGCCTTCTTCCTCAAGCGCTACCGCCTGGCCCTCTTCCTCGACTACGACGGCACCCTCTCGCCCCTCACCGACCATCCGGCGAACGCGCAGCTCTCCCCCGCGATGCGCAAGGCCGTGGGAGCCTGCGCGGAGCGCGGAGACACGGAGGTCGCGGTGATCAGCGGCCGCTCGCTCTCGGACGTCCGCGAGACGGTGGGCATTCCGGAGCTGACCTTCGCCGGCAATCACGGGCTGGAGATCGAAGGGCCCGGCATTCCGCACTTCGTGCACGAGGATCTGGTGCACTACCAGCACCGGGCCGAGGAGCTGGCGGGCCAGCTCGAGCAGGTGGCGGCGGACGGCGCCTGGATCGAGTCCAAGGGCCCCACCCTCACCTTCCACTACCGCGCGGTGCAGGAGGGGCGCCGGGCGGCCCTGGCCAGCGAGGCCGAGCAGCTCATCAACCGGGCGGGCTACCAGGCCCGTCAGGCCCACTGCGCGGTCGAGGCCCGGCCTCCCATCGGCTGGGACAAGGGCCGCGCCGTGCTCCACATCCTGCGCGAGCGCTACGGGCCCTCCTGGTCCGAGGCGACGCGCGTCATCTACGTCGGCGACGACCAGACCGACGAAGACGCCTTCCGCTTCCTGTCGGGGCTCGCCACCACCTTCCGGGTGGGCAGCGCCGACACGCCCACGGCGGCCTCGCACCGGCTCCCCGACGTCAACGCGGTGCGCGCGCTGCTGGAGTGGCTCTCCCGACGCGAGAAGCCACCGGCCTAGCTTGGAGCCGGCCGAGCTCGCGATCCTGGTCGTCGCTGCGCTCGCGACCTCGGCGCTCTCGGCCGTGGTCGGCATGGCCGGAGGCATCACGCTGCTCGCCGTGATGCTGCTCTTCCTGCCGCCGCTCGCGGCGATTCCCGTCCACGGCGTCGTCCAGCTCGTCTCCAACGGATCGCGAGCCCTGATCCAGCGCGAGCACGTCGATCGAGGCATCCTGCTCCGCTACGGCCTGCTGCTGGTGCCCGCGGGCTTCGCCGGCCTGTGGCTGGCGCAGCAGCTGCCTCCGGCCAGCACCCGCGTGCTGATCGGCGCCTTCGTGCTGGTGGCGACCTGGCGACCCGGCTGGCTGCTGCTGGGAGGCCATCCCGAGCGCACCGACCCGACGCTGCGCTTCGTCGGCCTCGGCGGAGTCGTCGGCTTCCTCAATGCCACGCTCGGCGCCACCGGCCCCCTGATCGCACCCTTCTTCCTGAACCTGGGTCTGTCGAGGCAGGCGCTGATCGGCACCAAGGCGGGCTGCCAGACCCTCGGCCATCTGGCCAAGACCCTGGTCTTCGGCGTGGGCGGCTTCGCCTTCGCGAGCCATCTCGGCCCGCTGCTGTGGCTCTGCGCTGCGGTGGGCGTCGGCACCTGGCTCGGCAGCCGGGCGCTGCACCACGTCTCCGAGGAGCTCTTCGTGCGCCTCTACAAGGGCGTCCTGAGCGTGATCGCGCTGCGCCTGGTGGTCGGGGACGGACTCGCGGCCCTGCTCGGCCGCTGAGGCCGCGCTCCGCAGGCCGTGGCGCCGGAGCCGCCGGCGCAGGGTCGAGCGGGGCAGGCCCAGGGCCCGCGCGGCGGCCGCGACGTTGCCGCCCTCGGCGGCCAGCGCGCGCGCCAGCTGCTCCGCCGGGCGGAGCTCGTCGGTCGCCAGGGGTGGATCGAGCGCGGCCTCGACGTCTGCGGCCTCCACCGGCCGCCCCGCTCGCCGGATCCAGAGCCGCTCCAGCACGTTCGAGAGCTCGCGGACGTTGCCCGGCCAGGGGTGACGGGCCAGCCGGGCCAGCGCGCCGGGCGTCAGCAGCGGGGCGGGCCGCTCCAGGCGCGGCGCCATGCGCTCGAGCAGGGCCCGAGCCAACAGCGGCAGGTCGCCGGGTCGCGCGCGCAGCGCCGGCACCGCGAGCTGGAGCACCGCCAGCCGGAAGTAGAGATCCTGGCGGAAGCGTCCGGCGCGAATCTCCTGGCGCAGATCCCGGTGCGTCGCCGCCACGACGCGGGCCCGGACGTCCAGGGTGCGCTCGCCACCCAGGCGCTCGAACTCGCGGTCCTGCAGGGCGCGCAGCAGCTTCGCCTGCAGCGCCGCGGGCAGCTCGGCGACTTCGTCCAGGAGCAGCGTCCCGCCGGAGGCCCGCTCCAGACGCCCCAGGCGGCGGGCCGTGGCCCCGGTGAAGGCGCCCCGCTCGTGACCGAAGAGCTCGCTCTCGACCAGGCTCGGCGCCAGGGCCCCGCAGTCGACCGTGACGAGAGGACCGGCGCAGCCCGAGCGGCGGTGCAGCTCGCGCGCGACCAGCCCCTTGCCCGAGCCCGTCTCGCCGGTCAGCAGCACCGTCGAGCGCAGCGGTGCGACCAGCTCGATCTCCTCCCGAAGCGCACGCATGGCGGCGCTCCCACCGACCAGAGACTCGGCACCCGTGCGCCCGGCTGAAGGAACCATCGCCTCCTCCGGATCCCCGGCTGCATGAGACGACCTCCACCGCCGGGCCGCAAGACCCGCGGCCGTAGCGGAGCGCCCGAGGCCGAGCGCCGCCGGCCGGCGTCGCGCAGCGGCGTCGAAAGACGTCGATGCGGGGGCCGCCGCCGCATCCGGCCCGACGGGGCCGGATGTCGCTCGGGAGCGGGCTCTGGTAGATTGCCTCGGACGCGGAGCTGCATGGATTCCGGAGTCTCCCAGCGCGGCCCGCCGCAGGTATCCCGTGTCGCCGGTCGCCTTCGCGAAGCCCTGGAAGGTCTCGGAGATCGCCCTGCGATCGCTGGGCCTCGGCCTCGCGGCACTCCCCCTGGCCTGCAGCGGCTCGGGCTTCGATCCGGGCCCCACGGCCCGCGCCGAGCTCGGCCGCATGGAGCGGGTGGTCGTCGCGACGGGCACCATCGAGCCGGAGCGCGAGGTCGAGGTGCGGCCCCGCATCGCCGGGATCATCGAGCGCATCCACGTCGAGGACGGAGACCGGGTGGAGCTGGAGCAGCCGCTCGTGGAGATCGAGCGCGAGCTGCTGCAGTCGCAGGTGCGCGAGGCCGAGGCGGCCCTGCGCGAGGCGGAGGTCGCCCTTCGCTACGCGAAGATCGAGCTGGGCCGGGCCGAGGAGCTGCATCGCGGGGGCGCGACCTCGCCCCAGCAGCAGGACAGCGCCCGCTCCCAGCACGAGCGCAACGGCGCCGCCGTGGCCCGGGCCCAGGCCCGGCTGCAGACGCTCCGGACCCAGCTCTCCTACGCGACGGTGCGCTCGCCCCTGGCCGGGCGCGTCCTCGAGGTCCACGTCGAGGAGGGCAGCGCCGTCTCTCCGGTCACGGCGGTCACCGGCGGCACCCTGCTGCTGTCGCTGGCGGCGACCGAGCGGCTCCACCTCGAGGGCCTGGTCGACGAGAACGAGGTCGCGCGCGTGGCGCTGGGCCAGCCGGCCCGCATCCGCACCGAGGCCTTCGGCGAGCGGACCTTCCAGGGTGTGGTCACGGAGATCGCCCCGCTGGGACGGCGCGTGCAGAACGTCACCTACTTCGAGGTCGAGATCGAGATCAGCGATCCCGAGGCCGAGCGGCTGCGGCCGCGCATGTCCGGGGACGCCGAGATCGTCGCCCACGTGGTCGAGGACGCGCTCTTCGTGCCGGAGACCGCGCTGCGCTATCGCGGCGATGAGATCCAGGTCGACGTGGTGCTCCGGCACAGCGAGGTGGAGCTGGAGCCGCACCCCGTCGAGATCGGCATCGTGGACGGCCCGCGGGTCCAGATCCTCTCCGGGCTCGAGCCCGGGGCGGAGGTCGCCCTGCGATGAGCGCAGCCCCGACCCTGCTGCTCGAGGACGTCCACAAGCGCTACGCCGTCGGCAAGCTGGACGTGCACGCCCTGCGCGGCGTCGATCTGCGCATCGAGCGGGGCGAGTTCGTCTCGATCATGGGGCCCTCGGGCTCCGGCAAGACGACGCTCATGGAGATCATGGGCTGCCTGTCCCGTCCCAGCTCGGGCCAGCTCTGGCTCCAGGGCCACGCCGTGGACGAGATCGACCCCGATGGCCTGGCCCGACTGCGCGGCGAGCAGATCGGCTTCATCTTCCAGAGCTTCAACCTGCTGCCGCGCCTCAGCGCCGTGGAGAACGTCGAGCTGCCGCTGGCCTATCGCAGGGTGCCGCGCCGGAAGCGGCGCGAGCGGGCCCTGGCCGCCCTCGGCCGCGTGGGCCTGGAGGCGCGTGCGAAGCATCTGCCGAGCGAGATCTCGGGCGGCGAGCGGCAGCGGGTGGCCATCGCCCGGGCCCTGGTCAACCGGCCCGCGCTGGTGCTGGGAGACGAACCGACCGGCAACCTGGATACGCGCACCGGCGACGAGATCCTCGCGCTGCTCCACGAGATGCACCGCGAGGGCACCACCCTGGTCCTCGTCACCCACGATCCGCGCATCGGGGGCCAGGCCGGGCGCCAGATCCGGATCCGAGACGGGCTGCTGATCGACGACCAGCGGCGAGGCTGAGCGGGTGCTCCGCGAGTCGGTCGTCCAGGCCTTCCGAACCCTGCGGGCCCACAAGCTGCGCTCGCTGCTCACCCTCTTCGGCGTGCTCTGGGGCACGGCGGCCGTGATCTTCCTGGTCAGCTGGGGCTCCGGCGTGCAGCTCATGTTCGAGCGGGCCTTCTTCAACACCGGCAAGAACATGGGCGAGGTCTGGGCCGGCAGGGTCTCCGAGGACTTCACGCCCGCCGTCGACCGCCGCTATCTCTGGTACACGATCGAGGACGTCGAGGTGCTGCGGCGGCGCGCCCGCCTGCCCGAGAAGATCGGCGCCGAGTCCTGGCGGCTGCTGCCGGTGGCCTACGGACAGCGCGCCCTGAACCTCGACGTGAGGGGCATCGAGCCCGAAGTCATGGAGATCCGCGGAGTCCCGCTGGCCCGCGGCCGCGGGATCACCCGCGCGGACGTGGACCACCGGCGCCGGGTGGTGGTCCTGGGCGACACGGCGCGGCGCCGCCTGCTGGGCGCCCAGGGCGGCCTGGGCAGCTGGGTGCGCATCTCCGGCATCCCCTTCCGGGTGGTCGGCATGCTCGAGCACGTCGGCGTGCAGTTCAACCGCGATCGGATGCTGATCGACGATCACGCCTGGGTGCCGATCTCGACGGTCCAGGCGAACTGGCCCGAGTGGTGGACCGAGGACTTCGTGGTGACGAAGCTGCTCTACCGCATGGACCCCGAGCTCCTCGAGGAGACCGAGAGCGAGGTGCGGGCGATCCTGGCCCAGCAGCTCCGCGTGGGGCACGACGATCGCGAGGCCGTGGGCATCCACACCGCCGTGCGGATGTTGCGACGGCTGCCGGTTCGCGAGACGGCGGGCCTGATGTTCGTGCTGGCGCTCACCACCATGCTGATCGGCGGAATCGGCATCCTCAACATGATGCTCGACTCGGTGCACGAGCGGAGGCGCGAGATCGGGATCCGGCTGGCCGTCGGCGCACGCCGGAGCGAGATCCTGCTGCAGTTCCTGCTGGAGACCTTCACGATCACCGCCATCGGCGGCCTGCTGGGAGTGGCCGTGGGCGTGCTGGGCTGTCTGGGCCTGGCGCGCCTGGACGTCCCGGATCTCGTGCCGCTGCCGATCCTCTCGCCCCGCATCGTCTGGATCGCCCTGGCCGTCATGAGCGGCGTGGGCATGGGCGCGGGGCTGGTGCCGGCCTGGCGCGCAGCCCGCATCGACCCGGCCCTCACGCTGAGGATGGAGTAGGGTGCTCGATCTCGGCCTGGATACGCTGCGCAGCCTGCGGGCCCACGGCCTGCGCTTCTCGCTGACCTCCATCGGCATCGTCTGGGGCGCGATGATGCTGGTCTTCCTGTCGGCCACCATGGAGGGCGTCGATCGCCACTTCACGCGAGAGCTGCAGGAGGTGGGACCGAAGCTGGTGCTGCTCTGGCCCGGCTCGGTGCTGAAGAATCGGGTCGGGGAGCGCGGCGCCCGCCAGGTCGAGCTGGACGCCGAGGACGTCGAGCGCCTGGGGCGGCTGCGCCACATCGAGCACGTGGCGCCCGAGATCCTGCTCTGGTCGCAGATCGTGCGGGCGGGCCCGCGCACCAAGCTGCTGGCGGTGAACGGGGCCAACGAGCGGACCCTCGCGATGCGCAACCACGAGGTCGCCCAGGGCCGCTTCCTGACGCGACTCGACGTCGAGCGGGGAGCGCGGGTGGCCTTCCTCGGGGCGGAGGCCGCCGAGCGCCTCTTCGCGGGCGGGCCGGCCCTGGAACGGCGCATCCAGATCGAGTCCGTGGCTTTTCGCGTGGTCGGGGTCGGCGAGCCGAAGGGAGACCAGCTGATCCACGTGAGCGGAAAGGACGACACGCTGGTCACGATTCCCTGGACCTCCGCCCGGCGCTGGCTCGACCGACGGGATCACTTCGAGCAGCTGATCTTCGCACCTCCCACGCCGGAGCAGAGCTACGCGGCCGTCGATCACAGCCGCGAGCTGCTGGCCCTCCACCACCACTTCCGCCCCGAGGCGCACACGGCCCTGTCCTATCTGAACTTCCACGCGCTGATGCGCGACGTCTACAACGTCCAGGACGGCCTGCGGGTCTTCCTGGTCGCCGCGGGCGTCATCACCCTGCTGGTCGGTGCGATGGGCGTGATGAACATCATGCTGGTCGTGGTGGGCGAGCGGACGGCGGAGATCGGCCTGCGGAAGTCCGTCGGCGCCTCGAGCCGCGCCATCTTCCTGCAGTTCGCCGCCGAGGCCGCGGCCGTCTGCGGGCTCTCGGGGCTGCTGGGCACCGCTCTGGGCGTCGCCGCCACCCAGCTGCTGGGCGGCCTCTCCCCGCCCGGAACCCCGACCGCCTCGCCCCCGATCCTCGATCCCGCCACGCTGGTGGCGATCGTCCTCTCCCTGGTCGCCACGGGCATGGTCGCGGGCATCGTGCCGGCGCTGCGGGCGGCCAGGGTTCCCCCCGCCGAGGCCCTGAGGGCCGGCTGAATCTCAGTCCCGGGCGGCCTCCACGGGGCTCATGAAGTCGGGGGGCCGCACGGCGACCAGCGAGGCGTCGAGGCTTCCCACCACGCGCTCGGCGGAGTTGACGATCCGCAGGGCGGCCATGCC
>CAZYOL010000186.1:0-9254 GCA_964649065.1 uncultured Spirochaetales bacterium
CTGCGCGCCAGCTCGATGGCGCGCAGCTGCACTCCCGGAACCCGCTCCAGGGGCAGCTCGACGCCGAGGTCGCCGCGCGCGATCAGCAGCCCGTCGAAGGCCTCGGTGACCTCTTCCAGTATCGAGACCGCTCCGGGCTTCTCGATCTTGGCGAGCACCGGGACCTCCCGGCCCACCTCCTTCATCAGCTCGCGCACCGGCTCCGCGTCCCGGGGGCCGCGCACGAAGGAGAGGGCCACCCAGTCGACTTCGAGCCCGAGGGCGAAGCTCAGATCCGCCCGGTCCTTGGCGGTGAGGGAAGGCAGCGACACGCCCGCCCCCGGCAGGTTCACGCCGGCCCGATCCGACACCCGGCCGCCCTCGACGACCCGGGTCAGGACCGCATCCCCCTGGATGCGCAGGACTTCCAGCCGCACCCGACCGTCGGCCAGCAGGATCGGATCGCCCGGCGCGACGTCGGCCGCCAGGCCCTCGTAGGAGATCCCGGCCCGGCCCGCACGGCCCGGGCCGAGCTTCGGTTCGAGCAGCAGCTCGGCTCCGGCCTCGAGCTCGAGCGAGCCGCCGTCGAGGGCTCCCAGGCGGATCTTCGGCCCCTGGAGGTCCGCCAGCAGCGCCACCGTCCGCCCCTCCGCCGCGGCCGCGGCCCGCTGCTCCCGGGCGTGCTCGGCGTGGTCCTGGTGGGAGCCGTGGGAGTAGTTGAGGCGCGCCTCGTCCAGGCCGGCCTCGACGAGCGCCCTCAGGCGCTCCCGGGTGCTGGAGGCAGGCCCCAGGGTGCAGACGATGCGCGCGCGGCGCTGACTCGACACCTGGGATGGATGCCGCCCGGGGGCGCCGGTCACTGGATGCGGCGGTCCGAGCCGGCCCACTCCTTCTCGCGCAGCCGGAACTTCTGGATCTTGCCCGTGGCGGTCTTGGGCAGCTCGCCGAACTCGACCGCCTTCGGGCACTTGTAGTGGGCGAGGCGGGCGCGGCAGTACTCGAGGATCTCGTGCTCGCCCACCTCCGCGCCGGGTCGCAGGCACACGAAGGCCTTGGGAACCTCCCCCCAACGCTCGTCGGGCCGGGCGACCACCGCGCACTCGAGCACGGCCGGATGTGACACGACAACGTGTTCAACCTCGATGGTGGAGATGTTCTCGCCGCCGCTGATGATGATGTCCTTCTTGCGGTCCCGCAGCTCGATGTAGCCATCCGGGTGCATCACGCCGAGGTCGCCGGAGTGGAACCAGCCGCCGCGGAAGGCCTGGGCCGTGGCCTCCGGATCCTCGAAGTAGCCGGCCATCACGTTGTTGCCGCGCATCACCACCTCCCCCAGGGTCTCTCCGTCGCTCGGGACGTCGCGCAGCTCCTCGTCGACCACCCGCAGCTGAACCGCGGTCGGGTAGGGAACCCCCTGGCGCGCCAGCAGCCGGGCCCGCACCTCGCTCTCGAGTCCCTCCCAGCCGGGCTGCAGCTCACAGAAGACGTGCGGACCGTAGGTCTCGGTGAGGCCGTAGAGGTGGCAGACCTCGATTCCCAGCGCCTCCATGCGCGCGAGCAGGGTGGGCGAAGGCGGCGAGCCCCCGGTCGCGACGTGAACCCGGGGCTCGAAACGCAGGCCGCTGGCCTCGGGGGCCTCGGCGATCATCAGCAGCACCGTGGGAGCCGCGTTGAAGTGCGTGACCCGCTCCTGCTGGATCAGCCGGAGGATGCGCGCCGGCTCGACGGCCCGCAGCATCACGTGCGTGCCGCCGGTGGCGGCGACCGCCCAGGGGAAGCACCAGCCGTTGCAGTGGAAGAGCGGCAGCGTCCAGAGGAAGGCCGAGTCGCGCTTCAGCCCGTGCACCAGCACCTCGCCGAGGGCGTTGAGGTAGGCGCCGCGGTGCGTGTACATGCCGCCCTTGGGCCGCCCGGTGGTGCCGGAGGTGTAGTTGATGGAGAGCAGGCGCTGCTCGTCGTCGACGCCCGTGAGGGGGAGGACGTCGGCGCCGCCGAGGAAGGCCTCGAAGCTGGGCCCCTCGAGCGGCTGCCCGGTGACTCCCGCGACCGGGTCCTCCAGGTTCACGAGCAGGGGATCGGTCACCAGGCCGGCGGCGGGCCCCAGCCGCTCCGAGAGCTCGGGATCCACGAGGACCACCCTGGCGCCCGAGTGATTCAGGATGTATCCGACCTCGCCGGCGCCCAGGCGGGTATTGATCATCACCAGCACCGCTCCCAGCGCCGGGACCGCGAAGTGCGCCGCCAGCGCGGCCGGCACGTTGGGCGCCAGCACGGCCACCCGGTCGCCCGGCCCGATGCCGGCGCCGGCCAGCGCGCCGGCGAGGCGGCCGGCGTCCTCGGCGAGCTGTGCCCAGCTGCGTCGCAGCTCGCCGTAGACCACGGCCGTCTGGTCCGGGAAGACGCGCAGCGTGCGCTCGAGGAAGGCGAGCGGGGTCAGCGGCTCGCGATGGACGGACCGCGGGGGCTCTGCCATGGGCTGGGAGTATAGACGCGCTGGCGCCGTGCGCGGGGCCGGGCGAGCGCTCGGCAGGGGGCATTGACTCGCCGCGGTCTCTCCGGGGCGATGCCGCGACCGCCCAGCCTCCGCGCACGGCGCGCCAGCGTGTCGTCGGGATCTGCATCGGAGCGCCCTGCCCCGGCCTGTGTGCCGGCGGTCACGGCAAGCGGAGCGCGCAGCGAGGCGCAGCCGAGCGAAGTCAGACAGCAAGCGGAGCGCGCAGCGAGGCGTAGCCGAGCGAAGTCGGACAGCAAGCGGAGCGCGCAGCGAGCCGGCAGCCAGGTGCAGAGCAATAAAAAGCCCCGGGAGCTAATTGTCGCGGCTACGGCGTCCGCGCTCCCGGGGCGGTGGCGCTGGGAACCTTGTCCCACGCCGATCGATTCGCGATTCGGCTCCGGCGCTAGGACGCCGCCACCTCACTCGCCGTAGTACACCATTGGTTCACCGAATCACCTCCAACCGGCGTAGTCGACTTCCAGCGAGGCCCAGACCTCGCCTCCGGCCCGGTCTCCCAGGGTGGTCGCCGAAACCGCCCCGCCCGGGTCGCCCCGCCCGATCACGGCCTGTCCGCTACGCGCGGAACTCGGGGGCGAGTGAGGCCCCCTGCGGCCAAACGTATCGGACCCCCCACGGTCGCACCAGAGAAATCTCCCCCGCGGCGAGGTAGAGTGGGCTGGATGTCCCCCCAGACGCGGCCTGAAGAGGCGACACTGCTGGTCTCGTGCCCGGATCGACGCGGAATCGTCGCGGCTCTGGCACAGCTGCTGGCCGGGCACGGCGCGAACATCCTGGCCGCCGACCAGCACAGTGACCTGGGCGCCGGCATGTTCTTCCAGCGCATCCGGAGCGATCTCTCGGAGCTCCACACGGATCGCGCGACCCTGGAGCGGGCTCTCGCCGAGGTGGCCGGGCGGATGCAGATGACCTGGCGCCTCGCCTACGCGGCCGAGGCCAAGCGGGTGGCCCTGTTCGTCTCCAAGACGGACCACTGCCTCTTCGACCTGCTCTGGCGGCACCGGGCCGGCGAGCTGCCCTGCGACATCGCGATGGTCGTCAGCAACCACCCCGACCACAAGCCCGTCGCCGAGCAGTTCGGCGTTCCCTACCACGTCTTCCCGGTGAGCCGCGCCAACAAGGCCGAGCAGGAGGCCAAGCAGCTGGAGCTGCTCGCCCGGGAGCGCGTCGGGCTGGTCGTCCTCGCCCGCTACATGCAGGTTCTCTCCGAAGACTTCATTCGCCGCTTCGGTCCGAACATCATCAACATCCATCACTCCTTCCTGCCCGCCTTCTCCGGGGGACGTCCCTACCACCAGGCCGCCGAGCGCGGCGTGAAGCTGATCGGGGCCACAGCCCACTACGCCACTCCGGACCTGGACGAGGGACCGATCATCGAGCAGGATGTGATCCGCTGCTCCCACCGCGACCCGGTGACGGAGCTGGTCCGCAAAGGTCGCGACGTCGAGCGGAGCGTGCTGGCCCGGGCGGTGCGCTGGCACCTGGAAGACCGGATCCTCGTCCACGGGAACAAGACGGTCGTCTTCTCGTGAGCCGGCTGCGGCTCTTCGGCTTCCTGCTGGTGGCCGCCGTCGCCGTGGCGGGCTGGATCACGACCTACGTGAGCTGGCAGGTCCAGCGCGTCGCGGCCGGCGTCGTCCCGCTCGATCCGCGGGACTTCGAGACGCTGACCGTGGTGGCCGTCGGAACCGGTGGCGCCTACGAGAACCCCGACCGGCGCGGCCCCGCCATCGCCCTGGGGCTGGGGACGGAGATCGTGCTCGTGGATGCCGGCCGCGCGGTGGCCGAGGGGCTGCGCGCGGCTCGCATCCCGGTGGCACAGCCGCGGAGGGTGCTGCTGACGAGCCTGCTCCCCGAGAACACCGTGGGGCTGGACGACCTCTTGCTGACGGGCTGGCGCGAGGGCCGGGATCAGCCGCTGGAGATCTACGGTCCGGTGGGCACGCGCGCCCTGGCCGAAGGCCTGCGTGCCGGCCACGCCGCCGGGGTGGCGGCCTGGCAGCAGGCCCTCGACCTGCCGGCGGAGGGCGCCTCCTTCCAGGCCCGGGAGTGGGTCGGCGGCGAGACGCTGCAGCTCGACCGACTCGCGCTGCGCTGCGCCTCCCAGCCCGAGGGCCCCACGCCAACCCTCGCCCATCGGGCCGAGGCGGAGGGCCGCGCGGTGGTGGTGGCCGGCGCGGGCTGGGGCGAGGCGGCCCTGATCGAGCTGGCCCGCGCTGCGGACCTGCTGGTGCACGAGGCCACCGTCACGCCCGCGCCCGAGCTGGGCGAGACGCTCGGAGTCGGTGCCGAGCGCCTGCGCCGCGAGGCGGCCCTCCACGCCCAGCTCGACCGGGTCGGCTCCGTGGCGGCTCGGGCGGGCGTCGCGACCCTGGCGCTCGTGCGCCTGCGACCGCCCCCGGTCTACGACTTCCAGTACTCCGGCCCGGTGGCCGAGAGCTTCGGCGGGCGCGTGTGGGTCCCGGACGACGGCGACGAGCTGGCCCCCTAGCCCAGCGCCGCGGTGAGCCCGCCGGCCGGCTCCTGGGCCGGAGGCTCGGGCGGGGGCGACCGCCACCAGCTCGGGCCCTCGGGCCGATCGTCGGCACTGCGCTCGCCCTGGAAGCGCCGTCTCTGCTCGGTGTAGTAGCGGAGCTCGTCGCGGTAGCGCGGATCGTCGGGCACCAGGGCGATCGCCTCGTCGATGGTCCCCAGGGCGCGCTCGGGGGAGCCGAGCTGGAACTGCAGCTCGGCCAGGGTGTCGAGAAGGGCGGGGATGCTGCGCCCGGTCTCCGTGACGGCGCGCTCGGCGAGAGCGAGCGCCGCCCGCGCCTGGGCCTCGCTGCGCCCGGGCTCGATGGCGATCAGCCATGCGCGATCGTTCATCTCGATGGGCGACACTCCGGGCAGCGTGGCGAGGCGCGCCGCGTGGTCGGCCAGGAAGTCCTCCGTGCTCACCAGCAGGCCTGCGGCCCCGACCAGCGAGAGCAGGGTGCCGCCCAGCACGCCGGCCGCGGCGAGGCGCACCAGGGAGGAGGGAGGCGAGGGAACACGCCGCGGCGTCAGCAGCACCGTGCAGCCGAGCCCCGCCAGGAAGCCGCCGAGGTGCGCCCCCCAGGCGAGGATCGGGAGCATCAGCGCTGCGAGCACGTTCAGAGCCCCGTTCACGGCCAGCAGCAAGAAGAAGACCCGGCGTGGAATCCGCCACCAGGAGGGCAGGCGTCCGGCGCAGCGCAGCTCGAGCCACAGGGCGCTGCCCACCAGACCGAAGACGACCCCGGAGGCGCCGACCACCTGGCTCTCGCCGACCGCCGCACTTCCCGCCATGGCCCCGAGCGCCGAGGCGCCCATCACCACCAGCGCCCGCGCCGCGCCGAGCGGCCGCTCCACCAGGAAGCCGAAGGCCAGCAGGCCGAGGGCGTTGAAGATCAGGTGCAGAGGGAAGCTGGGCGCGGCGTGCAGCAGGTTCGCCGTGACCAGGCGCCACAGGTCGCCGTCCGCCACCAGGATCGGGCTGAAGTAGCCCACCTCCTGGATCACGGTGCCCACGCCGAGCTGCAGCAGGAAGATCA
This sequence comes from uncultured Spirochaetales bacterium, assembly GCA_964649065.1. Lineage (GTDB taxonomy): Bacteria > Myxococcota_A > UBA9160 > UBA9160 > SMWR01 > CAZYOL01. Next base: position 6,043 of record CAZYOL010000186.1, read on the forward strand.
GGCCGCAGAGAGCAAGCACTCCCCAGGTGGCTCGGAGGGGGCGCGAACGGTGGGCCAGCGCCTCGATCTCCGCCATGCGCAGCAGCTGTGCCGGCCCGCCCGGCCGCCGAGCGATGCGAGCCCGCAGCGCGCGCACCACGTTCTCGGGACCGTTCGGATCGACGAAGGCCTCGCGGGGGAAAGAGTAGACCGAGCGGCGCGCCCCGATGAAGAGCGCCCGGCGCGACGTCGCCAGGTGGCTGATGTCGGCGTAGGGCGTCAGCAGCCGATCGCGGCTGCGGGCCGACTTCGGATGGCTGAGCCCCTCCTCACCGAGCTCCAGGGCCCGCGGGTGGCCCTCCAGTGCGAAGACCTCGACGCCGCGGTAGATCGGGGTCGGGGCGTCCACCCGCGGAGCGTAGCAAGCGGCGCCCTAGGGCTTGCGAGGTAACGGCAGGGTCGGGAAGACGCGACTGAAGAACAGGTAGACCGCGGCGAAGGCCCCGAAGTAGCCGGCTGCGATTCCGAGCTGGATCGGCCCCAGCCAGGCCATGCCGTCGTCGGGCACCCAGGAGGGCCACATCAGGGCGTTGCGCTCCAGCCAGAAGCCCAGCAGCACCAGACAGGCGACGCCGCCCAGGATGGCGGGCGTGCGCTTGGGCCGCTGCCCCAGCAGCAGCCAGAAGGGAAGCACCCAGATGCCCGCCCAGGCGGCCATCGAGAGCGGCACGTAGGGCTGGCGGAAGCGAGCCCAGTCGAGATTCCAGGTCTCCTGCATGAACTGCGTACCCAGGCGGGCCTGCAGGAACTCCGTCTCTTCGGGGAGGTTGCCGTACCAGATCACGATGTACTGGGCGAAGAAGAGGTACATCCAGAAGATCGAGAAGGCGAAGACCATCTTGCCCAGGTCGTGCAGCCGGGGCTTGGTGATCTCGCCGGCCCAGCCCGGATGTCGGCGCAGCAGCACCGTGATCAGGGCGGTGGCCGCCACGGCGGAGAGGAAGCCGCCCCAGCCGAAGTACCAGCCGAAGATGTTCGAGAACCAGGTCGGCGAGAGGGACATGACCTGATCGAAGCCGATGAAGGTGAAGCCGATGGCGTAGGCCAGACAGACGATCGGAGCCAGCAGCTTGAGCCGGCTCTCGCTGGCCGCCCGCTCGGCGTCCTCGCCGCGCCAGTTCGCGGTCCAGCTCTCGAAGAGGCCCTTGGCCTGGGGTGCGCGATCGGCGGCGCCGTGCAGGGCCGGCCGGAAGGAGGCCCGCAGGTAGGCGAGGGTCAGCACCGTGAGCACGGCCAGGATGCTGAGATCGGTGAGATAGACGCGGGGGATCGAGAGCCAGCCCTCCTTGCCGTAGGGCGCGCCGTCGATCCACGGCGAGAAGATCGCCTCCCGGCCCAGGAAGCCGACCAGGCAGAGCAGGAAGCTGATCGGGACCCAGGCGGCCAGGCCCTCGGCGACGTGGCGGATCGGCCCGGCCCAGCGCGCGCCGATGATGACCAGGGCGCAGGAGACGCAGAGGCCCGCCTGGGACAGCGCCGCGAAGTAGACCCAGTTCACGTGGTAGGCGCGCCAGGCGGTCTCCGGATCGCTGGCGAGGCCCGCCAGGAAGGACACGACGCCCACGGCGACGAGACCGCCACAGAGACCGAGGAGCGGAACCGGCAGGCCGCGCGGGTCGGCCTCCTCGGGGAAGAAGGTTCCCTGGGCCGCGCTCACTGGATCCCCTTCTGCTTCGTCATGTAGCGGAGGTAGTTGACGACGTCCCAGCGGTCGTCGACCGGGATGCGCCGGTAGTTCGGCATTCGGCGGATGCCGTTCGTGATGGTGGTGAAGATGTGTCCGTCGCTGCGAGCCGCCGTGACCGTCATCGGCAGGATGCCGCCGATGGGGCCCGGCTGGGGGCCCCGGGCGGACTGGACGCCCCCGGTCATGCTGACGGTGCCGTTGCCCATGCCGGAGAGCCCGTGGCAGGTCGCGCAGATCTCCTCGTAGACCTGCTTGCCGTTGTTGACGGAAGCCAGGGTCATCGGCTCGGGGTTGACCAGAGCATCCGCCGTCTGGTGGTCTACGACGGAGAGCGTGGCGTACTGGTCGGTGACCGGGACCGTGCCCAGGGGGGGCATGAAGGGATCGGGCTTGCCTTCGTGCAGGGTCTCCTCGTAGGCCTGCACCGCCTTCTGCCACTTCATCTGCGGGAACCACTCCTCCGACCACTGCTCCCAGCAGCCGAGGCCGCCCCCGATGCCCAGCAGCACGGCGGCGTAGACGAGCTTCGCCAGAGAGGTCCGCCTAGCCCTCGACAAGGCTCACCTCCACGGCCGAGTGCTCGCGGAGCAGGCCGTCGATCTCGGAGACGTCCCGCGGCCGGCACTCCACCGCCAGGCCGAAGTCCTCGGCCGAGAAGCGCTTGTGATAGGCCGGGTGCGTCTTGTTGCGGGGCAGCCCGCCGATCACGAAGAGGCCCAGGGCCGTCATCAAGCCGCCAAAGAGGATGGTGAGCTCGAAGGCGATCACCGTGTAGGGCGGAATCGAGGAGTAGGGCTTGCCGCCCACCGTGATCTGCCAGTCGTTCGCCATCCAAAGGGTCATGGCGAAGCCGGCGATCACCCCGGCCAGGCCGCCCACCAGCGTGAAGGTGCGCACGCGGCTCGGCTTCTCGTCGAGGGCCTCGTCGATCTCGGGGAAGGGGGCGGGTGCGAAGACTTCCAGATCGGTGTAGCCCCGGCCACGCAGCTGGTGAGCCGCGTCGCGCACCTGATCGGGCTGCTCGAAGATTCCGAGGAGGGTCGGCATCAGTGGCTCCCCGCCTGGGCAGCGACGGGCTCGCTGTCCTCGTGGCCATGGGCCTTCTCGTGAATCGTCAGCTCCTTCACCTCGGCGATCGCGATCACCGGGAAGACCTTGATGAAGAGCAGGAAGAGCATGCAGAAGAAGCCGAAGCTCCCGGCCACGATGCCCAGCTCGGGCCAGCTCGGCGTGTAGATGCCCCAGGAGGCCGGGTCGTACTCGCGGGAGAGGCCGGTGATGATGATGACGTAGCGCTCGAACCACATGCCGATGTTGATGAAGACCGAGAGCACGAAGAGGAAGGGAATGTGGGTCCGCAGCTTCTTGAACCACAGCAGCTGGGGCAGCACGCCGTTGCAGATGATCATCACCCAGGTGGAGATCCAGTAGGGGCCGAAGGCCCGCAGCCAGAATGCGCTCTGCTCGGGCTCGACGCCGCTGTACC
>CAZYOL010000187.1:0-9218 GCA_964649065.1 uncultured Spirochaetales bacterium
CTCGACCCGGGTGCCAGCGGCGGCGGGCTCCAGCGCGACGGTCGTGGACTGGGCCCGCAGCGGCGCCCCGCCGATCAGCTCGGTCACCAGGCGACGTGGCGGCTCGAAGGCGAGCACCCGCTCCTCCACGGCCAGCCCGGCGGCGCGCAGCACGCGCAGCGCGCCGACGCCGTCGGGATCGGGCGCTCCCGGGCGCCGCCGCACGACCTCTCGCACGCCGGCCCAGCCGGGCATTCCCTCGTGGTCGGAGACCAGCGACCAGACGCGCTCGGCTCCGGCGGCGACGAATCTGTGGTGACGAAGCTCGATCGCGCCCACCCGCGGCGAAGCTAGGTCGCGGCTCCGGGCATTTCCAGCCGGGCCGCTCCCGCTTCCGGGCGACGCCCCTGCGCGTATACTCGCCGGGGGCTGTGGCCCTCCCTCCCGCAGCCCGGAGGGACACCGATGAGATCGCTTCGCGCGGCGCTGCTGGCCAGCCTGGCCCTGGCCCTGCTCGGCGGCTGGCTCGTGGCCGGTCACTACCTCTACCGCACCCCGATCGGGCTCGACGCCTCGGGCTTCCCCCTGGGCGAGACGATCTTCGCCGGGCTCCGGACGCTGCAGCCCGGCCTCCAGAACGGCGCGGTGGTGGGCGCGGTCTGGATGGGCCTGGCGCTGCTGGGCGTCGGACTGGGCGCCTTCTGGATCACGCGTCGCGCCCGCCCGGCGTCCGCGCCCGACGCCGGGCGCCGCGGCCTGCTGGCGGCGGGGGTCGGGCTGGCGGCCGGCGCTCTCGCGGGAGGCGTCGCGGTGGCGCGCACCCTGGGCCTCCACAACCTCGGGCGCGGCGGCATCGGCTGGCACCGCGTCGGCGGGGAGATCTTCGCGAAGGTCGAGACCACGCATCCGGTGTGGGAGGAGGATTGGAAGGACAGCCGCATCCGCGCGCGCCGTCGCTTCGGACGCACGGGCTGGGAGATCTCGGACATCGTGCTGGGCACCAGCCGCATCCAGGGCGACGCGGGCACGCAGATCGCGCGTCTGGCCTTCGAACGGGGCGTCAACTACTTCGATACGGCCCCGGACTACTCCGCCGCCGGCAGCGAGGAGGCCATGGGCCGCGCCCTGCGGGCCATTCGCCGCGACCAGGTCTTCATCGCCACCAAGTTCTGCACGCCCTACGGCCATCTGCCCGTCGGGACCCCGGTGAAGCGCTACAAGGAGGCGATCGAGGAGAGCCTGCGCCGCCTCGGCACCGACTACGTCGACCTCGTGCACATCCACTCCTGCGACGAGCTGGATCGCCTCCGGGACGAGCGGGTCCACACGGCCTTCGACGAGCTGCGCCAGGAGGGCAAGGCCCGCTTCCTCGGCTTCTCCACGCATACGCCGCGCCTCGTCGAGGTGGCGAATGATGCCATCGACTCCGGTCGCTTCGACGTGATGATGGTCGCCTATCACCATGGCATCTGGGCGCCGCTGGCCGACATCATCTCCCGCGCGCGCCGCGAGCAGGACATGGGCGTGGTGGCGATGAAGACCCTGAAAGGGGCCAAGCACCACGGCCTGGCCGGCTTTCGCAACGAGGCCGACTCCTACGCCCAGGCCGCCCTCAAGTGGGTGCTGCACAATCCGGAGGTCTCGGCGGCGATCATCTCCTTCTCGAAGCTGCAGCACGTGGACGAGTACCTCTACGCCTCGGGGCGCAGCCTCGAGGCGCGCGACCTGGCACGGCTGCGAAGCTACGACCGGCAGATCTCCGGGAGCCACTGCCAGGCCCACTGCGGGGCCTGCCTCGAGAGCTGTCCGGAGGGCCTGCCCATCCACGACGTGCTCCGCCACCGGATGTACTTCGAGGACTACGGCTGGGAGAAGGAGGGCATGCGGCTCTACGCAGGGCTCGAGCGGCAGGCCGATGTCTGCGCCGGCTGCAGCGGTCCCTGCCTGGGCAGCTGCCCGGTGGGCATCGCCATTCCGGAGCGGATGCGCACAGCGCATCGCCTGCTGACGCTGGGCTAGCTCTCGAATCGGGCTGCGCGGCCCGAGGCCGGCTGCGCGAGCCGGCCGGGAGCGCTCAGGGGGTGTGGATGGCCGCCACGAAGGCGTCGCGCAGGGCGGTCTCGATGCGGGCGCGGGTCGCGCTTCCGTACTTGCTGCGGAAGGCCTTGAGCGGGATGATGCCCTTGGCCATGGAGCGGTGTCCTCCGCCCACGCCCAGGCCCTCGACGACGGCCCTCACGACCTCGCCCGCCGCGCGCACGTAGCCCACGTTGCGGACCGAGAAGACCAGATCCGAGCCGACGATGCCCGCGGCGATGGACCACTCGGCTCCCTCCGCCTGCAGGCCCAGGTCGGCCACCTGCGGAATCACCTCCTCCTCGACGCGTCCCAGCACCAGCAGGTGGATGCCCTCCTCGATGCGCGTCCGGGCCAGCGCCCTCCCCATGGCGCGAAGTCCCTCGGTGGGCAGGGCGGGCCTCTCGATACGACGCAGCAGCGCGGGACTGTGGTGGGCGTGGAGGAATGCGAAGGCCTTCATGTCGTGGCGGCTGGTCTCGCGACCCAGGAGCTGGGTATCCGTCTTGATGCCGTAGAGGAGTGCGGTGGCCAGGTTGGAACGCAGCTCCATGCCCGCGGCGCGGATGTACTCGGTGAGGATGGTCGCGGTGGCGCCGTAGGCGGTGCGGATGTCGCGGATCGTGGCGTCGTAGCCGCTGCGCTCCGGATGGTGGTCGATCACGACGTCGACCGAGCGCAGGCGCGCGGGCGGACTCTCACCGAAGACCGTCGGCTGGACGTCGAGCAGCACCAGGGCGTCGAATTCGTCGAGCTCCTCCGGCGTCACCGTGCGAACCTCGATGCCGAGCGCGCGCACCATGGCGACGTTCTCGGGGCGCTTGACGGCGCCGAAGGAGACGAGCGGAGCCGTGGGCCGCTTGCGCCCGAGAATGGCGCGCGCCGCGAAGCCGCAGGCGATCCCGTCCGGATCGGGGTCGGGCTGGAGCAGGATCCCGACCTTCTCGCGCGGCTGCATCAGCTCGCGCAGCTCCACCACCAGACGCAGGTTGGCCAGGTGCTCGAACTCGGTGTCGATGTCGTCCCGGATCTGCGTGCGCAGGCCGGTGGCGCGCAGGGCCCGGTGGTCGGGCAGCTCCTCGGATGCGATGCGATCGGAGAAGACCAGGATCGGGGCGCGCGGTGCCGCGGTTGCGATGGCGCCCACCGCGAGCCGCGCGAAGGAGGAGGCGTCCGTCACGACGGCGAAGGAGTCGCCCTCGCGCGGATCGAGCTTGGCGATCGAGTCCGGGGCCAGGCCCCCGCCCAGGATGCGGAAGCCCGGCGGGCGGGCGCGCGACTCCTCGTCGCGAGGGACCCAGCTGAGGTCCTCGGAATCCTCGGCTCCGATGCGCGCCCAGAGACGGGCCTGCTCGGCTCCGTCGCAGATGACGATGCGGCGTGCCAAAACACCCCCGCGCGCTCTCGGGCGCGCTAGTCGCTCCCCGATGCGCCCCGCGCTCGCGAGAGCGCCGCCGGGTCGCTCGGGCGGGGGCCAGGGTGCCCCACGCGACGTGAGTCCGGAGTGTAGGCGGGAAGCCTGGCCTCACCAAAAGCGTGCGGAAGGCGGAGCGGGGTGGAACTCTCCGCGGGCGCGCCGCCCCCCAAGGGGAGGCGGCGGACCGGGAGCCCCCCACGGTGCAGCGTGTCTTCGTAGGCGACGTCCAGGGCTGTGCGGACGAGAACGACGAGCTCGTCGAGCGGGTGCGGGCCCACTTCGGCGGCGACTTCGAGCTCTGCTGGGTGGGCGATCTCGTCAACCGGGGCCCGTACAATCTGCGCGTGCTGCGCCGTGTGCGCGAGCTGGCCGACTCGGGCCGGGGCCGGGTCGTGCTCGGCAATCACGACCTGGAGCTGCTGCGGATCGCCGCGGGACTCTCCCGGCCGGGGCCTCGCGACACGCTCGGCGAGGTGCTGGCGGCACCCGATCGCGACGACTGGATCGACTGGCTGCGTCGACTTCCGGTGGTGGAGAGCGGCTGGCTGGGCCGCGAGCGCTTCGTGATGGTCCACGCCTCGGCGCCTCCGGGCATGGCGCTCACCGAGCTCGAGCGCCGCGCGCGCGAGGTGGAAGGACGGCTGGCGGAGGGCTCGCTCTCGGATCTCGCGCACTTCCTGGGCGGCCCGCCCGAGCCGGGATCCGCCCTCGAGCTGCTAGACCGGCTCACCCAGTGCCGCAGCGTCAGCAACACTGGAGAGTGGCGGCGCGAGCCGCCCGGGCTGGCGGCCGAGGGCTTCCAGGCCTGGCACGCCCTCTGGTCTCGCCACGAGCCGGACTACGGCGTGGTCTACGGGCATTGGTCGCTCCAGGGTCTGCACGTCGCTCCGGGACTGCGCGGACTCGACACGGGCTGCGTGCACCACGGACGAGGCCGCGACGGCGCCCTGACGGCCTGGCTGCCGGAGGGCGAGCGGCCCTTCCGAGCCCACGAGAACCGTTTCTGGAGCGTCCCGGCACGCCGCATCTACTACCCGCCTGCCGGCTGAGTGATTCCCGCGTTGTCCGGTCGGGAGACGAGCCCACGGCGTCGCCGCGCGATCCTGCGGATGCGAGAATTTGCTTGGCATCGCGATCGATCGTGACTACGATGAGTGTCGGTACGGAGGTCCGGCGGCGAGGAGAACGGGGTCTCGTTTCCGTCGGCGAGTGAGTCACCGTTCGGGCCACGTACACTGGAAGATGTCGGCGGGAACGGGTGCATCGACTGTCGACACCCCGGGTGGGCGCCAGCGCAGCGACGCGCGGGGAGCCGGGTCGAAGAGCGGGATGCCTTCCCGAGCCCGGGAGCGCTTTCAGACCGAGCGCGCAGAGTCCGAGGGGCGAGGGCTCTCCTCGTCTCGAAGACGCAGCCTGGTGACAGCAGCTCCGTCGCTCTGCCGAGCCTCGCGCGCGTGCACCGTCGTGAGGTTCGGGAAGGTTCCCGCACCCCGCAGTCCCCCGACCCCGCCGCACTGCCGCCTCGATCCGGGCGGTGGAGTCAGAGCCCGTCCTCGGCCGGTCTCCGGCCCCGAGCGCCTCGGACCCGGCCCGGAGATCCGCGGTCCTGGGCTAGTCTCCTCCACCTCGAAATCAGCGGGGTGAGGGGAAGCGATGGGGCTCCTGCAGGGCCGTCCGCTCGTCGCGGTCGGCGCAGCTCTCGGGATCGGCGTACTGGTGGCGGGCTGCCTCTTCTCCACCCGGCGGGAGGTGGAGGCCGGCAGCAAGGGGGCCGAGCTGGTCGCGCGCAGGATGGGCCTCGTCGGCGACGAGACCCTGGTTCGCTACGTGACCGAGATCGGCAAGCGCGTGGCGGCCCAGTCGCCGCGCCAGGACCTGAGCTACCGCTTCGCCGTGGTCGACACCCCGGAGCCCAACGCCTTCGCGCTGCCGGGCGGCTACGTCTACGTCTCGCGCGGGCTGCTGGCCCTGGCCAACGACGAGGACGAGCTGGCCAACGTGATCGGTCACGAGATCGGCCACGTGGCCAAGCGACACGCGGCGCGGCGGCAGGCCGGCGCGATCGGCGCCGGAGTCGTGATGCTGCCGACGGCCATCGCCGGCGGCATCCTCGGCCTGGTCCTCGGCACGCCCGGCGAGCTGGTCTCGGACGCCGTGAACGCGCCGCTGCAGATCGCCGGAATCGGGGGCATCGCCGCCTACAGCCGCGCCCAGGAGCGCGAGGCCGACGAGGTGGGCCAGCGGCTCGCCGCCCAGGCCGGCTACGACCCGGTGGGCCTCACGCACTTCATGGAGACCCTGACCCGCTTCGAGGAGCTGAGCCTGGAGGAGGGAGGCGAGCCGAAGCGGCGCCCGGGCTTCTTCGACACCCACCCCGCCACGCCGGAGCGCGTGAAGAAGACCGGAGAGCGAGCCCGGGAGATCTCCTGGACGCGCACTCCGGGCATCGCCGGCGAGCGAGCCGGCTTCCTGGAGCGGCTCGAGGGCCTCACCGTCGGCGCCAGCCCGGCCGAGGGAGTCTTCCGGGAGGAGCTCTTCCTGCATCCCGACCTCGACCTGGCGGTGCGCTTTCCCGAGGACTGGGAGCGGGCCAACGGCCGCCGCGCGGTGGCGGCCTACGCGCCGGAGAAGGAGGCCCAGATCTTCCTCGAGCTGGCGGGCGAGGGCGAGGACCCGGTCGCCGCCGGCACGGCCGCGCTGGAGAAGCTGGGGAAGCAGGCGAAGATCCACGTGCTCCAGTCCACCGAGCTCGAGATCGGCGGCTTCCCCGCCTACCGCGCCGAGCTGGTGGCCAACCGTGACCGCACGCCCACGCCGCTCGCGCTGACCTGGATCGCCAAGCAGGGCATGCTCTTCCGCTTCCACGGCTCCGCGAAGAACGAGCGTTGGCAGGACTACGAGCCGCTGCTGCGCCAGGCCAGCGAGAGCTTCCGAGGCCTGACGCCGCAGGAGCGCGGCTCCTTCGAGGAGCAGAAGCTGACCGTCGCCCGGGCCGAAGCCGAAGAGGGGCTCGCTGCCCTCGGCCAGCGCTCGCAGAACCGCTGGAGCCCCGAGGAGACGGCCGTCGCGAACCGCCTCCCGGCAGACGCGTCGCTCGAGGCCGGGCAGCTCGTCAAGGTCAGCGTGGGCGTCCCCTACCGGCCCAGGGCTCAGTAGCCGCGGCTCGGGTCCACGCGGTTGCGGATCGGGTCGCCGCGCTCGATCCGCCGCGCGTTGTCGACGAAGATCTCCGCCACTCGCTCCATGTAGTCGCGGGAGAGACCGGCCAGGTGCGGCGTGACCAGGCATCCCGGAGCCTCCCAGAGCGGGCTCTCCGGGCCCAGCGGCTCCGTCTCGAAGACGTCGAGCGCCGCTCCGCCGAGCCGTCTTGCACGCAAGGCCTCGGCGAGCGCCGCCTCGTCGACGATGCCGCCGCGCGCCACGTTGACCAGCAGCGCGCCGGGCTTCATCTCGGCCAGGGCCGCGGCGTCCAGCAGGCCGCGCGTCTCCGGCGTGAGGGGAAGCACCACGACGAGCACGTCGGACTCGGCCAGCACCCAGCGGGTCTGCTCGGGCCCGACCACCCGGTCGACCCCGGGAAGGGGCTCGGGGCTGCGGCGCGTCCCGATCACCCGCATGCCCAAGGCGGCTCCCCGGGCTGCGATGCCCCGGCCGATGGCGCCGAGGCCGAGCACGCCCAGCGTGGCCCCGGCCAGGCGCAGGGTGCCGAAGAGCTTCCAGCGACGACCGCGCTGCTGCTCGAACGCGCGCGGCAGGCGCTTGGCCAGGGCCAGCATCAGCGCCAGGGCGAACTCGCTCATCTCGGGCTCGTGGATGCCGCGGGCGTTGGCGAGGGCCACGCCCGCCGGCAGGTCCGGAGCCGGGAGCACCGAGTCGACGCCGGCGCCGGTCATCTGGATCAAGCGCAGGCGCCGGGCCGCCGCCCAGTGGCCGCGCGGCGGATTCATGGCCAGCAGCAGCTCGATCTCCCCCAGCTCCCGGGCGAAGTCGGCCGGCTCGGAGAGGACCCGGTACTCGCGCTCCGGAAAGGCCCGCTCGACCGCCTCCCGGACGGACTCGCCGAAGGGATGGAAGGCGTGGATCCGGCGCACGCGCGAAGCCTACCACCGGCCGGCCACGGCCGGCGGCGAGCGCGCTGCTACGCTGCGGACGCGGAGGCGCGAGAGATGCCCGAGGTACAGGTGCCGCCCCCCTATCAGGGGCCGACCGGGGGCCAGGATCGCATCCAGGTCGAGGGCCAGACGGTGCGCGAGTGCATCCTGGCCGTCGGCGAGCGCTTCCCGGGCTTCGCGGAGCAGGTCTTCGACGGGGACGGGCGGGTCCACAAGTTCGTCCAGCTCTTCGTGAATGGCGACGAGATTCCCCGCGGCGAGGTCGACACGGCGGTGTCTCCGGACGACCGGGTCGAGATCCTGGCCGCCATCGCCGGCGGCGCCGGCCCGCCCGCCGGGCTGCCCCATTCTTGACCCGCCGGTATAGTATGGGGGTGGTGCCCGGAGCCCCACCGAGACCACCCCGAGCCGAGAACACCCCGAGCCGAGAACACCCCGAGCAGGACGGAAGGAGACCCCATGGCTGGCCCGAGCGGCGACACCCTGATTCGCGTCGACATGACGAAGCTGAGCGCCAGCGTCGAGCCCTACCCCGAGGACTGGAAGCTGTTGGGTGGCCGCGCCCTCTCCGCTCGCATCCTGCTCGAGGAGTGCGACGCGAGCTGCGATCCCCTCGGTCCCGACAACGTGCTGGTGATGGCGCCGGGCGTTCTCTCGGGCACCGCGGCACCCACCTCGGGGCGCATCTCCATCGGAGCCAAGAGCCCTCTCACCGGGGGCATCAAGGAGGCCAACGCGGGCGGCAACCCGGGACAGGACCTGATGAAGCTGGGCCATCGCGCCGTGGTGGTGACGGGCCAGCCGGCCGATCCGGAGAAGCGCTACGGGCTGGAGGTCGGAGAGGAGGGCGTCTCCGTCGTCGAAGCCGACGACTGCAAGGGGCTCTGGAACTACGCGCTGATCCAGAAGCTGGGCCAGCGCTACTCGGAGACGGCCTCCTTCGTCTCCATCGGTCCGGCCGGCGAGATGAGGCTCTCGGGAGCCTCCGTCGCCTGCACCGACGCGGACCAGGAGCGCCGGCCGGCGCGGCACGCGGCCCGGGGCGGTCTGGGCGCGGTGATGGGCAGCAAGGGCCTCAAGTACGTGATGGTCGACGCCGGCAAGCGGCCGGTACGTCAGCCCGCCTCCAAGAAGGAGTTCTTCGGCCACGTCAAGGACTACTCCAAGGACTTCCGGGAGGGCCCGAAGGCACAGGTCTTCAAGCACGGGACCAGCGCCGTGGTGCCCGTCGCGAACATGCTCCAGACCTTCCCCTACAAGAATCGCACCGAGGGCCAGTCGCCGGACGCCGCGACCCTCGACGGCGCCCGGATCGTCGAGAGCTTCGAGTCGCGGGGCGGTGGCATGCACAACTGCATGACCGGCTGCATCGTCCAGTGCAGCAACGTCGTCCACGACAAGGACGGCAACTACAAGACCTCCGCCCTGGAGTTCGAGACCCTCACGCTGCTCGGATCCTGCTGCGGCATCGCGAGCTGGGAGGACGTGGCCGACCTGGATCGCCTCTGCGACGAGGTCGGCCTGGACACCATCGAGACCGGCGCCGCCATTGCCATCTACATGGACTCGGGCGCCATGCAGTACGGCGACGCCGAGGGCGCCAAGCGCATCCTGAAGGAGATCGCCGAGGGCAC
>CAZYOL010000188.1:0-9137 GCA_964649065.1 uncultured Spirochaetales bacterium
GACCCGGGCGTCGTGGAGGACGGGGCGCGCAGGCTCGGGGCCCTGCGCGCCCGCCTCGGCGTCTTCGCGGTGCTCGGCAACCACGATCACTACGTCGGGGCAGAGCAGGTGGCACGGGCACTCCGGCGCTGGGCTCCCGGCATGCGGCTGCTGCGCGACGAGATCGCGGCGCTGCCCACGCCGGCACCGCTCTACCTGGCCGGGGCCGAGGATCCGGTCAGCGACTGGTCGGCGCGCGACCTCTTCCTGCCCGGCCTGCAGGAGCTGGCCGGGCGGCGTCCGCCGGACGGGCCGACGCTGCTGCTGGTCCACCGGCCCGAGGCCTTCGGGCAGGCGGCGCGTCTGGGCTTTCCCCTGGTCTTGAGCGGCCACACCCACGGCGGGCAGCTGGCGCTCCCGGGGGCCGGGGGGCGCTACAACCTGGCCCGCCTCGTGAGCGGCTACACGCGCGGCCTCTACCGCGCGTCGGGCTCGACGCTCTACGTGAACCGCGGCCTTGGCGTGGGCGGCCCCCCGCTGCGCATCTACTGCTCGCGAGAGATCGCGACGCTCGTGTTGCGCTCGCCCCGGCCCACCGCCGCGCCGACGCCGGCGCGCGACGCGGCCGGGCGGGGCTAGAGCGACTTCTCGAGCACGTCCACCAGCCGGTAGCGGCGAAAGCCCACCTTCTCGTAGGCCCGCATGGCCGTGCGGTTGGCGGGGGAGAGCATCAGCAGGCCCTGCCGGGCGCCCGCGTCGAAGCGGCGGCCGAGCGCCCAGGTCACCAGCGCCGAGCCGACGCCGCGGTCGCGCAGCGCCGCGGTGACGCCGACGTAGGCCACCCAGACCCGCTCGGGCCAGTGGGTCTCCAGCTCGACGAAGCCCACCACCTCGCCTGCGTGGCGCGCGACGCCGACCGCATGGCGCCCGTCGCCGAGCACGCCGCGCATCTGGCTCGGGTCGCGGGGCTCGAAGCCGCAGCTCAGGTAGATCGCCAGGATTGCCTCGGCGTCTTCCGGCTCGGCGTCGGCCAGCTCGAGCTCGGCCGGCAGCTCCGGCAGGGCGGCCGGACGCTCGTCGCAGCGCATCAGGAAGTGCTGGCGCACCGGGCGGAAGCCGTGGGCGCTGAGCAGCGCGAAGCCCGCGCGGTTGCGGGTGCCGATGCCGGCGGTGGCGAGCCCGATGCCGAGCTCCGGAGCCCGTCCCAACGCAGCGCGCAGCAGCTCTCCGCCCACTCCCCGGCGCCTCTCGCCGCGGCGCACGATCGGGCAGAAGATCCCGGCGTGCGGGCTCGCTGCCTGCCGCAGGTAGCCCGCGAGGCCGAGGATCTCGCCGTCGCCCGCATCGGCCACCCAGAGGTGTTCGGCCGGATCGATGCCGAAGCGCTCGAACTCGGCCTGCAGCTCCCGCTCACTCTCCCAGAGCGGGTTCAGCACGAAGTCGCCCTCGCTGCGAGCGCACTCGCGGGACAGCTCCACCAGCGCGGGAGCATCCCCTGCCTCGAAGGCGCGGATCTGGAAGGCCCGGACCGACATCTCGTCTCCGCCTCGCGGCGAGTATAGGCGCGAGGTCGGTCGGGCCATCGCCGCGTCGCGCAGCCCGGGTGTCTTTTGACACGGTGCTCTGGACTCGCGTATCTTCGCGCGTCCCAACCTGGAGGAGGGCGAGATGGGCAGGCAGGCGAAGGCGGTTCTCTTCCGCGAGCTGAACAAGGGCGTGCTGGTCGAGACCGTCGAGGTCGAGTCCCCGAAGCGCGACGAGGTGATGATCAAGATCGATGCCTGCGGCGTCTGTCACAGCGACCTCTCCGCGACCAACGGCACCATCCCGCTGCCGCCGCCGGCCGTGCTCGGCCACGAGGCGGCCGGGACCATCGCGGAGGTCGGCGAGGGCGTCGCCGACCTGGCCGTGGGCGACCGCGTGATGATCTCCTGGCTCGCGATCTGCGGGAAGTGTCGCTACTGCGTGACGGGTCGCCCGGCCCTGTGCGACACCGCGGCCAGCGCCCAGATCACGCTCCCGGACGGCAGCTCGCGCCTCAAGGACGCGCAGGGTGCCAGGCTCAACCACTTCGCCGGCGTCTCCGTGATGGCCGAGTACGCCACGGTGCACCGGGACAACGTCATCCCCATGAACGTCGACGTGGAGGCCGACAAGGCGGCGCTGGTGGGCTGCGCCGTGATGACCGGCGTGGGCGCGGCTCTCAACACCGCCCGGGTGGAGCCCGGCTCCTCGGTGGCGGTGATCGGCTGCGGCGGCATCGGCCTGAACGCGATCCAGGGCGCGGCCCTGGCCGGCGCCGAGAGCATCATCGGCGTCGACATGGAGGACAAGAAGCTCGACTTCGCCCGGGTCTTCGGCGCGACCCACACGGTGAATCCGTCGCGGGACGGGGACGCGGTCGCCAGGATCGCCGAGCTGACCGGCGGCGGCGCCGACTACGCCTTCGAGTGCATCGGGCGCGCGGCCACCATCGAGCAGTGCTACAACGCGATCCGCAAGGGCGGCATGGCCGTGGTCGTCGGCGTCGCGCCGCTCACCGAGCAGGTCAAGCTCGGTGCCTTCCTGATGCCCTTCCAGGAGAAGGTGCTCACGGGCTCGATGTACGGCTCGGCGCGGCCGCGGGTGGACTTTCCGCGCCTGCTCTCGCTCTACAAGGCGAAGCGACTGAAGCTCGACGAGCTGGTCACGGCGACCTACCCGGTCGACGACGCCCCGCGGGCCTTCGCCGACCTCGAGAGCGGCGTGAACGCCCGCGGCGTGATCGTCTTCTAGGGCTCCGGACTCGCGCCCTCAGCCGCGGCTGATCCGGAAGCCGCCGAAGGCGAAGCCCGCGCCGACTCCGTTCCCCGAGCCGGAGAGACTCAGTCCGACCCCGCTCTTCTGCAGCGTGCGCCCCTCGCCGCCCGGGCCGACGGCGCCGTGGGCGCCCGCATCGAAGTAGTTCCCGAAGACGTTCTCGATGCTGGTGACGCCGGTGAAGGTGCCCTTGCCCTCGATCACGGAGTGGGTGCCGAAGCTGAGCCCCCCGCCCCGGGCCACGATCTTGACCGGGGCCGACTGGCCGTTGTCGCAGGTGACCACGCCCTTTCCGGTCGACTGCTTGTAGAAGACCGACCAGCCCTGGAGATCGAAGCTCAGCTTGCAGCGGACCAGCTTGCCCTGCTGGGCGCGCGCCGGGTCCGTGCCGGTCAGGCCCGCCGCGACCACGAGCGCCCCCAGTGCCAGTACCGATGCGATCCTCATGCTCTCCTCCTTCGCGCACTCTCTCCGAGCAGCGAAGTCTAGGTCTCAGCCCGTCTGCGGCACGTCCGTTGCCCGACGCTGGACGCGTCTCCGAATCGACTGGGCGAGTCGCCCCAGGTCGAAGCTGCGCCCGCGAGGGATCTGGAAGTAGTGGTCGCCGTCGTCCTTGACCAGCAGCTTCACCTTCTGGCCGGCCAGCACCTGCTCCAGGGCCTCCTCTTCCCGGGGCGCCCGGTCGAGCTTGGCGAAGACGCGCCGGCCGTCGATCGAGAGCAGGGCCACGTGCACGGGGGCGGAGCCGCCCGCCGTCACGTGGATGCTGGTCGCGGCCTCCACCGTCGCGCGCGCCCCGTGCAGGCGCGCTGCCTCCTCGCGCTCGGGGCGCCTGCGACCCGACTCGAAGAGCAGGCGCGGCGGCCGCACGTAGTCGCGGCGCCGGCGGCTGCTCGAGGACTCCAGGATGGTGACGTAGTTGTTGTTGCCCGGTCCGCCGATCGAGTGCGAGATGCCGACCTGCGCGCGGGGCACCTGGGCCCGGGGGTTCGGGAAGTCCTGGGTGATCTGCAGGTAGTTCTCGG
This sequence comes from uncultured Spirochaetales bacterium, assembly GCA_964649065.1. GTDB lineage: Bacteria > Myxococcota_A > UBA9160 > UBA9160 > SMWR01 > CAZYOL01. Next base: position 3,804 of record CAZYOL010000188.1, read on the forward strand.
CGACCTGGAAGAGCCCCGTTCCGCCCACCGGATGTCCCCGGGCCTTCAGGCCCCCGGAGAGGTTGGTCGGCAGCCGACTGCGCAGGCCGGTCACGGGGTGCTCCAGGGGATCTCCCGGCTCGCCCCTCGGGTCTCCGATCAGGGCCTCGATCGAGTCCTCGGCATCCACCAGGCCGAGGTCGGCGAGCCCGATCGGCAGCAGGCTGTTGAAGGCGTCGTGCACCTCCACCACCAGTCCGTCGAGCTGGCGCGGCTCCGCAATGCCCGCCCTCCAGTAGGCGATCTGCGCGGCCCGGCGCGTGGCGGCCAGCCCGGAGAGCTCCTCCCGGTCGAGGATCGAGGAGGTCTCGGTGGCCGATCCCAGCCCCGCGATGCGCACCGCCTGGGGGCGGGCGCTCAGGATCACCGCCGCGGCGCCGTCGCAGATGGGCGAGCAGTCCTTGCGCATCAGGGGCGTCGCCACCGGCAGGTTCCTGGAGCTGTCGAAGTAGGCCTCCAGGGGCTCGGGCCGGTTGTAGAAGGCGGCCAGGGGATTCTGCGCTCCCAGGGCGTGCGCCCTCACCATCAGCCGGGCCAGGGCGTCGGAGACGGCCTTGCCGCGCCGCTTCCTCTCGCGAAACCAGGCCTGGGTCACGAGCGCGATCAGGGCCGGCATGGTGAAGCCGAAGCGGCGCTCCTCGGGGTCCACCGTCTTCGACATGATGCTGGTGGCGACGTCGGTGGTCACCATCTTCATGCGCTCGCCCGCCAGCACCAGCACGTTCTCGAACTCGCCCGAGGCGATCTTGTAGTAGGCCTCGTGCAGGGCGGCGGCCCCGGTCGAGGAGGCGGTCTCGCTGCGCACGGCGGGAACGCCCGTGAGCCCGAGCCGGTCGGCGACCTTGGTCGCGATGTTGGCGCGGTTCTCGAACTCCTCGCTGTCCATGATCCCGACCTGGACGGCGTCGAAGCTGCGGATCTCGGAGTCCGCGAGCGCGCGCTGATAGGCGTCGGCGAAGAGGTCGAAGACGCTTCGGAAGATCTGTCCGGTCAGGTCGACCTTGGTGAGGCCCACCGCCGCGACGTAGACCTCCTTGGCCATCGCGGGCGAGAATAGCCTACGCTCGTCCCGCCCCCGGGATTCCCCGACCCGTGCGAGGCGCTCGGGAGCGGCACGAGGTTCGGGAGCGACACGAGCGCAGGGGCTGGCGGCCTTCCCGCCGCGAGCCCGGCCTCCGTGAGAGGAGGATCAATTGAGAACACTCTTGCGCGCGTTGCTGCGCATGGCCCTGACGCTGGCTCTCTTCCTGCTGCTTCCCCTGCTGCTGTTCTGGGGCATGGAATACGCCAACCGACCCGACGTCGAGGACGGCAGCACGCTGGTCATCGAGCTCTCCGGAAGCTACGTCGAGGCGCAGGAGGCACCGATCCTGGCGCGCCTGCTCGGTCAGTCTCCCCGCACCTTTGCCGGCCTCTACTCGCAGCTGCGCATGGCCGAGCGCGACGAGCGCGTGGCCTCGGTGCTGCTGCGCATTCGCGGCCTGCGGGTCGGCTGGGCCAAGGCCCAGGAGATTCGCGAGGCCATCGAGGCCCTGGGCCGGGCCGAGAAGCGCACCGTGGCCTACCTCGAGCTGGCGAGCTTCGGCGCCAATCTCGAGTACTACGTGGCCTCGGCCGCAGACGCCGTCCACGTGGCCCCCGCGGCGCTGGCGCCGATTCCCGGGCTGGCGGCGGAGTACCTCTTCCTCGGCCAGCTCTGGGAGGAGCTGGGGATCGAGCTGGAGGTCGAGCGGGTCGGCGAGTACAAGACCGCCGCCGACTTCCTGGCGGGCAGCGAGATGACCGACGCCCACCGGGAGATGGCCAACGCGCTGCTGGACGCGGTGGACCAGCAGTTCGTGTCGGGCATCGCCGAGGGCCGTGGCCTCGAGGCCGACTTCGTGCGCCGCGCCATCGACCAGGCGCCGGCCAGCCCGGAGGAATTGGTCGCCCTGGGCCTGGCGGACGCGATCTCCCACTACGACGGCGTGCTCGAGTCCCTCGGCGATCCGCCCGTGATCGAGTCCGATCGCTATGCCCGCGTCCCCGCCTCCACGGTGGGCTTCGAGCCCGAGAAGCGGGTCGCGCTGGTCTACGGAAGCGGCGCGGTGGTGGTCGGGCGCGGCCGCTCCACCCGCTCCGGCGAGCCGGTGCTGGCGTCGGACACGGTCGTCCGGGCCCTGGAGAAGGCCGCCGAGGACGACAGCATCGACGCGATCTTGTTTCGCATCGACAGCCCCGGCGGCTCCGCGCTGGCCTCCGACGCGGTCTGGCGGGCGACCCAGCAGGCGGTCGACAGCGGCAAGCCCCTCGTCGTCTCGATGTCCGACCTGGCCGCCTCCGGCGGCTACTACGTGGCCTGCGGGGCGGACCACATCGTCGCCAGCCCGGGCACGCTGACCGGCTCGATCGGTGTCTTCCTGATCCGCCCGGCCCTGGCCGGGGTCTACGAGAAGCTCTCCATCGGCGTCGAGGGCCTGACCCGGGGAGCGCGCTCGGACCTGCTGCTCTCCTCTTCGCCGCTCAGCCCGGAGAGCCGAGAGCGCCTGCGCCACGGGACCCGCAGCCTCTACGATCGCTTCGTCGGGCGGGTGGCCGACGGGCGGGACCTGAGCCCCGCGCAGGTCGACGCCGTCGGACGCGGCCGGGTCTGGACCGGCTCCCAGGCCCTGGAGATCGGACTGGTCGACGAGCTGGGCGGCCTGCGCTCCGCGGTGGCGTGGCTGCGCGGCGAGCTGGGCGTGGCAGAGGACGCGGACCTCGAGCTGGTGCCCTTCCCGGAGCCCCAGTCGCTGGCCGAGCAGCTCGCCGATCTGAGCCTCGTCCTGGCGTCGGCGATCGCGCTGCCCACGCCCTGGGACGAGCTGGCCCGTCGCTGGGAGCCGTGGCTGGCGGTCGCCGCCTCCGGAGGGCCGGCGCTGCTGCCCCCCTTCCCCCTGGACATCCGCTAGGAGGGTCCCGCCGTGCACATGGAGACCGCCTTCGATGTCGACTGCGGCCGCGACGAGACGGTGGCCTCGGTGGTCCAGGACGCGACGCTGCTCGAGCTGTTTCCGGACGCGCAGTCGGAGATCGTCGAGAGCCAGGGCGACCGGCGCACGGTGCGCACGCGCTACCGGGCCATGGGCCGGGAGGGCACCGCGACCTTCCACTTCGAGTACCTGATGGACGGCGGGGTGCGCTTCGAGAAGGTCTGCGACGGTCGGGTCTGGAAGCGGCTGCGGGGCGAGCTGCGCTTCGACGACCGCGGCAGCGGCACCCGCGTCTCGCTCGAGCTCGACGGGCAGACCAAGGCCCTGGTGCCGGAGTTCGCGATCAAGGGCGAGATGCGCAGCCAGCTCGAGCAGATGGCGGCGGCGCTGCGGCGGCGCATCGAGGGGCGCTAGTGGCGGAGGTGCGAGGCGCGGACGGAGTGCGGCTCTACGCCGAGGCCCACGGCGAGGGAGAGCCCGTCGTCTTCTCCTGCGCCCTGGGCACCACCCACGAGAACTGGCGCGGCCAGGTCGCGCCCCTGGTGGCCGCCGGCCACCGGGTGGTGCTCTGGGACTACCGCGGTCACGGACGCTCCCAGGTGCCCGAGGACCCGGCCGCCTACCACATCGAGCGCGTCGTCGAGGATCTGGGCGCCGTGCTCGACTGGGCGGCTCCGGGGCGGCCGGCGGTGCTGGGCGGCCTCTCCTTCGGCGGCCTGGCCTCGCTGCACTTCGCGTTGGCCCATCCCGCCCGGGTGCGCGCCCTGCTGCTGGTGGACAGCGGTCCGGGCTTCAAGAAGCCCGAGGCCCAGGCGCGCTGGGAGCAGTCCATCGAGCGGACGGCGGGCTTCCTGCTCGCCAAGGGCGCGGCCGCCTACGCCGAGCGCGCCCGGGCCAGCACCGTCGGCGAGCGGCCCGGCCCGGCTGCCGAGGCCGCCGCCCGGGCCATCGCCGCCCAGGATCCGAACGGGCTGGCCCACTTCGCGCGGCGCATCTCGGGCCCCGCGCCGCCGGTGATCGACCGGCTGGGCGAGATCCGGGTGCCGGCCCTGGTCCTGGTCGGCGAGAACGACCGCGACTACCTGCGGGCCGCCGAGGTGATGGCGGCCAAGCTGCCCCGGGCCGAGCGAGTCACGATTCCCGGGGCCGGTCACATCGTCAACATCGAGGCCCCCGACGCCTTCGACGCCGCGATCCTCGCCTTCCTGGAGCAGCTCGAGATCCCTCCCGCGCCCGCATGAGCCCTCCCCCCCGCGGGAAGGGCCCGCGCAACCCGGGCCCCGCCTCGGGGTTTCACCGGGAGGCGGAGGCAGACGTGCGCGCGAAAGGCGACGACGTGCAGCTCATGCTGGCCTTCCGCGCGGGCGACGTCGCCGCCTTCGACGAGCTCTTCCGACGCTGGGCGGCACCCCTGCTGCGCTACCTCGAGCGGATGACGCGGGACTCGGGGGTGGCCGAGGAGCTGGTACAGGAGACCTTCTTTCGTGTACACCGAGCCCGCGAGCGCTACGAGCCCCAGGCGAAGTTCTCGACCTGGCTCTACCAGATCGCGACGAACCTGGCCCTCAACGAGCTGCGCCGACCCCGGCGTCGCCAGGCCCACCGCAGCCTGGAGGACGAGGACGCGCCCCCGGTGCCGGCGCGGCAGCCGGCCAGCGACGAGGTCGTCCACGCCCGGCGGATCGGCGAGAGCGTCGAGGAGGAGCTGGCCGCGCTTCCCGAGAACCAGCGCGCGGCCCTGTGGCTGTCGGCCGTCGAGGGCCTGGCCTACGCCGAGATCGCCGGGGCCCTGGGCGTGACGCCGCAGGCGGTCAAGGCCCTGGTGCACCGCGCCCGCGTCACCCTGGCGGAGAAGGTCCAGGGGAGGGACTGAAGATGACCGAAGCCCCCGATCGCTGTGCCCCCTTCGAAGAGGACCTGTCGGCCTGGCTCGACGGGGAGCTCGACGCCGACCGGGCCCGGGAGCTGCGCCTGCACCTGGACGCGTGCCCGCGCTGCAGCGCGCGGCTGGAGATCCTGCGCGGGGTGGACCTCCGGCTGCGGGCCATGCCGCTGCCCGCGCCGAGCCCCGAGCTCCGGGAGCGCCTGCTGGCCCGCCTGCGGGAGGGCCAGGAGCGCCCCGCGACCCGGCGCAGCGCCCCGCCGCGGCGGTCGCGGCGCTGGCGGGCAGGGCCGGCGCTCGGCCTGGTCGCGGCGGCCGCCGCGGCGCTGCTGCTCTACCTGGCCGTTCGGCCGTCGCCTCGGCTCGAGCCGGCCGGAGCGCCGGCGCCGCCGATCGCCGTGGAAGCGCCCGCCAGCCCGGTCCCGCCCCCGCCGCTCGAGCCGCTGCCCGACGGGCAGCTGG
>CAZYOL010000189.1:0-8705 GCA_964649065.1 uncultured Spirochaetales bacterium
AGCCGCGCCGGTGGTCGAACTTCTCCACGGCCCGGATCAGGCCCAGGTTGCCCTCCTGGATCAGGTCGGGGAAGGAGAGGCCGAGATTCCGGTAGTCCTTGGCAATCGCCACCACGAGCTTCAGGTTGTGCTCGATGAAGCGGTTCTTCTCACAGGTCATGCGCGCGTGGGCCGCCTCGCCCCGCGAGGCCCGCTCGAGCAGCTGTGCCCGGGAGATCTCGGCCTCGGACTCCAGCTCCCGGAAGCGCCGGGTGCCGCGTCGCGCCCGGCGCAGCTCCATGGCGAGCAGGCGGACCCGGCCGTGCAGCTCCGACAGGACCGCCAGCGACAGTCGCGCGCGATCCATCTCCTTGGAGATGCGGGTGTCCAGGCGCTGGAGCTTCTTCTCGTCGACCTTGGGCTCCGCCTGCAGCTTGTCGCGCTGGCCCAGCAGCGAGCGCAGCTTCTTCACGGCCTGCTCGACGCGCTCGGCGATCTCGCCCGTCTCCTCGTCGCCGACCGACTCGGAGAGCTTGGCCCCGGTGTGGGAGAGGGCCCGGAGGTCGTCCCAACGGCGCACCACGTAGCGGGCGCAGCAGGGGATCGCGTAGAGAGTCCCGCGCAGCTCGGCCGTGGCGCTCTCCAGCTCCTTGGCCAGGAGGACCTCCTCCTCCCGCCGCAGCGTCCGGGTGCCGCCGATCTCCTGGAAGTAGGACTCGAGCGGCCGCCGCTCGCGGCCCGGGTCCAGCTCCTCGGCCGGGATGGCCCGGGCTGCCCCGGTGGCCCCCGCCGCACTCGCGCTCCCGCTGGTGTTCGTCTCTTCCAGCTTCACTCTCTCCCTCGCTGCCGCTGACGCCAGCGGTCACCCCGGGCGATTGCCCCGACGCTAAGCTCGACGCTCGGCCGGGTCGATCGTCCCGGCCCGCGTCTCCACGCTGCTGCTTCGCCCCATCCCGGGTGGCCAGTCGCTAGCGAGCTGCCTGCCTGGAGCATCCGCGCGGCGCGCGGGGAGGAGAGCTGCTCCCGGTCGCGGATCCGAAGCCGCATCTCGCTGCGCGCGTGGCTCTCGGGACCCTTGCGCTGACTGTGCGGGGGGCGTTCAATTCGGAGAGCATCATCGTAGGTCTGCTGGAAAAAGGCCAGGAAATTCTGCACGGCTCCCTCGAATCGGCCGCCGCGCCCCCCTCGCGCTGGCTCGTGCGCACCTCTAGCGGTGCGATCGGGTCTTTTTGGCTACGCTTCGTTGCCCTGATCGGTCGGGTCGCAGGGCAACCGAACCGGATTCGGCTCGAATTCCGTCTCGAGCCGCGCTCGGATCTCCCCCAGGGGGTTCGTCTGGCTCTGCACCGCGGCCGGAGCCCCGGGTGGCCATGCCCAAGCTCTCCCTGACTGCCGCCCTACTGGGGGGCGCTGCCCTGCTGCTGGTCGCGGGGGTCGTGCTGCTGTGGACGGGTGGGGACTCGCAGGACGAGGCCGATGCGGTGCGCAGCGAGGCCCCGGCCCTGCGGCGGGTGGCGATGCACCGGGTGGAGGCGGTGCCGCTGGTCGCCCAGACCGAGGTGTCGGGCGTGCTGGAGGCCCGTCGCGACGTCGCGCTCTTCGCCGAGACCCGCGGGCGCGTCATCGAGGTCGGCGCCGAGGCCCTGGACCGCGTCGCGGCCGGTCAGCTCCTGGTGCGGGTCGATCCGATCCAGGCCGAGGTGACCGTCGAGCGGGCCGAGGCCGCCCTGGCCCGGACGCGCAGCGAGCTGGCCCTGGCGCGCTCGAATCTCGAGCGCCGCCAGTCCCTCTTCGAGCAGGGCGTGGCCAGCGACGCCGAGCTGGAGGACGCCAGCAACGCCGAACGGGTCGCGGCCGCCGCTCTGCGCGAGGCCCGGGCCCAGCTGACGCAGGCCCGCGACGAGCTGGGCAAGAAGACCATCGCGGCGCCCTTCGCCGGGGTGCTGCGCTCCTTCTCGGTCGAGGAGGGGGAGTACGTGCAGGACGGCCAGCGCCTGGGCGAGCTGCTCGACATCTCCACGGCCCGTCTCGAGGTGGGCCTCTCGGATCGCGAGGTCGTCTCCGTGCGCGCCGGACAGCCCGTCGAGGTGCGCCTCCAGGCCTATCCGGAGCGCCGCTTCCAGGGCCGCATCCTGCGCGTGGGCGCCGCCTCGGACGAGCGCACCAAGCGCTTCCCGGTCGAGGTCGAGCTGGACAACCCCCAGGGCGCGCTGCTGCCCGGCATGGTGGCCCGCGCGGAGGTGGGCCTGGGAGACCCCCGCCCGCGCACGCTGCTGCCGCGGGAGGCCGCCCTGGAGGCCTTCGGCCAGCGCTACGTCTTCGTCCTGGAGCCCGGCGAGGGCCGCTACCGGGCCCGCCGCAGGCCCGTGGTGCTGCGTCCCGTACCCTTTCGGCCGACCGACCTGGAGGTCGTGTCCGGACTGCAGCCTGGCGATCTGGTGGCCGTGAGCGACGTTCGCCAGCTGCGCGACGGCGAGGCCGTCGCCGCCAACGGAGCCGCGCCGTGAGCCTTCCCGATCTCTCCATCCGCCAGGGCGTCCTGGTCAACCTGCTCTTCGTGCTGATGATCATGGGGGGCCTCTGGGCCGCCCAGCGCATCCCCGTCGACTTCTTCCCGGACATCTCCTTCAACGCCTCCCAGATCGTCACCGTCTGGTCGGGAGCCTCGCCCGACGAGGTCGAGCGCCTGGTGACCACCAAGATCGAGGACGAGATCGACGGGGTCTCCGGCATCAAGGAGATGTTCAGCTACTCGAGCCAGGGCCTCTCCGAGATCCTGGTCGAGTGGGACGAGACCATGGCGCCCATGGACTACGAGTCGGCGCTCAACGACCTGCGCGCGGCTCTCGATCGGGTCGACGACCTGCCCGAGGATGCCGAGGAGATCCTGCTGACCGAGCTCTCGGTCTCGGAGCGCTTCGAGGTGGTGATGGTGGCGGTGGCCGACGTGGGAGGCGTCGGCGAGTACACCCTGCGCGAGGTGGCCCGCGACCTGAAGGACCGGCTGGAGCGGATTCCGGGCCTGCGCCGGGCGCAGCTGCGCGGGGATCGCGATCGCGAGATCCGCGTCTGGGTCGACGCGGAACGGGCCCACCAGTACGACCTCACGCTGGCCGAGATCCACGCCCTCATCGCCCGCAACAACCAGAACTTCGCCGGCGGTTCCTTCACCGATCCCTCCTCGCGCGAGGTCACGGTGCGCGGCCTGGGGAGCTTCGTCTCGCCCGAGGCCCTGGCCCAGACCGTCGTGAAGAAGGACCCCGATGGCCGGCACGTGCTGCTCGGAGACGTCGCCGAGGTGGCGGCGGACTTCGAGAAGCGACGCCTCTACGGCCGCTACCAGGGCAAGGCCAACATCGCGATCGGCATCGCCAAGGAGTCCGACACCGACCTCATCGAGCTGGTGCGGCAGGTCCGCGCCGAGGTGGAGGACTACCAGCGCCTGGTGCCCGAGGGCGTGGAGGTGGGGATCACCTGGGACGGCGCGAGCTACGTCGAGGCGCGCATCGGCCTGATGACCTCGAACCTGCTGCTGGGCGTGGTCTTCGTGATCTTCATCCTGTGGCTGACCGTCGGCTTCCGGAACGCCATGCTGGCCATCATCGGCGTGCCCTTCTCCTTCCTGGTGGCCCTGATCCTCTTCCCGCTCTTCGACATCACCATCAACGCCATGTCGCTGGTGGGCTTCATCATGGTCTCGGGAATGCTCGTGGACGACGCGATCATCATCCTGGAGAACATCTACCGGCACGTGGAGGAAGGCCTGCCGATCCGCGAGGCGGCCGTACGCGGCGCCGAGGAGGTGATGTGGCCCGTCACCGCGGCGATCGCGACGACGGTGGCCGCCTTCATCCCGATGCTGACGGTCTCCGGCACCAGCGGCGAGTTCATGGAGATCCTGCCGAAGACCGTCATCGTCTGCCTGATCGGCTCGCTCTTCGAGGCCCTGGTGATCCTGCCGGTCCACTACGTGGACTTCGGGAGCCGGGGGCGCGCCCGCGGCGCCGTCCGCGGGCCGGCCCTGCTGCGTCTCAGCGATCGGCTGCGCTCCGCCACCGAGGCCGGCCTGGACGGCTTGCGCGACACCTACGGACGGGCCCAGCAGCGCGTTCTCGAGCACCGCTACGCCTTCCTCGCCTTCAGCGTGGCGGCGCTCTTCTTCGCCGTCGGCCTCTCCCGTCACGTTCCGGTGGATCTCTTCCCCAGCGACTTCAATCAGATCATGGTCAGCCTCGAGGCTCCCACCGACTTCGGAATCGATCAGACCGACGAGGTCGTCCGGGCCCTGGAGGAGGAGCTCCGGCCCATCGCGCACGAGCTGGTGGACGTCTCCTCCTACTCGGGCCTCAGCATGACCGCCGACGAGATCCCGGTGATCGGCGTGAACCAGGGGCTGCTCTTCGTCTCCTTCCCCGACACCCCGGAGAACGTGGCCGACCCGACGCGGGTGCTGCGCATGCTGGACGCGCGCCTCTCGGCCTGGGCCGAGGCCCACCCGGAGCGGGTGGCGAGCCTCCGCGTCGCGCCGCCGCGCAACGGGCCGCCGATCGGCAAGCCCGTGGCGATCCGCATCCAGGCCGACGACTACGCGCTGGCCAAGCAGATCGCCGAGGAGATGAAGGCCGAGCTGCGGGCCACGCCGGGTGTCACGAACATCGAGGACAACGTGCCCCTCGGCCCGCGCGAGCTGCGGGTGGCCATGGACGAGACCCGGGCCAGCCTGCACGGCCTCACCTTCGAGGACGTGGGCTTCACGCTGCTCGCCGCCAACGACGGCGCCGTGCCCTCGACCTTCAAGGACCCGCTCTCCGACGAGGACGTGGACATCCGCGTGCAGCTTCGGCCGGAGCAGCGCCGCTCCGTGGCAGACCTGCTCGACGTCGAGATCCGCACGCCGGAGGGCTACCGGGTCAAGCTCGGCGACGTGGCCGACATCGAGGTCGCCCGCGGCTACCGGAGCCTCTACCACTTCGATGCCAATCGCTCGGTGGTGGTCTACGCCGACGTCGACGGGGTCGAGGCGACCTCGGTCTCGATCAACGAGCTGATGCGCCGTCGCTTCGCGGACGTGCCCGAGCGCTACCCCGGCGTGAAGCTGATCTTCGGCGGGGAGTTCCAGGCCACCGACGAGGCCTTTGCGGACATGCGACGCGCCTTCCTGCTGGCCGTGGTGGCGATCTTCGGGATCCTGGCCGCGCAGTTCCGCTCCTATCTGCAGCCCTTGATCGTGATGAGCGTGATCGTCTTCTCCTTCATCGGCGTCGTCGTGGGCATGTGGGCCATGAACGCGCTGCTGGGGGGCTACGCGCTCTCGATGTACGTGCTCTACGCCATCGTGGGCCTGGCCGGGATCGTGGTGAACGACTCCCTGGTGCTGATCGACTTCGTGAACCAGGAACGGCGCCGGGGAAGCCCGGCCCGGCAGGCGGTCGCCGTGGCCTCGGCCCGGCGCTTCCGGCCCATCCTGCTGACGACCTTGACCACCGTGACCGGGCTCTTTCCGATGGCCGTGGGCCTCACCGGCTACTCGCGGGTCTTCGGTCCCTTCGCCACGGCGATCGTATTCGGCCTGCTCTCGGCGAGCCTGCTGACGCTCTTCGTCGTGCCTTCGCTCTACGTGGTGCTGGAGGATGCCAGCGAGTGGGTGAGCCGCTGGCTGCGCCGGAGGCGGGGCCCGGGCCTGGCCGCCGAGCCCGGCGCCGGCGTGGCGGCGCGCTGAGTCGAGGCCCCGGCCCGCTCAGAGGCCGAGCGGCCAGACCTGCGGGATCAGGCCGAGGGCGACCACGGCGCAGAGCAGGTCGAGCGGTAGCCCCGCCCGCACGAAGTCGGCGAAGCGGTAGCCCCCCGGCCCATAGACGATCAGGTGCGTCTGGTAGGCGACGGGGTTGGCGAAGGCGCAGCAGCCGCCGAAGGTCACCGCCATCACGAAGGGGCGTGGGTCCGCGCCCACCATGCCCGCCGAGGCCACGGCGATGGGGAACATCAGGGCCACGGCCGCGTTGTGGTGCATGAACTCGGCCATCACCAGGGTGGCCAGGTAGATGGCGACCAGGGTGCTCCAGGGCCCGAGGCTGCCGGCCAGGCCGACCACCAGGCCCGCCACGGTCTCGGCCGCGCCGGTCTTCTCCATGGCGCTGGCCATACCGAGGCCCGCGCCGATCACCACCAGGATCGACCACTCCACGCTGCGGCGCGCGTCGCGGGCGGTGATGCAGCGGGCGGCCACCAGGGCTCCGGCGGCCAGCAGAGCCGCCACCGAGATGTCCCAGAGGCCGAAGCTGGCTGCGAGCACCAGCGCCAGCAGGATGCCGAGAGCGATCCAGGCGCGGTCGGTGCGCGGGGGAAGCGCCCCCGCGAGCTCGGAGACCAGGTAGAAGTCCGGGCTGTTGCGGTGCGCACGCTGGAACTCGGGCGCCGACTGCATCAGCAGGGTGTCGCCGCCCTGGAGCACGATCTCGCCGATCTTGCCGGGGACGCGCTCCCCGTTGCGGTGCACGGCGATCACCGCCGCATCGTAGACGGTGCGGAAGCTCGCGTCGCGAATGCTCTGACCGATCAGGGGAGACGAGCTGGAGACCACCGCCTCGACGAGTCGGTGGGCCGGCGTGCTGGGGGAGGGCGTCTCGTCGTCGCCGGCGGGCACCAGGCCCGGAATGCGCTGCAGCTCGACGATCGTCGAGACCACGCCCGCGAAGACCAGCCGATCTCCCGCCCGCAGCATCTCCTGGGGCGCCACCGGGGTGAGCACGCGCCCCGCCCGGTCGATCTCGACCAGAAAGAGGCCCGGAAGCTGGCGCAGGCCGGCCGCCTCGATGCTCTGGCCGATCAGCGTCGAGCCCTCCTCGACGATCATCGACGCCGTGTACTCGCGCCGCCGGTCGCCCAGCTCTTCGGGGGGTTCCTTGCGGTTGGGGAGCAGCGGGGAGGAGAAGAAGATCAGGTAGATCAGGCCGATCACGGCGATGGGCGCGCCGACGGGGGCCAGCTCGAAGAACCAGAAGGGCTGCATGCCCGGCGTCTTCTCGACCAGGCCGACGACGGTCATGGTCGTGCTGGTGCCGATGATCGTGGTGATGCTGCCGAGGATCGAGGCGTAGGAGAGGGGCGCCAGGAAGCGACTCGGGGCCAGGTTCCGCCGCCGCGCCCACTCGAGGACGCTGGGCGTCATCATCGCCACGATCGGGGCGTTGTTCAGGAAGGCCGAGAAGAAGGCCACCGGCGGGCAGATGCGCAGCAGCCCGCTGCGCGTGCCCCGGGCGCTGTCGAAGAGGCGTCCGACGGTCAGCTCCAGGGCTCCGGTCTCGCGCAGGGCGGCCGACACCATGAACAGGGCACCGATGGCCGGGACCACCGGATTGGCAAAGCCGGCGAAGGCCTCGAGGGGGGTGAGGATCCCGAGCGCGGCGAGGACCATCAGGGCGGCCATCATCACCACGTCCGGCGCCGCGAGCTCCCGCACCATGGCGACGAGCGCGGCAAGGATCACCCCCAGGGTCAGCCACCCTTGCCATTCCATTGGCGCGGCACGATACAGGACAATCGGCCACACTGTGAACGCGATGGCGTCCTCCGACGAGGTCCTGCGGCGCGATGCTTCGACGCCGTCGCCGCCCTTCTCCGAGAAGACCTTCTACCTGAGCGAGTTCCGTGGTCGCACGCTGGCGCTGGCCTTGGCCGCGGGCGATGCGCGGCCGGAGCGCCTGCTGTCCACCCTGGACGAGCTGGCTGCCAACCCGACCCGCGTGCTGCTACTCGGCCGCGGCTCGCAGCGACTGGCCGAGCTGCCCGACACCGCTGCGCTGGACGCGGGCCCCGAGCTCCAGGCCGCGATCTGGCGGGGCTTCGCCCGCGCGTCGCGCGTGGCGGTGGCGCTGGATCCGGGTCGATCCTTCGCGTCGGCCTGTCACGAGCTGGCCCTGGACCTCGGCATCGGCAAGCTGGTCTGGATCGACTCGGGAGGCGGCTTGTCGCGACCCGGCGGCGGGCGCCGCTCCTTCGTCGATCTGGGGGAGCTACGCGCCCTGGCCGCCGCCGGCTACCCGGGTGAGAGCCGAGAACGGGCCTCGTTGCTCGAGGCCATCGAGCGCGCGCTCACGGCGGGCCTGGCGGCGATCAACCTGTGCTCAGCCGAGGGTCTCGGCCAGGAGCTGTTCAGCTACGCGGGGGTGGGCACGCTCTTCACGCGTCAGAGCTACGTCGAGGTGCGACGGCTCGGCATCGACGACTACGCCGCCGCGGAGGCCCTGGTGGCCCGCGGGGTGGAGGAGGGCTTCCTCGCCCCGCGCGCTCCCTCCCAGATCGATCGCATCCTGGGACGCGGCTTCGGGGCCTTCGTCGAGGGTCGCTACCTGGCCGGCATCGGCGCGCTGCTCGAGCACGACCCTCCGCGTTGCGGCGAGATCGCCTCGCTGTACACGCTGACGCGTTTCCTCGGCGAGGGCGTGGGCGCCCACCTGGTGCGACATGCCCTGGCCCGGGCCAGCGAGCAGGGTCATGCCTGGGTCTTCGCCTGCAGCACCTCCGAGACCGTGGCCCGCTTCTTCGAGAGGCTGGGCTTCGAGCGCGTCTCGGCCGAGGCGCTGCCGGCGGCGAAGTGGCGAGACTACGACGCGGAGCGCCGCGCGCGCCTGATCTGCCTGCGCCGCAAGCCCTAGGCGGGGAGGGCGTCGGGGGGGGGGGGCGCAAGGAGCGCCCGGACCCCCCCCCGAGCCCAGGGCGGGGGGAAC
>CAZYOL010000189.1:8715-9078 GCA_964649065.1 uncultured Spirochaetales bacterium
GCGCCGCGCGCGCCTGAGCGGCCGGCGCCGCACGCCCTCGGGGGGGGGGGGGGGGGGGGGGCGCGGCCTGGCGCGGCCGCCCCCCCCACACGATCCGGTGCGCGGAGCTCCGGAGGCGTGGCCCGTGGGCTTCTTCCTCCGGCTTCGGAGCCGGAGCCCCGAAGTGGTCTGTAAGCCGGGTTCTGTTCCGACGCCGCGTTGCCGCCGCGCCGGCGAGGATCATTCCTCTAGGCGCCGCATTGCTGCGGCGCTCGAGCACTCAACCCGCGCACTGAGGCTCGCGCCTTCGGGCGGGCCACCCTCGGCAGTGCGCCTATTCGAGCTTGCTCCGGGAGGGGCTTGCCCCGCCGCCGGTCACCCGGC
>CAZYOL010000190.1:0-9077 GCA_964649065.1 uncultured Spirochaetales bacterium
AGGAGGGCGGTGGGGAGCACCTGCTGGACGCCGCGCAGTCGAAGATCTTCGAGATCGGCCAGGCCGAGGCCCGCTCCACCTTCTGCTCTCTCGACGACGAGCTGCAGATCGCCATGGACCACGTCGAGAAGCTGATGGAGCGCAAGGGAGAGCTGACCGGCGTGCCGACCGGCTTTCGCGACCTCGACGTCGATACCGGCGGGCTCCAGCCGGGAGAGCTGGTGGTAGTGGCCGCGCGACCGAGCATGGGGAAGACGGCGCTGGCCCTGAACATCGCGCGCAACGCCGCGGTCGAGCACGGCAAGAAGGTGGCCATCTTCTCCCTCGAGATGACCCGCCTCTCGCTGGTGCTGCGCCTGCTGGCCTCCGAGGCGCGGGTGGACTTCAACTCCATCCGCAAGGGCTTCGGGACCCAGAACGAGCAGAAGGAGCTGCAGTGGGCAGCCGGGCGCCTCAACGACTCCAAGCTGTGGATCGACGACAGCGGCATGGTGACCATCCTCGAGATTCGCGCCAAGTGCCGGCGCCTGGCCGCCGAGCACGGCCTGGATCTGGTCCTGGTCGACTACCTGCAGCTCGTGCACTCGGACAAGCCCTCCCAGCGCAAGGATCTCGAGGTCGGGGAGATCAGCCACGGACTCAAGGCCCTCGCCAAGGAGCTGGAGCTTCCGGTCGTCGCCCTGTCGCAGCTGAACCGCGGCCCCGAGCAGCGCGATCCGGACAAACGCCGTCCGAACATGGGAGACCTGCGCGAGTCCGGTGCGATCGAGCAGGACGCGGACGTCATCGCCTTCATCTACCGGGACGAGGTCTACAACAAGGACTCGCCGGACAAGGGCATCGCCGAGCTGCTGATCGAGAAGCAGCGCAACGGGCCCACGGGCAAGATCAAGCTCCAGTTCGAGGGGCGCTTCGCCCGCTTCAACGACCTGAGTCGAGAGCAGCGCCAGGAGCTGGGGATCCGGGGCGAGGGCTTCGCCAGCGACTCCAACGAAGACCTGGAAGACTTCATCGGTGACGAGCCCTGAGGGCGGCCGGAGGGGCCGCGCGGGGTGCCGCGCCCCGGCTGCGCAAGCCCCGCGCGCTGCGCCCCGGAGCCGTGCTCGGCATCGCGGCGCCGGGCGGTCCGGTGGATCCCGGGCGGCGCGAGGCGGCTCTGGCCGGCTGGCGCGCCGCGGGCTTCCAGGCCCGGGTGCCCGAGGGCCTGCTCGCCCGCCACGCCTACCTGGCCGGCGACGACGAGCACCGGGCGGGCCTGCTGAGCCGACTGGTGGCCGATCCGGAGGTCGATGCCGTGCTGTGCGCGCGCGGGGGCTACGGCTGCGACCGCATCCTCCCCCGTCTCGATCCCCAGCTCTTCCGCCGGGCGCGCAAGCCCCTGGTCGGCTACAGCGACGTCACGGCGCTGCTGCTCTGGCAGCAGCGCCGCGCCGGTCTCGCCGGCTTCCACGGGCCCATGCTCGACCGGGGCGAAGACCTCGACCCGGAGGCCCGGGCGTCGCTGGTCTCCCAGCTCTGCGGCGAGCTGCCGCTGCCCTTCGCCCTGGAGGGAAGCGCCGGCGGCGGCGGGCGCGCCAGCGGCCGCCTGGTCGGGGGCTCGCTCACCCTGGTCGCGGCCAGCGTGGGAACCCCCTGGCAGCTCGCGAGCCGCGGATCGATCCTGATGCTCGAGGATACGGGCGAGCGGCCCTACCGGATCGATCGCATGCTGCGGCAGCTGGCGGCGGCGGGGCTGCTGCGCGGTCTCGCCGGAATCGGCCTGGGAGACTTCTCGAGCTGCGTCGACGAGCGCTACCCAGAGCTCCCCGTCGACGCCGTGTTCCGCGAGCTGCTCGAGCCCCTCCGCATTCCCTGGGTCGCGGGTCTGCCCTTCGGCCACGTGCGCCGCAACCTGCCGTGGCCCGTGGGCGCGCGCGCTACCCTCGACGGTCGGCGGGGGGAGCTCCTCATCCAGGAGCAGGGGGTGACGAGAGCACGGTGAGACGCTCATGAAGTGGTCCGTCGTCCGGCGCAAGCTGGCCAAGGTGGACCGCGCGCTCGACAAGGCGATCGAGGGGGCCGAGACCCCCGGCGCCGTGGTGCTGGCTCGCTGCCAGCGCGACGGGGAGACCCTGAGCCACGAGGCGCGGCGGGGCCTGGCGGTGGTGCGGCCCGAGCGAATCCCGATGGCGAGCGACACGATCTTCGATCTCGCCTCCCTCACCAAGCCGATCGCGACGACCAGCGCGCTGATCTGGCTGGTGCACGAGGGACGAGTCGATCTCGACGCGCCCGTGGCCCGCTACCTGCCCAGCTTCGCGGATCGCGGCAAGGAGCAGGTGAGCGTGCGCCACCTGCTGAGTCACTCCTCGGGCCTCCGTCCCTGGCGCGCCTACCACGAGCTGCTGCTCGAGCGCGAACGCAAGAAGGGCGAGCGCCTGCTCGCGACGCCAGCCGGGCGCGAGCGCATCTTGGACAGCACCCTGCGCTCCGCCCTGGTGCACGAGCCCGGCAGCGCCGCCGTCTACGGCGACCTCGACTTCATCGTGCTCGGCGCGCTGGTGGAGGCGGTCTCCCACCAGCCGCTCGACGAGCTTTGCGCCGAGCGGGTCTTCCGGCCCCTCGGCATGCAGGACACCTTCTTCGTGCGTCTCGCGGAAGCAGGCTCGGCGCTTCCCGATGCCGTGCGGCGCCGGGTCGCGGCCACCGAGAGCTGCGCCTGGCGCGGCCGCGTGCTGTGGGGAGAGGTGCACGACCCGAATGCCTGGGCCATGGGCGGGGTCGCCGGGCACGCGGGCCTCTTCGCGACCGCCGCCGACGTCGGACGCTTCGCCCAGGCGGTGCTGGACGTCTGGCACGGCCGCAGCGAGGCGCTGCCCCGCGACACGCTGCTGGAGTTCACCCGGCGCCAGGAGCTGCCCCCGGGCTCCGGCTGGGCCCTCGGCTGGGACACGCCCACGCTCCCGGCCTCCTCCTCCGGGCGCTACTTCGGTCCTCGCTCCATCGGGCACCTGGGCTTCACCGGCACCTCGCTCTGGATCGACCCGGAGGCGGAGACCTGGGTCGTGATGCTGACCAACCGCGTGCACCTGGTGGCCAAGAAGAGCCGCTACGCGCTGCGGCCGATCGTGCACGACCTGGTGCTCGAGGCCTTCCAGGCGGGCTAGGGGGCGAAGCTTGAGCGAGTCACTGCGGCACGTCCACTTCGTCGCGATCGGAGGCACCGGGATGGGCTCCCTGGCGGGCCTGCTCCACGCCCGGGGACTCCGGGTGACGGGCTCCGATGCGAAGCTCTACCCGCCGATGAGCACGGCTCTGGAGCGCTGGGGCATCCCCGTCCACGAGGGCTTCCGGGCCGAGCACCTGCTCGGGGATCCGCCCGACCTGGTCGTGATCGGCAACGCCGTGCGCCCGGACAATCCCGAGGCCCGAGCGGCCATCGACGAGGGCCTCCCCTACCTCTCCTTTCCCGATGCGCTCTACCAGCTTGCGATGGCCGGCAGGCATGCGGTCGTCGTGGCCGGGACCCACGGCAAGACCACCACGACCAGCCTGGTCGCCTCGCTGCTGCTGCGCTGCGGGCTCGATCCGTCGCTGCTCGTCGGGGGCTTCGCCCACGATTTCGACGGCAGCTTTCGGGAGGGGCAGGGCGAGCACTTCGTGGTCGAGGGCGACGAGTACGACACCGCCTTCTTCGACAAGAGCCCCAAGTTCCTCCACTACCACCCGCGGACCCTGATCCTCACCTCGGTCGAGTTCGACCACGCGGACATCTACCGCGACCTGGATCACGTCGTCGAGGCCTTCCGCAGCCTGGTCTCGGCCATGCCGAGCGACGGCGTGATCGTGGCGGCGACGGATCACGCGGGGGTGCGGCGGGTGTTGGAGTCGGCGCGCTGCGCGGTGCTCGGCTACGGGCTGCGCGCCGGTTCGGGGGCCCGCTTCCGCGCCGTGGATCCCCAGGTCGGCCCCGGCGGCACCTCCTTCGGCATCGTCCTCGACGGGCAGCGGCTCGCCGAGGCCACGGTCCCGCTCTTCGGCGAGGCCAATCTCGAGAACGCGCTGGGGGCGGTCGCCTGCGCCAGCGAGCTCGGCGCGCCGCTCGCCGAGGCCGCGCGCGCCCTGGCGCAGTTCGGCGGCGTGCGCCGGCGCCAGGAGGTCCGCGGCGAAGCGCGCGGCGTCACGGTGATCGACGACTTCGCCCACCACCCCACTGCCGTGCGCGCCTCGATCGCAGCGCTGCGGGCGCGCTTCCCGGCCCGTCGACTCGTCGCGGTCTTCGAGCCGAGGACGAACACCAGCCGCCGGGCGCTCTTCCAGCGCGACTACGCCCGGGCCTTCGACGGGGCCTCCTGGGCGCTCGTCCCCGAGGTGCCGGAGGAGCCGCTCTACAGCGCGACCGGGGAGGTCGGCGAGCTCTTCTCGGCGGCGACCCTGGCCGCGGACCTGGGCCGCGCGGGCATCGACGCGAGCGCCTACCCGAACGTGGACTCGATCCTCGAGGCTCTCGTCGAAGGCTGCCGGCCCGGCGACGTCGTGCTGGTCATGAGCAACGGATCCTTCGGAAACATCTGGGAGCAGCTGCTTTCGCGTCTCGCGGCCGACGCCTCGCCCCCTCGCTAGCGCGAGCGCGGCCGGACCCTGCTGACGGCCGCCAGCCCCGGCGAGGCGAGAACTTGGGCTACCGTCGCCTTGCCCCCTTGGAAGCGAGAATCCTCGAGATGGATGCCCTGCAGCGTTTCATGGCCTACGCGGCCGACTTCGAGAAGACCTTCGACGACGACGACTGGTCGCGCCTCGAGCCCTACTTCGCCGAGGATGCCGTCTACGTGGTCGAGGGCATTCCCCAGGCCTGCCGTCTCGAGGGGCGCGACGCCATCCTGCGCGGGATCCGCAAGTCTCTCGACGGCTTCGATCGCCGCTTCGACGGGCGCGTCATCGAGCCCGACGGCCCCCCGGAGGTCGAAGGCCGCAGGGTCGTCCTCCGCGGAGCCGTCCACTACGACACGCCGGGCCTGCCGCGTCTCAGCCTGCGGATGCAGGAGAGCGCCGAGCTCGACGACGCCGGTCGCATCGTGGAGCTTCGCGACACCTATCCGGAGGGGCAGGACGAGGCGCTGGCCTGGCTCGCCGAGCACGGGGCGGGCCTCGATCCGTCCTACCGCTGAAGCTCCCGCCGCTCTCGGCGCCGGGGGGAGGAGGGCAAGAGCATGGGCATCCTGACCTGGATCCTGATGGGGCTGGTGGTCGGAGCGCTGGCCAAGTGGATCATGCCCGGTCGCGATCCGGGCGGCCTGCTGGTGACGATCGGCATCGGAATCGGCGGTGCCCTGGTCGGGGGCTTCCTCGCCTCCCTGATCGGGCTGGGCAACGTCACCGGCTTCGACGTCGGCAGCCTGTTGATCGCGACCGGCGGCGCGCTGCTGCTGCTCTTCGGCTACCGCCAGCTCAAGGGTTGAGCCGCGGATCGGCTCCGCCGTAGGCGAGCAGCCGTGAGCGCACGCCGCCGGCGGCCGTCCGCCGCAGCGCCTCGGCCACGAAGCGGCGGCCCGCCTCCACCGCCTCGCGCAGCGCTGCGCCACGAGCCAGCGCCGCCGTCGTGGCCGCGGCCAGCGCACAGCCCGTCCCGTGCACCGGTCCGGCGTCGATGCGCTCTCCCTCGAGCCAGTGCAGGGAGACGCCGCCTCCTTCGCGCAGGGCCAGCAGGTCGCTGGGTGGGCCCTCGGCGTGGCCCCCCTTCACCAGGGCCGCGCGGGCTCCCAGCTCGTTCACCAGCACGCAGGCCGCTGCCTCCACCGCTTCGCGCGTCGAGACGTCGCCGCCGGTCAGGACCTCGGCCTCGGGGAGATTCGGCGTGACCAGCGTCGCGCGGCCGATGATCTCCCGGAGCATCGGCAGCGCCCGGCGCTCCAGCAGGGGGGTGCCGTCGCTCGCCTCCAGCACCGGATCCACGACGATCGGTGGAGCCACGCCCGGGCGGCTCTCGAGGCTCCGGAGCCCCAGCTCCACGTTGCGCGCCACGTCGTCGCTGGCCAGCATGCCGAGCTTCACGGCGTCGGGGCGGAGGTCGGCCAGCAGGGCTCGCAGCTGCTCGAGAACGACGTTGGGAAAGGCCGGGAGCACCCGGTGTACGCGCCGGGTGTCCTGCACGGTCAGGGCGGTCACCACGCCCGCGCCGTGTACGCCGAGGGCCCGGAAGACCTGGAGATCGGCCTGGAGGCCCGCTCCGCCGGTGGGATCCGAGCCGGCGACCGCGAGTGCGACCCGCATGCAGACCCCATGGTAGATTTCGCCCGCATGCGGCGCATCCCGATCTCGTCGAGCCGTGCCTCCGCCGTGCTGCTCGTGCTGCTCGCGCTTCCCGGTCTGGCCTGTGAGGTCGCCGGGGACTCCGTCGTCGAGCCCGTCCCGGGACCGACGGTGATCCTGATCTCCATGGACGGGACGCGCCCCGTCGACGTGCTGGGGGCGGGCCTCGCCCCCTTCGAGGAGATCGCACGCCGCGGCGCGGTGGCCGAGGCGCTGGTGCCGGTCTTCCCGAGCAACACCTTTCCGAATCACGCAAGCCTCGTGACCGGCGTGCGCCCCGCCACCCACGGCATCGTGAACAACGTCTTCCGCGATCCCGAGCGGGGGCTCCATCGCTACGAGAACGACCCGACCTGGCTCCAGGCGGAGCCCCTCTGGTCCTGGGCCGCAGCCCACGGCGTGGTGTCGGCGGCCTACCACTGGGTCGGGTCCGAGGGAGCCTGGACGAGCGGTCGCGGGCCGAGGGAGTGGAAGCGCTTCGACAGCGGCGTTCCCGAGCGCGACAAGGTCGATCAGATCCTCGCCTGGCTCGACCGGGAGGATCCCCGCGAGCGGCCGCGCCTGGTGACGGCCTGGTTCCGCGGAGCCGACAGGCCGGGCCACGCGGAGGGCCCGGGCTCCGCAGCGGTGCAGCGGATGCTGCGGGAGCAGATGCCGGCGCTCGAGGCGCTGTTGCGGGGCCTCGACCAGCGCGCCGCCTGGTCCGACACGACGCTGCTGATCGTCTCGGACCACGGGATGGCCCCGGTCGGGGAGCGGATCTTCCTCCAGCAGGCCCTGGACGAGCGCGATCTCGATGCCGAGGTGCTGGGAGCGGGCGGCTTCGCGAGCGTGGCGGTTCGCGAGCCCTCCCGGATTCCCGCCGTGGTGGCCGTCGCGCGGGAGCTGGGCCTCGAGGCCTGGGCGCGCAGCGAGGCGCCACCCGAGCTGCACGTCGAGAATCCCCGCTTCGGTGAGGTCGTGGTGCTGGCGCCGCCCTTCGCCGTCGTCGATCGGAAGCGCTTCGGCGTTGCGCCCATGCGCGGGAGCCACGGCTATCGGCCCGAGCTCCCCGAGATGGGCGCGCTGCTCGCCGCCCTCGGACGCGGAGCTCCGGCGGGAGCCGAGCTGGGGAGCCTGCGCAGCCTCGACGTGGCACCCACGGTGCTGGCGTTGCTGGGTGTGCCCGCCCCGGACTGGATGGAGGGCGCGCCGATCCGCCCGCTGCTCTCGGAGCTGGGCGCTCCGGTCGGGACCGATACCCTGTCCGAACGGTGAAGTCGCTGCTGGCCGGCTCGGCCCTCCTGCTCCTCTGTGCTGCTGCCTCCGCCGCCGAGAGCGTGCCCACCTGGTACACCCAGGCCCTCGCCCATTCCGAGACCGCGGGGCTGAACGTCACCTACTTCTGGTCGAAGGGGCCCAATCTGCGGGCGGAGACCGTGGTCTCGGGCCATCCGGTGGTCACGATCGTCGCGGGCAACACCTACTACGCCTACGACGCGCTGCTTCGCGAGGGCGTCGCCATCGAACGCGCGCCCGAGGCCATCGCCCAGGACGGTCCCGAGCGGCGCCCCTTCGGGCGCGAGCTCGAGATCCTGCGCCAGCAGGGAGCCGAGAAGGTCCGGCAGGATCGCCTGCTCGGGGCCGACTGCGACGTCTGGCGCGTCACCGACAACCACGGCAAGCGAGAGCTGTGGGTGACCCGCACGACGCCGAGCCTGCCGGTGCGCCTGGAGATCTACAGCCGCCGGACGGCCTCGACCCGCACCACCGACTACCTGAACTGGCTCTCCGGCCTGCCGATTCCGGACGCCTTCTTCGCGCCGGCACAGGACGTGAAGCTGGCCCGCTTCAGCTTCGAGGACTACCTCGAGGTCACCGTGAACCAGGGGCCCGTCGGACCCGTTCCGGTGCTCTATGCCGACCTGCTGCACGGGGGGCGAATCGGCGCCCCTCCCCGATGACGCCGCGGGCCGCGCCCTCCGCCCCTAGTCCGGATTCGTCACCCAGGTGATGTTCGCGTCGGCGACCGGCGGGCTCTGCTCGGCGAGGATCGCCAGCCCGCGCGCGACCCGGCCCGCCAGGTCGCGGAAGGCCGCGGCTGCGGGAGAGTCCGGCGCCTCGACCACGATCGGTCGGCCCTTGTCGCCGCCCTCGACGACGCGGGGCTCGATGGGGATCTCGCCGAGGAAGGGCACGCCGATCTCCGCCGCCACCCGCTGCCCGCCGCCCTGGCCGAAGATGTAGTAGCGGCGATCCGGCAGGTCGGGCGGCACGAAGTACGACATGTTCTCGACGATTCCCAGCACCGGCACCTGGACCTTCTCGAACATGCGCAGACCCTTGCGGGCGTCGATCAGCGACAGGTCGTTCGCGGTGCTGACGATCAGCGCTCCCGAGAGCGGCGCCCGCTGGGTGAGGGTCAGGGCCGCATCCCCGGTGCCGGGCGGCATGTCCACCACCAGGTAGTCCAGCTCGCCCCACTCGACGTCGGTCAGGAACTGCTGCACCAGACCGTGGACCATGGGGCCCCGCCAGATCACCGGCGAGTCGTCCGACAGGAAGAAGCCCATGGACATGAGCTTCATGCCGAAGTGCTCGTGCGGGAAGATGCGCTTCTGTTCGGCCCGCGGGCGGCCCGACACGCCCAGCAGCAGCGGCAGCGAGGGGCCGTAGACGTCCGCGTCCATCAGGCCCACTGCCGCGCCCGACTGCTGCAAGGCCAGCGCCAGGTTGACGGCGACGGTGCTCTTGCCCACGCCGCCCTTGCCGGAGGCGACGGCCAGCACGTTCTTCACTCCGGGGAGCAC
>CAZYOL010000191.1:0-9049 GCA_964649065.1 uncultured Spirochaetales bacterium
GCCGCCGTCGGCTGGTGGCGACACGACTCGCGGCTCGAGTACCACCGCGACGCCGGGACTTTCTCCGAGAAGACCGCCGATGCGAGCTCCGTGGCCGAGATCCGGGACAAGCAGCGCCTGGTGCTGACCAGTGCCACCCAGGTGCTCACCACCTTCGGACCCGACCAAGGCTACGTCCTCGAGCCCGATCACGGCTTGGTCTTCGCGAGCGAAGACCTCGTGTCGCACGACCTTCTGTCCGCCGCCTGGCTCCTCGAGGGTCGCCGAGCGACGCCCACGGAGCGCAAGGACGGCGTCTTCGACGATCCGAACAACTCCGCGCTCTTCGTCAACGTGGTGAATCGTGTGCTCGTCCGCTGGCTGGGCGGCTTCGGGGAGATGCTTCGCAGCGAGTCGCTCGGCCGGTACGACCTACAGACGGTCTGGGACGACCGCATACTGCGCCGCGCGTTCCAGATCTCCGGAGGTGTGCCCCGGGTGGGGATCGTCGACGAGAAGGGCACGTTGCCGCGTCGGCTTCGCAACGATCTACGGGCGGCCGTCACGCTCCCCGGCTAGACGACCGCGCGCTTCGTTCCGGCTCTCGGCCGAACGATCGAAGGGGCACGGGCCCAGAAGGACTCCACCATTGGCCGACACGGCTTTCAGTGACGAACAGGCCGCGTTCAAGCGCTATGCCCGCGACTGGCTCGCTGCGCACCCCGCCCCGGAAGCCGGGGTGCGCCTCCCCTTGAGTCCGCTCGAGGTGATGACCCAGCCGCAGATCGACTACCTGAAAGCGTGGCAGCAGCGGGTCTACGATGCCGGCCTGGTCGGCGCGGACATTCCCGAGGAGTACGGCGGCGGCGGCCGCACGAAGTGCCAGCACATCGCCAACCTCGAGCTGTCCCGTGCCGGCGCGCCCTATCTGGTGAACGTCGTCGGCCTCAGCATGATGATTCCGACCCTGCTGAAGCACGGTACGGAGGAACAGAAGAGGCGCTTCATCCCGAAGGCGCTCTCCGGCGAGGAGATCTGGTGCCAGGGCTTCAGCGAGCCCGGCGCGGGCTCCGACATGGCGAACCAACAGACCTTCGCCGAACGCCGCGGCGACGAGTGGGTCGTGAACGGCCACAAGGTCTGGACCTCCTTCGGGCACTTCGCCCAGTGGATGATCCTGATCGCGCGTACGAGCCGCGAGCACAAGCACGGGGGCATCTCCTACTTCCTCTGCCCGATCGAGGGTCATCCCGGCGTCACGGTGAAGCCCCTCGTCAAGATGACCGGGGAAACCGGCTTCAACGAGGTCTTCTTCGAGAACGTCGTGATTCCGGATCACCTGCGCGTCGACGAGGTGGGCAAGGGGTGGACCGTGGCGATGACGACGCTCATGTCGGAGCGTGGCGCTGCGGAGGGCGCGGGGGGCGGCCTCACTTCGATCCACCCGGTGGAGCGCCTCCTCAGCCTCGCGCGAAGCTGCCAACGCAACGGCCGCCGCGCCGCGGACGATCCGGTCACCCGTGACGCGATCGTTCAGGAGATCATCAAGCAGGACGGCTTGAGGCACACGGTCCGCCGCGGGCGCGTTCCGGCGCTGAACGACCATCCCCTGCGGCTCGCTCTGCAAGCAAAGGTCGTGAGCTCCGAGGCCGAGCAGAGCCTCGACCGGCTCGGCAACGCCATCGCCGGCGCGTACTCGACGCTCTACAAGCTCGACCCCGCGGCGCCGGACGGCGGGCACTGGCCGCTCGCGACGATGAACGTATACGGCCTGACGATCTCCGCCGGCTCGAACGAGATCCAACGCAACATCCTCGGCGAGCGGGTCCTCGGCCTGCCGAAGAGCAAGTAGGAGTGCCCGTGTCCGGCCAACCGCCCAAGGATTTCGGCTTCGGTGAAGACGAGGAGATGCTGCGCGACCTGGCTCGGAAGTTCCTCGCCGAGCGCTTCCCGGTCGAGACGCTCCGGGCTCTCGTCGCCGGGGACCACGAGGCCGTCTACGACCGCGGCGAGCTGCCGCGCTGGGACGCGGCGCTCTGGAAGGAGATCGTCGAGCTCGGCTGGACCGGCCTCGCCGTGCCCGAATCGGCTGGCGGCGTTGGCTTCAAGCAGGTCGGAATCGTCGCCCTCGTAGAGGAGGTCGGACGCAGCGCCCTGCCCTCGCCGTTCGTCGCGACCTTGATCGCGACCTACGTGCTCCGGGAGGCAGAGGGAGAGGCCGCGGCGGCCTGGCTCGCGAGAATCGCGGACGGCACGACCGCCTCCCTTGCGATCACCGATCGCAGCGGGCACTGGGAGCTCGAGGGCGGAGACGTCCGGTCCACATCCGAAGGCGACGGCGTCACGCTCCGGGGTGAAGCGTACTTCGTCCAGGACGCGTTCAAGGCCGACGTTTTCGTCGTCCTGGCCGACTCGGAGGCCGAACGTGTGCTCTGCGTGGTTCCGAAGGACGCCAAGGGCCTGCGCATCGACCAGGACCACATTCACGACCTCACGCGCGATCAGGCGACACTGAGATTCGATGGCCTTCGCGTGGGTGCCGACGCCATCGTCAGTCGGGACGCGACCTCCGTCCTGCTACGCGCCTGGCCGGCGGTGCTGGTGACCGTGGCGGCCGACCTCTGCGGCACGTCGGAATGGCAGCTCCAGAGCACCGCGGAGTACGCGCGCACGCGCAAGCAGTTCGATCGCCCGATCGGCTTCTTCCAGGCGGTGAAGCACCCTCTGGTCGACGTGATGATCGAGATCGACCGGGCTCGCTCGCACCTCTACCACGCGGCGTCCTGCGTCGATGTGGGCGCGGCGAACGCCCTCGACGCGGCGCGCATGGCGAAGAGCGCAGCCTCCGACGCCGGGGCCTTCGCCTCGGATCGATCGGTCCAGCTTCACGGCGGGATCGGCTTCACCTGGGAGTGCGCCGTACACCTCTTCTTCAAGCGCAGCCTGCACAACCAGGCGCTCTACGGAGACGGGAGCCATCAACGCACGGAGCTTGCGAAGTCGCTGATCGGCCCGGTCCCCTGAGGAGGGTCTCTGTCGGAATGTCGCGGTGCCGACACCAATCCACGGCTCCGTTTTCCCTTGAAGAAGCTACACCTGCGAAATCCTTGGCAGCAGGCCCGGCGCGGGTAGGTCGCGCTCCTTCGCGAGGGGCCAGTCCCTCACAGGACGAGGTCCACGCACTGGGTGACCCACTCGCGGGCCGGGCGCTGTCTGGCCTCGCCGAGCCCCAGCTGCGCCTTGGCATGCCGGTTCCCCTTCCACAGGTTCGTCAGGTGATCCGCGAGATCTTCCGCGGAGATCCTGGACCGGACGAAGCCGCGACGTTTCCCCTTCGCGATCAGCCGCTGCAACGAGGCCTGGGTCTGCACGTAGGCCGCCTCGAAGAAGGTCTGCGCGACGTCGGGATGCGCTCGCGCCTGCTCGAGAATGGACTGCTCGAAGAGGATCGTCTGGGGATCGTCGAGGAGCTTCAGGAAGTTGACGCCGAAGACGATGAGGCCCTCGCGAAACTCCTGCTCGGTCCGGGGATCGAGCGGCACCCCGGCGCCGAAGTTCTCCGACTCTGCCGCGACGACGGCGCGCAGCACCCCGTTCATGCCGCCGAAGTACTTGTAGAGCGAGGTCTTCGAGACGCCGGCCTCCTGGGCCAGGCGATCGGTGGTGACGCGGCCGAAGCCCTCGCCGAAGAAGAGCCGGCGGGCCGCCACCAGGATACGCGTGTCCGGGGACGCGCCCTCCTCTGGCTGGCCTGTGAACTTCCGAGCCGCCCTCGTCATGCCCCCATCTCAGCCCCGGCCTGGACTGACTAGTACGATACTGTACCGTATCAGAGCCGGGCGCCAAGGGAAATCCGGGACCGATCGCCTGCGGCGGGCAGTCTCTCGGTACCGGTCGCCGCGCGGGGTGGCGGCCAGCCGAGCGGGATCGCCCGCGGGGGGCGAGGGATGGACACGGAGTTCGAGGGCGTCACACCGGAGTCGGACGGAGCCGCCATGCCCCCGCCGCCGCGGGGCGGCGGGGCGCCGCGGCGCCGACGCGCGTGGCTGCTCTCGGCGCTGGCCGCCATCCTTCTCGTCGGTGGGCTGGCCGCCGTCAAGACCCTGCAGGTGATGGCGGCGATCGCCTACGGGAAGAGCTTCCCAGAGCCCGCTGAGGCCGTGATCGAGGCCTTCGCGAAGCGCCGGTCGATCGCGCCGACGGCCACCGTCATCGGCGAGCTCCAGGCGAAGAAGATCGTGGAGCTGAGGGTCGAGCGCAGCGGCAACATCCGCGCCGTCGACTTCCAGTCCGGGGACGAGGTCGCCGCCGGCGCCGTGCTCGTGCAGATCGACGTCGCCGAGGAGCAGGCCGATCTCGCCGCGGCCAGGGTCGAGGCCCGCCGCGCCGAGTTCGAGTCACACCGGCAGACGAGGCTCGAGGCCGAGGGGGCCAGCTCGCAGAGCCGGCTCCAGGAGGCCGAGGCGCAGGCCGCCGCCGCCCGTGCCCGGGTGGCCGCGCTCGAGACGGCGATCGACCGCAAGACGATCCGCGCGCCCTTCGCCGGGCGCGTCGGCATCACCGACCTGAAGCCCGGCCAGTACGTCTCCGAAGGCGACCTCGTCACCCGTCTCGTCGGCAACGACGACGAGATGTACGTCGATTTCGCGCTCCCCCAGGCGGCGGCGCTGGGCTTCGACGTCCGGACGCCGGTGGCCGTCTCGATCGGCGGAGAGACCCTCCAGGGGCGCGTCGTCGCCCGCGAGCCGGCGATCGACGCCGCGTCCAGGAGCCTCTCCTTCCGCGCCGTGATCGCGCGGTCCGGCCGGGAGCTCCCGGCCGGGAGCCTCGTCACGGTCACCGCGCCGATCGGCCCCTCGCGGGAGCAGGTCGTGATTCCGCGCACGGCCCTCGTGCGCAGTCCCTACGGCAACACGGTCTACCTGCTCGAGGAGAGAGACGGAGAGACCCGCGCCCGGGCCGCCATCGTGGAGGTCGGCGACATCGTCGCTGCCGACGAGGTGGTGATCCGCTCGGGGCTCGAGCCCGGCGTGCGCATCGCCGCCGACGGCGTCTTCAAGCTGCGCGACGGATCCCTGGTCGCTCCCGAGCGGGCCGTCGCTCTCGATCGACCGGCCGGCGCCCCCGTGGAAGGCTCCGATCGGTGAGTGCGAGCCCGCCTCGCGGCCGGACCGCTGCCGGAGAGGGCGCCGCCTCCATGTCGACGTCCCCGGTGGACGTCTTCGTGCGCCGTCCGGTCCTCGCGGGCGTCGTGAGCCTCTTCATCCTCCTGCTCGGCCTGCGCGCGGCCTTCGAGCTGCCGGTCCAGCAGTACCCGCGCATCGACGCATCCAGCCTGGTGATCACGACCGCGTTCGTGGGAGCGTCGGCGACCGACGTCAAGGGCTTCGT
This sequence comes from uncultured Spirochaetales bacterium, assembly GCA_964649065.1. Classification (GTDB taxonomy): domain Bacteria; phylum Myxococcota_A; class UBA9160; order UBA9160; family SMWR01; genus CAZYOL01. The sequence continues at coordinate 5,371 of CAZYOL010000191.1, forward strand.
CACGGAGCCCATCGAGCGCGCCGTCGCCGCCGTGCCCGACATCGACTACGTGGACAGCGTGACCACGGCCGGCGTCTCCACCGTGACCGTCTGGCTCGACTTCGACGCCGATCCCGCCCAGGCGCTCTCCCAGGTCTCCGCCCAGCTCGATGCCATCGCCGCCGATCTTCCCGAGGAGGCCGAGCCGCCGGCGATCGAGGTGCGCCGGGCCGACCGCCCCCAGGCGACCTTCTACATCGCGGTCACCTCCGATGAGCGGAGCCGCGCCGAGATCTCCGAGTATCTCGCCCGCGAGGTCCAGCCGGCGCTCTCCTCGCTCCCGGGGGTGCAGCGCATCGGACTCGAGGGGGCGCGGCCGCCGGCCATGCGCGTCTGGCTCGATCCCATCCAGCTGGCCGGCTTCAACATCGGCGCCGAGGACATCCGCACCGCGCTCACCCGAAACAACCTCGTCGCGCCGATCGGCTCGGCCGAGAACGCCGACATCGAGACCGACCTCCGCGCGGACACGGTGCTCCAGCGCCCCGAGGACTTCGGACGCATCGTCCTCAAGCGCGAGAGCGACGCGACGGTGCGGCTGTCCGATGTTGCGCGCGTCGAGCTCGGATCCGAGGAGGCTGACTTCGACGTGCGCCTCGACACCCAGGAGGCTGTGTACCTCTCCGTCTGGCCCGCGGTCGGAGCGAACGAGCTCGACCTCGCCGCCGCGCTCCATCGGGCGCTGGACGCCGCCCGGGCCTCGGCGCCCCGGGACTTCCGGATCGAGACCGCCTACGACGGCACGCTCTACACGAAGGACGCCCTCGCCGAGATCGCCAAGACCCTCGTCGAGACCATTCTCATCGTCGGCGCCGTCGTGGTGCTGTTCCTCGGCTCGCTCCGCACCGCCCTCGTCCCTCTGGTCGCCATCCCGATCTCGCTCCTGGGCGCCGTCGCGGCCATGTGGGCCATGGGCTTCTCGCTCAACCTCCTCACGATCCTCGCCATCGTACTGGCCGTGGGCCTGGTGGTGGACGACGCCATCGTCGTCGTCGAGAACACCGTCCGCCACGTGCGCGACGGCATGCCCAGGGCGGAGGCGGCGCTCCTGACCGTCCGGCAGCTCTTCTTCCCGATCATCTCGATGACCGTCACCCTGGCCGCGGTCTACGCCCCGATCGGTTTCCTCGGCGGCCTCACCGGCGCGCTCTTCGAGGAGTTCGCCTTCAGCCTCGCCATGGCGGTGATCGTCTCTGGGGTCGTCGCACTGACGCTCTCGCCGGCGATGAGCGCGGCGCTCGCCAGCGAGGAGGACCGGGGGGCGATGGCGAAGATCTCGGCGCGCGTGTTCGAGCGCATCCGCAGGGTCTACTGGCCGGTGCTCGATGCCGCGCTCGTCCATCGCGGGCCGGTGCTGCTGTTCGCGGGCACCACCATTGCCGTCGCGCCCCTCCTGTATCTGTTCTCCCTGCGCGAGCTGGCCCCGGTAGAGGACCAGGGCTCGATCAACGTCGTGCTGCAGTCGGCGCCCGACGCCTCGCTGGAGTACACGGTCCAGTACGCCAACGAGACGGTGGAGCGGCTGCTCGAGACCGAGGGCGGCGACTACGTCTGGTCGGTCCGCACGCCGGAGGGCGGCTTCGGCGGCCTGGAGTTCGTGCCGTGGAAGGAGCGCGACGTCACCGCGCCCGAGCTCCTGCAGACGGTCTTCTTCTCGGTGAGCCGGCAGCCGGGCATTCGGGTCTTCCCGATCCTGCCCTCGACGCTGCCCAACGCGGGCAACTACGACGTCGAGCTGGTGGTCCTGTCGACGGCGAGCCCGGAACGCATGCTGCCCCACGCCGAGGCGCTGGTCCGGGCCGCGGAGCAGAGCGGCAGCTTCATCTTCGCCGATACCGACCTCAAGATCGACCGTGGCGGGAGCCGCCTGGAGATCGACCGGGACCGCGTCGCCGATCTCGGAATGACGCCGGCAGACGTCGCCGAGCAGCTCGGCGTCTTCCTCTCCGGTGCACACGTCAGCCGCTTCGACTACGAGGGCCGGTCCTACCAGGTCATCCCGCAGCTCGAGGACGAGCTGCGGCTCTCGCCGGCCACGCTCGACCTCATCCGGATCCGGACGCCTGCCGGCGACCTGCTGCCGCTGTCGTCGCTGGCGCGTCTGGTCGACGAGACGGCGCCCCGCGCCCTGGGCCGTTTCCAGCAGCTGAACGCGTTCCGCGTCTTCGGCGGGCTCGTGCCCGGGACCACCAAGGAAACGGGCCTCCGGGTGCTCGAAGAGGCGGCCTCGGGCATCCTGCCCGCGGGCTACTCGATCGACTACGCCGGCGAGTCGCGCCAGATCCGCCAGGAGGGGCAGAGCCTGGCCAGCGTGTTGGGGGTCTCGGTCCTTGCGGTCTACCTGCTGCTGGCGGCGCAGTTCCAGAGCTTTCGCGATCCGCTCGTGGTGCTGCTCGGGTCCGTGCCGCTCGCCCTGTCGGGAGCTCTCGTCTTCACCTTCACGAATTTCGCCACCATCAACGTCTTCACGCAGATCGGACTGGTCACGCTCGTCGGTCTGGTGGCCAAGAACGGCATTCTGATCGTCGAGTTCGCGAACGACCTCCAGGAGCGCGGCCTGGGCCGGCTCGACGCGGCCAAGGAGGCGGCCATGGTGCGATTGCGTCCCGTGCTGATGACGACCCTGGCGACGGTCGTCGGCCATCTGCCACTGGTCCTGGTCTCGGGACCGGGCGCCGGTGCGCGCAACTCGATCGGCTTCGTTCTCGTCGGTGGCATGATCATCGGTACGCTCTTCACGCTCGTCGCGGTGCCGGTCCTGTACTCGCTGTTCGCGAGCGAGAAGCAGGAGCGCCGGAGCGGGGTCGTCGGATGGGTCCCCGCGCCTGGGCCCGGCGCGGCAGCGTCCGGCGTCTGAGGGCGCGCCCGAGGCCACGACGCCCCCGTGCTGCGCGAAGGCCGGGCTCGCGGGCCGGCGCTCCGAAGCTGGGCCGGACGGCGAGGCGGGCCGTGCGCGAAGCATGCGAGGGCAGGTGGCCCCCTGCGCTCGATGACAGGATTGCGACCATGAGCGACGGCTTGACCCTCGAGACCCATGCTTCGCGCCTCTCGGCGGCGGAGGTGCTGGAGGAGCTTCGCAGCGATCCGGAGCAGGGTCTCTCCTCCACCGAGGCGGCGCGGCGCCGGGCGCGCTTCGGCCCCAACGCGGTGGACGAGGATGGGCGCCGGCCCCTCTACCAGCTGCTCCTGAACCAGTTCCGCGACCTGCTGATCGCGGTCCTGGTGGTAGCCGCGGGGCTCGCGTATTACCTCGACGATCTGCGCGGGGCGAGCATCCTCGTTGCGATCATCCTGGTCAACGCCGCCATCGGCTTCTACCAGGAGTACAAGGCCGACCGGTTGCTCGAGCGCCTGCGCGACGTGATGCGCGCCCAGGCCACGGTGATCCGGGACGGCGCCACCGGCGAGGTGGAAGAGGCCGACCTGGTGCCGGGCGACATCGTCTTCGTGGAGGCCGGCGATGCGGTGCCCGCCGACCTGCGCCTGATCGAGAGCCGCGAGTTCGCCACGAACGACTTCACCCTCACGGGGGAGTCCCTGCCCCAGGAGAAGGAGGCCGGGCTGGTGCTGGACCGCGAGGCGGGGCTCTCCGACCAGGACAACCTCGCCTTCTTCGGGACCTCGGCGGCTCGCGGCAGCG
>CAZYOL010000192.1:0-8956 GCA_964649065.1 uncultured Spirochaetales bacterium
AGCTCGAGCAGCTCGGCAAGTCCATGGAGAAGACCGGCTACGGCCAGTACCTGCTGCGCCTCGCCCAGGAGGAGCGTCGGCCCCGGTGAAGGTGCTGCAGACGGCGATCCCGGGCGTGCTGATCCTGGAGCCCAGGCTCCACCGCGATGCCCGCGGCTTCTTCTACGAGAGCTACCAGGCCGCCCGCTACGCCGAGCAGGGCCTGCCCGAGCGCTTCGTGCAGGACAACCACTCCCTGTCGATCCACGGGACGCTGCGCGGGCTCCACGCCCAGCATCCCCGCGCCCAGGCGAAGCTGGTGCGGGTCGTCGAGGGCAGCGTCTTCGACGTCGCCGTCGACGCCCGCAAGGGCTCCCCGCACTTCGGCGAGGTCGTGGGCGCCGAGCTCTCGGCGGTCAACCGGCGCCAGCTCTTCGTGCCGGCGGGCTTCCTGCACGGCTTCTGCGTCACCAGCGACGTGGCCCAGGTGGAGTACAAGTGCGACGAGGTCTACCACCGCGAGGACGAGCTCTCGGTGGCCTGGGACGACCCGGACCTCGACATCCCCTGGCCCGTCGCCAGCCCGCTGCTCTCGGACAAGGATCGGCAGGCTCCGCGCCTGCGGGACCTGCACGAGCGGCTGGTCGAGTACCAGAGCTAGACCCGCGCGGCGGGGCCTAGAAGTCTTCCTCGAGAGCGCAGCCCTCTTCGCTGGCCGCCTTGGTCAGGCGGCAGGGAGCCCCGCAGTAGGTGCAGTAGACGTCTTCTCCGGCGCGCTCGTCGCCAGCCAGCGGCAGGTCCGCCTGGCAGACCGGGCAGGAGAGATCGGGCACGGCCATTCGGGGAGGATCGGCCGGATCCGGCGCGGGCTTGAGCGGGACGACTCAGTTCCGCGTCAGGGCTTCGAAGGCCACCGCGGCCTGCCAGCCGGGCGTCGACCAGCTCCGCCCCGTCGCGTCGACCAGCATGCCCTCGCAGCCGTCCAGGCCGCTCAGCAGCTCGATGCCCTCCCCTTCTCCGAGGATCAGCAGGGCCTTGCCGAGCGCCTCGGCCAGGCTCGCATCCGGAGCCACCACCAGCGCCTGGCGCTCGCGGGTCAGTCGCTGGCCGGGCCACCCGATCGGGGCCGATCACCTCGACCCAGCGGGCGCCGCTACGCGCGCGGGCCCCCTCCAGCTCTTCGGGGAGGGGCAGGCGATCGCGCTGCGCGGCCTCGATCCACAGCGACACCAGCGGCCCGATCGTGACGTCGAAGCTGCCGCGGGTCGGCTCCGAGTATTCGAGCGAGCCGAGTCGGGACTGCAGCCACAGGGTCCGGGCGAGTGGCCCCGCGGGGAATGCGAGCCGATCCAGAGGGGGATCTCGGCGGGAGGCGGGGCCGGGCGTCGGCTAGTCGTCTTCCCGACAGGCCTCGCAGTGGCCGTAGAGCTCGTGGCGGTGGCGGAGCACGCGGAAGCCGTAGCGGGCCGCGATCTCCTCCTGGGTGTTCTCGATCATCGCGCACTCGAACTCGATGATCTTTCCGCACTTGACGCAGACCAGGTGGTCGTGGTGCCTGTGCCCGATCTCGTAGCGGGTGACGCCGTCGTCGAAGGTGTTCTCGGTGGCGAGGCCGGCATCGCACAGGAGCTTCATCGTGCGGTAGACGGTCGTGTAGCCGATGCTCGGGTGCAGCTCGCGGACCTGGGCGTAGAGGTCCTCGCTCGTCACGTGCCCCTTGGCCTCGAGGAAGACCTCGAGGATCGCGTCCCGTTGCTTGGTGTGCTTGAGGTTGTGCTCTTCGAGGTAGCTGGCGAGTGCCCTGCGCTCCACCTCGTTGGACATGCTGCGACGGTACTGGAGGCCTCTGGAGGCGGCAAGCGAGCGCCCGTCGGCAGCCTAGGCCTCGAGCAGCTCGAGCAGCTCCTCGGCGGCCTCGGCAATGGCGTCGTTCGAGTCCTCCGCCAGCATGCGCACCTGACGCCGCAGCCCCGACGAGGACGCCGGGGCCGGGGCCGACGCGCTCTCCCGCAGCGCCTCGAGCGCTGCGACGATCAGACCGGGATCGCCGCAGTCGAGGAAGAGGGAGAGGAGCTTGGCGTCGGCCGGCCTGCCCACCTGCTCGAGGTAGGCCCGGCAGGCCCCCGCCAGCTGCGGCGTCCCGTGGGCCGCGCGGACCTCGCCCGCCAGGCGCTCGGCCTCGGCTCCGCCCGGAGTGAACATCTCGTCCAGCTCCTTGAGGTAGCGCTGCGTGGCGGCGGCCTCGCGCGCCTGGGCGCCCGCGTCCCGAGGTCGGCCGTCGTGGCCCGAGCGGCGCTCCCGCAGCAGGCGGTCGCGCTCGCTGAAGGTCAGCTTCTCGCGGCGATCGCCGTCTCCCATGCTACGCACCGGTGTACTGCCCCCCGACGGGCATCGCAAGCGCGGCGGTTTGCCGCGCCCCGGTGCGCGTGGTATCGATATGCGCCGGAGGCCAGCCGATGAGAGCCGCACCCTTCACTCCCGCGCCCCTCCCCAGCGAGGGGCCGTACTGCGCAGGCGTCGCGCCGCAGCGCGTCGCGACCCTGGGAGCTCTCGTCCGTACCTGACTCCACCCGAGCTCGGAACGCCACCGGAGGCCACGGACGCGCAGCGCGATCGTGGCCTCCGGCGTTTCAGGGACTCGGACATGAGCTCCAGCACCGAAGCCAATCCCGATCTCCCCGTCCACTCGCGCCGCGGCGGTCTCGGCGAGATCGCCGCGCTCGCCTATCCGGTCGTCCTGACCCAGCTCTCGGCCACGACCATGGGCGTCGTGGACTCGGCCATGGTCGGACGCCTCGGCAGCACCGAGCTGGCCGCCGTCGGCTTCTCGGGGGTCTGGGTGTGGACGATCTTCTCCTTCTTCCACGGATCGGGCAGCGCCCTCCAGACCTTCGTCTCCCAGGCCGACGGCGCCGGGCACCCGGAGCGCTGCGGGGCGTGGATCTGGCAGGCCCTCTGCGGAGTGCTGCCCGGCGCGGCCCTCTGCGGGCTGGTGCTGGCCCCGACACTGGCGGCCCTGGTCGCCTGGGCGGGGCCCTCGGCGGAGCTCCAGGCCAACGCGACCCAGTACCTGCTGGCGCGTCTGCCCGGGGACGTGATCTTCGCCGCGGTGATGACGCTGCAGTCCTTCTTCCGCGGCATCGGCGACACGCTGACTCCGCTCTTCGTGACGCTGCTCGCCAACCTCGTCAACGTCGTGCTCGATTACGGGCTGATCTTCGGCGAGCTGGGGCTGCCCGCCTGGGGCGTGGCCGGCGCGGGCACGGCCACGGCGGTGGCCGACGCGGTGGCGGCGCTGGCGCTGCTGCTGGCCCTGGCCCGGGGACGCGTGAGAGCCCGCTACCGCACGCGGCCGGTGGCGCCGTCCTGGCCCCAGATCCGGCGCTTCCTGCGCACCGGCATCCCCATCGGCGGCCAGTGGTTCGTCGGTATGACCTCTTTCGCCTTCTTCACCACCTTCGTGGCGCGCATGGGCGACGCCTCGATGGCAGCGAGCCAGGCCTTCGTGATGATCCTCTCGATGTCCTTCATGCAGGCCATCGGCATCTCGGTGGCGGCGTCGACGCTGGTGGGGCGCTACGTCGGGGCCGAGGACCCGGCCGCCGCCGACCGGAGCTTCCGCTCCTCGCTGGCGCTGGGCCTGCTCCTCGGCCTGGGCGTGGCGGTGCTCTTCGTCACGATCCCGGGCGCGCTGCTGAGGATCTTCACCGACGATCCCCGGGTGGTGGCCCTGGGGCGCCCCCTGCTGCTGCTGGGCGCCCTGTTCCAGCTCTGCGACGCAGTCGCCATCATCAGCCAGGGCGCGCTGCGCGGCGCCGGCGACACGCGCTTTCCCTTCCTGGTGGAGACCGCCTTCGGCTGGGGGATCTTCATCCCCCTGGCCTACGCGCTGGGCGTGGGCCTGGGCTTCGGACTGACCGGCGCCTGGGTCGGCGGCACGCTGTCGGTGTCCGCTCAGGCGGCCGTGCTGGCCTGGCGCTTCCAGTCCGGCGCCTGGCGGGGCATCCGCATCTAGCGCCGCGCCGGGCGGCTCAGATCTCCCAGCCGCCCTCGGGCAGCTGCACCCTCGCGACCACCGGCAGGTGGTCCGAGGCCCGGCGCGCCTCCGGGCTCTTGTGGGCTCCGATCTCGAGGATGCGCCCGCCGCGGGTGTAGATGCGGTCCAGCGAGAGCACCGGGCGCGCCGCCGGGAAGGAGGCCGGCCAGGCCCGGTTGTGATGGCTGTCGAGCTCGTCGTCGAGCGCGCGCACGGCCCGGCAGTTGCGCCAGGCGTTCATGTCTCCCATCAGGATGGTGGGCCCGCGCTGCACCTGGGGGTGGTCGAGCAGGGCGCGTACCTGGCGGTGACGGGTGCGATCCCCGAGGGCCAGGTGGGTGGCCACCACGTCGAGCACCCGCTCCTCGGAGTGGAACTGCGCGGCCACGGCGACGCGGCGCTCCAGCCGCGAGTAGGAGAGGTCGAGCATCGAGACACCGGCCAGCGGCCAGCGGGACAGGATCGCGTTGCCGAGCTCGCCGCGCTTGTGGAAGCGGGTCGCGGCGAAGGTGACGTGCAGGCCGAGGCTCTCGGCCAGGGTCACGACCGGGTCGGGGCCCTCGTGCGGGCGCATCACCTCCTGGAGCGCGATGACGTCGGCCTCCAGCTCGGAGATCACCGAGCTGGCGCGCTCGGGATCCGGGTTGCGCGTGCTGGGCGCCGTCCAGCGGTGGACGTTGTAGGTCGCGACGCGCAGCTCGCGCGCCATGGGCTCGGTGGGCCGCGCCCTGTCCGGCGCGCGCAGCAGGCACAGGTGCGGCTCGGTCATGTGCGAGGTCCAGCGCTCGGCGCGCCGGGAGCGCCGGTGTCGGGGCCGATCGTTGGGGGTGCGTAGCGCCAAGCCACCTCCGCCAGGGAGAGTCCGCCTCTGCGAGGGAGAGTCCCTACAGGCTGTTCCAGCCCTCTGCGAGCCCTTCCGCTCCGAGCGTTCCGCGAGGCCTTCTCCGACCGGGCGGGCTCCGGCCAGCAGGAGCCGGATCGGCCGAACCGGGGCCACGCGCAAGCCCCCCGGAGAGGCGGCCGATACGCTGGATGTCGTGCGTCGCCGGAAGGGTAGCCCGATCGACGGCCTCCTGGACGCGGAGCCCGTGCGGGCCGCCGCCCGGGCCCTGGTCTCGGCCGTCGCGGAGGAGGCCGCCGGGCGGGCTCTCACGCCCAAGGGCTACGCGCGCGCGGTGCGAGAGCTGGAGCGGCGCCGGGGCCGCCCCCTGCCCTTCCCGGCCCTGATGGCCGGCGGCGGGCGCGGCGCCCGCGTGCGGCTGGCCGACGGGCGCGTGCTGCTCGACTTCATCGGCGGCATCGGGGTCTACGGCTTCGGCCACGCGGATGCGGACCTGCTGGAGCCCGCCGTCGTGGCCGCGGCCGCCGACAGCGTCTTCCAGGGCCACCTGCTGCCCGGCGCCGAGTATCTGCGCCTGTCGCGCGCCCTGCTGCGCCACGCCGGACCCCGGCTGGAGCACGTCTGGCTGTCGCTCTCCGGGGCCATGGCCAACGAGAACGCCCTCAAGCTGGTGCTCCACAAGCACGCACCCGCCGATCGCATCCTGGCCTTCTCGCGCGGCTTCGCCGGCCGCACGCTGGCGCTGGCGGAGATCACCGACAAGCCCGCCTTCCGCGAGGGCCTGCCCCTGCGCGGCAGCACGCTCTACGTGCCCTTCTACGATCCGCAGGACGAGGCCTCCACCGAGAAGAGCCTCGCGGCCCTGGAGACCCACCTGGCGCGCTACCCGGGCCGCATCGCCGCCATGCTCTTCGAGCTGGTCCAGGGCGAGGGGGGCTTCGACACCGCGCCGCCCGCCTTCTTCGAGGCGCTGATGCGGCGCTGCCGCGAGGCGGGCGTGGCGGTCTGGGTGGACGAGGTGCAGACCTTCGCCCGCACCGGCGAGCTCTTCGCCTTCCGCCGCCTCGGCCTCGAGGAGCACGTCGACGTAGCGACGGCGGGCAAGCTGCTGCAGGGAAGCGCGGTGCTGTTCTCGAAGGCCTACAACCCGAAGAGCGTGCTGCTCGCGGGCACCTACGCCGGCTCCAGCGTGGGCATGGCGGTGGGCACCCGCATCATCGAGCGCCTGGAGCAGGACGGCTACCTGGGCCCCGAGGGCCGGGTGGCGCTGCTGGAGCGCCGGGTCGAGCGACGCATCGACGCGCTGCGCCGGCGCCTGCCGCAGGCCGTCGGGGCCCGCACGGGCATCGGCTCGATGCAGGCCTTCGTCCCCTTCGACGGCTCGCCGAAGCTCGCCGGGGCGACGCTGCGGGCGGCCTTCGAGCAGGGTCTGCTGCTCTTCAGCGCCGGCTCGAATCCGACCCGCATCCGCATGCTGCTGCCCCTCAACGTGACCGACGAGGAGCTGGAGTCCGGCTTCACCATTCTCGAGAAGGCGCTGCGCCAGGTCGCCGACGAGCACGGGCTCCGGTGCTGATCCTGCGGCCGATCGCAGAGGGCGACCTCGATGCCCTCGTAACGCTGGCCGCCCAGCTCGATTCCTTCAATCTCCCCGCCGATCGCGACTTCCTGGCCGAGCGCCTCGACACCTCGCTGCGCTCCTTCGACGGGCGCATCGCCGACTGGTGCGAGCGCATCTACGTCTTCGTGCTGGAGGATCGCGAGACCGGCCGCTGCCTCGGCACCTCGGCCGTGATGGCGAAGCACGGCCGCGCCGGTTGGCCCTACTTCTGGCTGGAGCTGACCCACGAGGAGCGGCGCAGCGCCGAGCTGGGCAAGCGCTTCGTGCACACCAAGCTGGTGCTGCGCTCCACGGAGGACGGCCCCACCGAGGTGGGCGGCCTGATCCTCGACCCCGCCCACCGCAGCCACCCGGAGCAACACGGCAAGGCGCTCTCGGTCGTGCGCTTCGCCTACATGTCGATCCACCCCGAGTGCTTCGAGCGCGAGGTGATCGCGGAGATGCTCTCACCCTTCGAGGCGCCGGGCGAGAATCTGCTCTGGGACGCCTTCGGCGCCCGCTTCACCGGGCTGAGCTACCGGGAGGCCGACCGGCTCTCGGCCCGCGACAAGCGCTTCATCGCAGACCTCTTCCCCCGCGACCCCGTCTACACGACGCTGTTTCCCAGCGCCGTGCAGGCCATGATCGGCCAGACCGGCGCCCCGGCGGCGGTGCGCATCCTCGAGAAGCTGGGCTTCCAGTATCTGGAGCAGGTCGACCCCTTCGACGGCGGGCCCTACTACGGCGCCGCGCTCAGCACCATCGCCTCGGTACGCCACCGACGCGAGCTGGTGCTGCCGGCCACGGCGCCGGATGGCGTGGCGCGGGGCCCGGGGCCGCCGGCCCTGCTCTGCGCCGAGGGCAGCCTGGGCTTCCGCGCCACCGTGGTCTTCCTCGACGACGAGGAGGCGCCGCAGATCTCGAAGGAGCACCGCGAGGCCCTGGGGGTGGCCGGCGGCGACACCGTCCACCTGACGCCGCTGCCGTGAGCGAGGAGCTGCGCAGCGTCTCGCCCGCCGACCCGGAAGACGAGCTGGGGGTCTTTCCGGTGGCCGACGAGGCTGCCGTGGACGCCGCGGTGGTGGCGGCGCGCCGCGCCTTCCCCGGCTGGCGCGACGCGGGCTTCGAGGCCCGGGCGCGCGTGCTGCGACGCTTCGCCGAGCTGGCCCGCGACGAGGAGGACGCGCTGGCCCGGCTCGTGGCCCGCGAGGTGGGCAAGGCCCTGTGGGAGGCCCGCGGCGAGGCGCGGCTGCTGCCGGCCAAGGTCGAGGCCAGCCTCGACGAGGGCCTGCGCTGCGTCGCCCCGATCGAGGCCGGGCCCGGAGCCCGCGCAGGCTTCCACCCGCGCGGCGTGCTGGCCGTGCTCGGCCCCTTCAATTTCCCGCTGCACCTGCCCAACGGCCACCTGGTCCCCGCGCTGGCCACCGGCAACACCGCGGTGCTCAAGCCCAGCGAGTGGGCCCCGGCCTGCGGCGAGCGGCTGCTGGCGCTGCTGCGCCGCGCCGGCCTGCCCGAGGGCGTCGTCGGCCTGGTGCAGGGCGGCGCCGAGGTGGGGCGCCGCCTGGCCACCCACCCCGAGGTCGACGCGGTGCTCTTCACCGGCTCCTACGCCGTGGGCCGCGCGCTGAGCGAGGCCACCCTGGACCAGCCCGGCAAGCTGCTGGCCCTCGAGATGGGCGGGAGGAACGCCATCGTGGTGGACGCCGACGCGGATCTGGAGCTGGCCGTGGCCGAGACGGCCGTCTCGATCTGCGCCACCACGGGCCAGCGCTGCTCCAGCGCCAGCCGGCTCTTCGTGCACCGCAGCCGGCTGCAGGAGTTCACCGAGGCGCTGCTGCGCGTGCTGGCCGGGGTGCGCGCGGGCCCGCCGCTCGAGCCCGGGGTCTTCATGGGCCCGCTGATCCACGCCGCGGCCCACGCGAAGGTCTGCCGCCTGCGAGCAGAAGCCGAGCGCGCCGGCGGCGAGCGCCTTCTCGCGGCGGGCAGCGAGCTCCCGCCGCCCTATCTGGGCGCCGGGCTGGTGCGCTTCGCATCGCTCGCCCAGCAGGCGGCGGTGCAGCGCGAGGAGATCTTCGGCCCCGAGGCGGCGCTCTACGAGGTGGCGGATCTCGACGAGGCCGTCGAGGCGGTGAACGACTCCGAGTACGGGCTGGTGGCGTCGATCTTCAGCGCCCGCCGCCAGGCCTTCGAGCACTGCGTCGGCCGCGTGCGCACGGGCCTCCTCAACTGGAACCGGGGAACCATCGGAGCCAGCGGCCGGCTGCCCTTCGGCGGCCTCGGCAAGAGCGGCAACGACCGACCGGCGGGGATCGTCTCGGCCCTCTACTGCACCTTCCCCCAGGCCACGTTGGAAGGACCGGAGCGCTTCGACCCGGCGGCCCTCCCGCCCGGCCTGCCCCGCCCATGACGGCGGACGCCCCCGGAAGGGGCTCCCGGCCGCAAGCCGCCCCCGGCGGCGCGCAGCGCGGCGCAGCCGAGCGCAGCTCACGCCCCCAACCCC
>CAZYOL010000193.1:0-8911 GCA_964649065.1 uncultured Spirochaetales bacterium
TCGTCGACGGCTGGCTCGATCACGCCAACGTACGCGTCGTGCAGGAGACCGAGGAGCACCCGCGCCTGTGGTCCGAGCTGCTGCGCGGCGCAGGAACCGGAGGCGACCTCACCAGCGACGCCTGGATCGCGGCGATCGCCCTGGCGCACGGCGCCAGCGTCCTCACCTTCGATTCGGACTTTGCTCGCTTTCCGGGGCTGCGCTGGGAGAGTCCAGGCTGAGCGCGGGCCGTCGTGCAGCAGGACGTGTCGGTGCAGCGCTTCGTTGAGAAATTGGTGGAGGCGGCGGGAATCGAACCCGCGTCCGATCGACAAAAACATTTGAAATCATTGACTTTTCGCGGTACCGGATGTTCCTCCGATGTTCCTCCAGCAGGTCGTCGGCGGCCGTCAGTCGTCGTGCAGCTCCGGCGACGGGCAGTGCGCGCACGGGCGCGCCCTGGCGGGCTTGACCCGCTCCCCCGCAAGCATCCGCGCGAACGCTTCGACGTTGCCCATCGCATCGTTCACGGGGTGGTGGTCGTGCTTCGTGATCCGGAGGCGCTTCCACTCGGAGGAGCGGCGGAAGTCACCGACGAGCCCGGCGTAGAAGTCGCCGATCCGCCGGGCCGAGTGGCCGAAGGGGTTCTCCCCGAAGTACAGCTGGAAGTGGAAATGGATCGGCGCCCAGTCGTACGCGGGGTTGTCCGACACGAAGACCTTGCGCTCAGGGCCGAGGCTCTCGAGCCACGTCTTGAAGGCCTCGAACGTCTGGCGTGAGGAGTCCTGCCCGTGGAAGGCACGGCGCGACTCGAAGTCCACCGCGCCGAACTCGCGAAGCGTCCAGCCGGTCGGTGTAGGGTTTGGCTCTTCCGTGTCGACGAAGACAAGCTGCAAGTCATGCTCCTCTGCGGGAGTCCCGTGTCAGCCGCCCTCCAGCGCCTCTCGGATGGCGCGAAGTGCCAGGAACATCGGGATGGGGGCCGGGCGCGCGTCGGATTGGCCCTCGACCACGTCGATGGAGCCGAAGCCGTACCGCTCGTAGAACTCCACGGCGTCCGGCTTCGCGTCTACGCAGACCCCGATGCAGCCGTAGTCGTTGGCCATCTGGACGGCGAGCTCGAGGACGAACCGCAGGAGCCGGCGGCCGAGTCCCTGGCCGCGGGCCTCCTGGTCCACGGCCAGGCGGGCAAGTCGAAGTACCGGCAGGGGATAGCGAGGCAGCTTCTTGCGCGTCGCTGCGGGAACGTCCTCGATCTCGATGTGGCCTGCCGCAATCGTCGCGAAGCCGAGGACCCTGCCCTCGTCCACCGCGACGTAGGTCACGCCCACGTAGTGGCGGAACTGGTTCTGGCCTGCGAAGCGGTGGAAGAAGCGATCGAGGTCTGGGTCGCCGGAATGGAACTGCGAGCGGTCGTCCTCCTCGCGGAGCGCCCTAATCTCCATCGCGGAGAAGCTCGCGCAGCGGCTCCGTCGGCCTCGCCTTCTGGACCTCCTTCATGATCGCCTCGCCTGACTTCCGGGTCACGACCAGCTTCGGGTGGACGATCACGTCCGCCGGTAGCTCCTGCAGCGCCTGGAGGTGGTGACGCAGGGCCTGTTCGACCAGGTACCCCTTCTTCACACCCGTCGCGCGCACATGACGCTCCAAGAGCTCCCGGGTCGTCTCCGAGACGACGGCTGAGATCTGGCTTTCCTTTTTCATGGTTTCCCTACGATTCTATAGATTTCTGTAGATCTTAGCGCCATCACATGGGTTCAGACAGGGCGACAGCTCCTCAGCGCATCTACCTGGGGACCGCCCTCGCAAGAGAGTCATCTAGCTAGCGGATATTGTGAGGTTTTCTTCCCACGCCCTCTAGCCGTTCGCGGCGCTCGCTCTGCGATGGCGCTCGATCGCCTCAGCGAGATTGGTCCGGGCCTGCGACTCGAGGCGCTGCCTGAGTGCCGGGGTGAGATAGAGCGGCTTCCGCGCCAGGAAGCCTTCGAGCAGGTCCGCGCGACGGGTGTGAAAGACGTGGTCGGGAACCCAGGCGTACTCCCGCTTGATCTGGTCCTCGTATGCGAGGAAGCTCGATGGATCCCTGCCCAAGATGGACAGATCGACGTCCACAAGAAGTCGCGCGTCTCGTGAATCCGCAGGTTCGTCGTGGCTGGTGGAGGTGATGAGTCGCTGGATGCGTTCGCTGGTCGCGGCGTCGATGCCGGCGTCGCGAAGCACCCGAGAAGCCCAGTCGGCGCTGCGGAGCTCATTGTCCCCTCTCGCCGGGTCGTAGATCGCATCGTGGAACCAGATCGCGGCCTCCACCTCGCAGGGATGATCTGCCTCTGATCTCGCCGTATCGATTACCTGTAGGCAGTCGATCACATGATCGAGGCAGTGGTATGCGCGGTGGGGTTGCTCGTAGGCTTCGACCAGCTCGTCGAATACCCTCTCGGGAAGCCTCCGCGCCCCGAGCGCGCGCCAGAGCTCACACCAACGACAACGCAGCAGCTCGATGTCGATCATAGAGGCCACACCTCGACCTCGACTGACGACCTCCCAGCCCCTCGCCCCAGGACCCGACGAAGCACGTTCTTGAGGAAGAACGCCAGGAAGGCGAGGCGCTTGGCGCCGACGTTCCGCGTGGGGAGGATGTGGACGTGAAGCCAGGGCTTCCGACGGGTGCGACCGGCGTTGTAGATGATGCTGAAGCACTCCTCGTCGCCGAAGTACCTGCGGCCGAGTTCGCGGGCCTTGCGGTTGGCCAGCAGGAAGACCTCTTCGGTCTCCGCTTCCGAGGCTGCTCCCTGCTCGCGGGGGAACGCGAGGACGTGGTAGTGCGCCAGAAACGGGAGCGACGGGTTCTGCAATACGCAGATGCGACCACTCGAGAGCCGAAAGACCGCACCCATCACCGCCCTCTTCCGTCTGCTGCCACGAAAGCGTCGGCGATCTGGCGGACGGAGGCGGCTGCGCTCCCGGGCGGTACGCAGGCCGGGGCGCCAGCGGCCAGCCGGAAGAAGCCTTCGATGGAGGCAACCAACGCCACGGCAGCCGAAGGCGCGATGGCGCCTGATCCTCCCTGCTTCTGCATCGCCTCCCGGAGGATCCCCTCGAACTCTGCGATGAGCTGCTGCATCACCGCCTGGTAGAGGTCGCGAACGGCGGGCTCGCGCACGGCCTCGGCACCGATCACCACCCAGCACGCGACGGCGCGGGCTTCGACGCCGGCGCGGGTACCCACGAGCGCATCGATCGCGGCCTGTAGGCGATGCTCCGGGCTGGCTTCCGCGGCGCGCAGCCGGGCGCGAACGGTCTCGGCCAGCGTCTCGATCAGGGCGATCAGGATGTGCTGCTTGCTCTCGAAGTGGTAGTGGACGAGCCCCGGGCTCAGGCCCGCCGCCCGCGCGATGGCCTGCACGGTGGCCTTCGCGTAGCCACGCTCGGCCATCACCTCCGCCAGGCCGGCGACGATCTGGCGCTTTCTCTCTTCGGTGTTCTGTGGTCTGGGCATGTTTTTAGGTTGTGTGACCAAACAATAAACTATACCTGGGATCGGCGTCAACCGTCCCTGCTTGACCGTTTTCGCGATTTCTGAAACTATTGAACTTCAAGAAATCTATTGGGCCCGACCGCGAGAGGTTCCTGGACGCGTGGACGTCGATGGCCTCCCTGTTCAGCTTCAGCCCCTCCACGGCGCGCGTCTGCGCGCTGCTCATCACGGCGGGCGAACCCCTCAGCCCTTCCGAGATCTCGGAGCTCCTCGGCATCAGTCGCGGAAACGTCAGCATGTGTCTGAAGGAGCTGCGCGCCTGGGGGGTCGTGCAGCGAGTCCCGCGACCGAGAGATCGCCGCGAGTACTACGAGAGCCGCGGCGACCTGTTCGACCAGATGGTTGCGATCGCCCGCGAGCGCAAACGCCGCGAGTTCGACCCGGTCGTGGGGAGCGCCCTTGAGGCGCTTGATGCGCTGGCCAGTGCGGCGCCGCCCGCGGAGGCGGAGAAGCTCCGATCCGTGGCCGACTACCTCACCACCGTGGATCGCATCGGGCGTGAGGTCCTCGAAAACCAGCAGGCGGCCATGGCTCTGATCGCGCTGATCAAGAGCAGCTACGGGACGCGCGCGAAACCCGAAGCAGGCGATGAAGGCTTCGCCAGAAAGGGGCCTCGATGAAGATCGTGATTCCGGGTGGCTCGGGGCAGGTCGGCTCGATCCTGTGTCGCGCCTTCACCAAAGACGGACACGAGGTGGTCGTCCTGACCCGCGCACCTCGTCCGGCGCCTTGGGCCACCGTGAGCTGGGACGGACGGAGCCTCGGCGCGTGGGTAGACGCCGTCGACGGTGCCGATGTGCTGGTGAATCTCGCCGGCCACACCGTCAACTGCCGCTATCACGAGCGAAATCGGGAGCGGATCATGAATTCGCGCCTCGAGCCCACCCGGGTCCTCGGCGAGGCGATCGCGGAGTGCTCGAAGCCCCCGCCCGTCTGGCTCCAGGCCAGCACCGCGACCATCTACGCGCACCGCTACGACACGGCCAACGACGAGGAGACGGGAATCCTCGGAGGGCACGAGGAGGGCGCCCCTTCGACTTGGCGCTTCAGCATCGACGTCGCGACCGCATGGGAGCGCGCCCTCGACGAAGCGAAGGTACCGAACACGCGGAAGGTCAAGCTGCGCTCGGCCATGACCATGAGCGCCGATCCGGGTGGCATCTTCGACATGTTGCTGGGACTCGCCCGCCACGGCCTGGGCGGAACCGCGGGCGACGGGCGCCAGTACGTCTCGTGGGTGCATCACGAGGACTTCGTGCGAGCCCTCCACTGGCTGATCGATCACGAAGAGATCGAAGGCCCGGTGAACATCGCGTCCCCCGAGCCGCTTCCCAACGCGGCCTTCATGCGCGCTCTCCGGGAGGCGTGGGGCATCCGATTGGGTCTTCCCGCGACGCGGTGGATGCTGGAGATCGGCGCCGTGTTCCTCAGGACCGAGACGGAACTCATCCTGAAGAGTCGCCGCGTCGTGCCGGGCCTTCTGCTGCGGCACGGATTCTCCTTCCGACACCCCTCCTGGCCCGAAGCCGCGAGAAGCCTGTGCCGCGAGTGGCGAGCCCTTCGCGAGGGGACTGCGCGGTAGCGGTGCAGGCGCTTCGGCCGCAGCAGGCCTGCGCAACTTCATCCGTATCCGTCCGGAATAAATAAGATTTCGTGAATCGTAGGGCTGGGCTTTACTTCAATGCTTTCTGCATATATGCTATATGCATTGAAGGATTCGATCGATGTCCAACGAGCGAAGCATCAGCGAAGAGCAGGAATTCCTGGCGGGCTACGACCCCAAGGCCTTCGACCGCCCTTCGCTCGCGGTCGACGTCGGGATCCTCACGGTCCGCGAGGGCGCGCTCGAGGTCGCCCTGGTCGAGCGGACCGAGCATCCCCACAAGGGCCGCTGGGCGCTGCCGGGGGGATTCGTTCGGATGGACGAATCTCTCGACCGTGCAGCTGAGCGCGTGCTCGTCCAGAAGGCCGGACTCGCGAACGTATTCCTGGAGCAGCTCTACTCCTTCGGAGCCCCGGACCGCGACCCGCGCACGCGGGTGATCTCGGTCGCCTACTACGCACTGGTTGACCCTGCCCGTTTGGTGCCCGACGCGACGCACGAGCTCGTCTTGGGCCGAGTCGCAGTCCCTTGGGAAGGTGAGACCGGGGGACCCGTCGAGGTGCGCGGTCGAGATCGCCGCAAGCTGCCCCTCGCCTTCGACCACGCTGACATCCTCGGCATGGCCGTGAAGCGGATCCGAGGGAAGCTCGACTACACCCCGATCGGCTTCCAGCTGCTGCCCGAGACGTTCACGCTGCGCCGCCTGCAGGCCGTCCACGAGACGATCCTCGGGTGCACGCAGAACAAGGATTCCTTCCGCCGGCGCATGCTCGCTTCCGGGCTTCTCGAGGCGACCGGAGAGCGGGAGACCGAGGTCGGGCACCGCCCGGCGGAGCTGTATCGATTCACGAAGCGCTCGGCCATCTGAGCCGGCGCGTCCAGAAAGGAAGCAGTCATGGCAGAGATCCGAACCTACCCGATCCTGAGACACCTTCGGGCAGAGCCGAGCTTCCACATCCTGCGCTTCCGACGCGGAAAGCAGGTGGCGAGCGGCCGCGGCCTGGCATTCTGGTTCCGTCCGCTCAGCACGAGCGTCGCGGAGATCCCGATGGACGACCGGGAGCTTCCGTTCCTCTTCCACGGACGGACCCAGGACTTCCAGGACGCCACGGTGCAGGGAGTGATCACCTTCCGGGTGATAGATCCGGGGAAGGTCGCCGAGCGGGTGGACTTCGCCATCGACCTGCGGACGGGCGTCCTCCTCAAGCAGCCCCTGGAGAAGCTGGCCGGGCTCCTCACCGAGCTCGCCCAGCAGTTCGCCCTTGGCTACCTGGCGCAGACCCCGCTGCGTCACGGTCTCGCCGAGGGCGTCGCCGAGATCCGCGAGCGCATCTGGGATGGGCTCCGTGAGGAGGCGGGGATGGCGGAGATGGGACTCGACGTGGTCGCCGTGCGGGTTGGCGCGGTGAAGCCGGTCGCGGAGGTGGAGAAGGCTCTTCAGATCCCGGTCCGAGAAGCCATCCAGCAGGAAGCCGACGTGGCCACCTTCCGCCGGCGCGCGGAGGCGGTCGAGAAGGAGCGCGCGATCCAGGAGAACGAGCTCCAGAACCAGATCGAGCTGGCCCGCCGGGAAGCCAACCTCATCAACCAGCACGGAGAGAACGAGAAGAAGCGGGCGACGGACGCGGCCGAGGCGGCGCGCATCGCCGCCGAAGCCGAGGCCGATCGCAACGGCATCGCTGCGCGAGCCCAGGCCGAGAGCATCGGCCTCGTCGAGGAGGCGAAGGTCAAGGCCGAGCAGGAGCGGATGGCCATCTACCGCGACTTCCCGACCGAGCGTCTCCTGGGCCTCGCCGCCCAGCGCCTCGCGGGCAAGCTGCAGCGCATCGAGCACCTGAACCTGACGCCCGACCTGCTGGGCGGCCTGCTGACCAACCTGGTCGAAGCCGGCACCCAGCGGCTCGAGCGCGAGGCTCGCAGCTAGCCATGGCGGTGCCGGTCCCGCGCGTAATGGTGGTCACCCGGAGCACTCCGTATGAGGCGCTCCTGGAGCGCCACGCCACGCGCGGGCAGGCTCAGTTCTTCCTGGAAACGCGAGGCGAGGACATCGAGCAGATCGAGGCCTCCCACCGCCGGTTCCAGCAGGCCCTTGGCTTCGTGCTGCAGTCGATCCCGCCCAAGTGGCGGCGCGCCCAGGTCGACCGCCGGGACCTGGATCGCTTCCTGTTCGAGCCCGAAGACATCGTCGTGGCCGTAGGACAGGACGGCCTGGTGGCCAACGTCGCCAAGTACCTGGATGGCCAGCCCGTCATCGGGATCAATCCGCTCCCGGACGAGTACGACGGGATCCTCGTCCCTCACGCTCCGGCCGCCGCGCCCGACCTCATGCCCGCCGCCGCCCACGCGCGTGTTCGCATCGAGCACCGGACCATGGTGGAGGCCGAGCTCGACGACGGCCAGCGACTCCTGGCTCTCAACGAGGTGTTCGTCGGCCACCGCAGCCACCAGTCGGCGCGCTACCGGCTGGCTGTGGCGGAGCAGCAGGAACGCCACTCCTCCTCTGGCCTGATCGTGGCGACGGGGACCGGAGCCACGGGCTGGGCCCGCTCCATCAATCTCTCCCGCGGAAGCGTGCTCGAACTACCCAGCCCGACGGACCGAAGCCTGGCCTTCTTCGTCCGTGAGGCTTTCCCGAGCGTCGCCACGGGCGTGGAGCTGACGAGTGGTCTCCTCTCGACCTCCCAGGCGCTCTCGGTCTCGTCCGAGATGAACGAGGGCGGTGTGGTCTTCGGTGACGGGATCGAAACCGACTGCCTGGACTTCGCGTGGGGACAGACGGTACGCATCGGGGCAGCCGCCGGAAGCCTCTCGCTGGTTACGAAATAGACGCGAATCGGTGGGCCTCGCGCCCTATGAGGACTGCCATGAATGCCAAAGCCACCTTCGACATCCGGTTTGTTTCACGAAACGAACACAAGCTCGCTGAGGCGAGTGCGATTCTCTCGGCTGCATCTGTGAGAGTCATCCCGCTCAAGAAGGCGCATGCTACATCGCGCGGGGCGTTAGGGGATGAGACCCGTCCCCGGAGCGATTCCAAGCTTCGCGGCGCGCCGTGGGCTGGAGCGGGACATCTGCCGGGCTGGTTGTCAGCTTGGCCCGCGATCGCCGAAGGCACGGGGACTCGGGATGCTACGAAGCGTGGGGGGTATCCGAGCGTGGGCGTCTTGGTCACAGCTAGACGGCCCCTGGTGGAGGCGGCGGGAATCGAACCCGGATTCGATGCAATGAAATCAAGGACTTACGCCGGAACCGGGTGCCTCTGAGGCGGCATCGGCCGATCACCTAGATTTGAGGTCAGATGACCCAGAGATTGGGTGGTGGGACGGAACTCCGACGGCCTCTCTCTCGGTAGAGCCGCCCCGCAGCCACGTCGAGGTCTCGGGCACGACATGGAGCCCCGACCAAAATACGATTCGTCGCAGAATGGTCTTGACCATCCTACGATGTACCGCACAATAGTCGAATGGCTCGATCGAAGAGGATCTACGACGCCCTGCTCGACGAGCACCTGTCGCGGCATCGCCAGATGGCCTTCGTGAGCGGGCCTCGCCAGGTGGGCAAGACGACGACCTGCCGCGGGCACGCGGACTTCTACGTCAACTGGGATAACGAGGACGACCGGGAGCGGCTCCTGTCGGGCTCGGCCGCTCTCGTCGATGCGCTGGGTCTGGATCGACTGACGGCAAGCGTGCCGAGCGTCTTGTTCGACGAGCTCCACAAGTACCCGCGTTGGAAGCATTTCCTGAAGGGCTTCTTCGACGTCTACGGCGAGCAGCTTCGGATCATCGTCACCG
>CAZYOL010000194.1:0-8906 GCA_964649065.1 uncultured Spirochaetales bacterium
GACCGGCCCCGGCCGCCCGGGCCACCAGGGCCTGGGCGCCGAAGCCCACGCCCATCGCCAGCATGAAGAGGACCTGGCGCAGGCTCTGGTTGACGATCAGGACGGCCGCCATCGGCGCCTCGCCGAGCCGGGAGAGGAAGGCCAGGTCGGCCAGCTGGAAGACCACGCCGCCGGCCAGGCTGCCCACCATGGTGGGCAGCGCCAGCACCGCGATCGAGGTCGCGATGCTGCCGCGCGTGTGGTCGCGATGGCGCCAGCTCGACAGGCTCGCCAGCGCTCACTCCGCCTGGAGGCGCCGACGCTCCTCCAGCTCCTCCAGGCTGCGCGGCCAGTCTGCCTTGAGCAGCCGCGACAGGGCGCGGTCGGCCAGCAGCCGACCCCCGGTCTGGCACTGGGCGCAGTAGTTCACCTCGTTCTCGGCGTAGAGGATGCGCTGCACCGGGGCCCGGCACCCGGGGCAGGGCTTGCCGTAGCGGCCGTGCACGGCCATCTCGGGCCGGAAGGCGGTGACCTTCTCCGGAAAGCCCTCGCCGACCTGGGCGCGCAGGCGCTCGATCCACTCCGCGAGGGTCTCGCGCGTGGCGCGGAAGAGCCGCGCCAGCTCGGCGTCGTCGAGCTGGCCCGTCCGCCGCACCGGCGAGAGCCGGGCCCGGTGCAGGATCTCGTCCGAGTAGGCGTTGCCGATGCCGGAGAAGAGTCGGGGGTCGGTGAGGGCGCGCTTCAGCGTGTGGTTGCCCGAGCGCAGGCGGCCGGTGAAGTCGGCCTCGCCGCAGTCGAATGGCTCCAGGCCTCCCGGGTCGTGCTCGGCCAGGGCCGCCTCGCCGCGCACCAGGTGCAGCATCGCCCGCTTCTTCGAGCTGGCCTCGGTGAGGACCAGGCAGCCGTGCTCGAAGTCGAAGGCCGCCAGGCCCGTGCGCCGCGAGAGCCTGGCCCCGGGCGGTCGCCAGCGCAGGCGGCCCGCGATCATCAGGTGCAGCACCAGGTGGAGCTCCTCCTCGAGGGAGATCACGATGCGCTTGCCGAGGCGCCGCAGGGCGAGGACCCGCCGGCCGTGGGCCTCGGCCAGCGGCGGCTCGACGCTGCGCAGCAGCGAGGGCCCCGACAGCCGGATGCGCTCGAGGCGCCGCTCGCCGACGTGGCGCCGGAGCGCCTCGACGTAGACGGTCACGTCCGGGAGCTCCGGCATGGCCGCAACGATGTCGCATCCGGCCCGGGGGCGCCCGGTGGCCTCTGGTGGTGGCCGCGGGCCAGCGTGTAAGCTCGGCCCATGCAGCCAGGGGGGATCATGCGAGCTTCGAACCGTCTCTGCGCCCTCGGTTTCCTCGGCGCCGCGCTCTGCCTGTGGGCGACGAGCGCCGTCGCCGACGAGACCTGCCAGTCGCCCTACCTGCCGAAGATCGCCGGCCAGGAGGACTACGTCTACGTCTGGACGGTCGGCATCCCCGGCGTCGGCGACGGCTTCGACAAGCTGGTCACCGTCGACGTGAACCCGGACAGCGCCAGCTACGGGCAGGTCGTCGCCAGCGCCCCGGTGGGCGGCCGCCACGAGGCCCACCACGGAGGCCTGACCGACGACCGTCGCCACTACTGGGTGGGCGGGCTCGCGGACAGCGCGATCTTCGTCTTCGACGTGGCCAGCGAGCCCGGCAAGCCGCGCCTGGTGAAGACGCTGCGCGACTTCGAGGAGCGCACCGGCGGCGTGGCGGGCCCCCACGGCTTCTACGCGCTGCCGGGGCGCATGCTGATCAGCGCCCTCTCGAACTCCGAGGACGAGGGCGGCCGCACGGCGCTGGTCGAGTACAACAACGACGGCGAGTTCGTGCGCACCGTGTGGATGCCGGCCGGCGCCGAGTACGGCTACGACGCCCGCCTCAAGGTGGAGCTGAACCGCCTGCTCACCTCCTCCTTCACGGGCCGCGCCAACTACATGCGGCCGCTGCCCGAGCTGCTGGCCGACTCCGAGGCCATGGCCCGCTTCGGCAACACCATGGTGGTCTGGGACTTCCACGCCATGAAGCCGCTGCAGACCCTGGACGTGCCGGGGGCGCCGCTGGAGATCCGCTGGGCCCTGGGCCCGCGCCACTACTACGCCTTCACCACCACCGCGCTCACCGCCAAGCTCTGGGGCATCTTCCGCCGCGACGACGGCAGCTTCGAGGCCGTGGCCCTCGCGGACGTCGGCGATCCGGCCAAGACGCCGCTGCCGGTGGACATCAGCCTCTCCGCCGACGACCGCTTCCTCTTCGTCGCCACCTTCATGGACGGCATGGTGCGGGTCTTCGACGTCTCGAAGCCGCGCCAGCCGCGGGTCGTGCACGAGAAAAAGGTGGGCGCGCAGGTCAACATGGTCTCCCAGTCCTGGGATGGCGAGCGGCTCTACGCCACCTCCTCGCTGCTCTCCCAGTGGGACGGCACCGGCCACCCCGACGAGCAGTTCTTCAAGGCCTACTCCTGGAACGGCAAGGCCCTGGAGTCCCTCTTCGAGATCGACTTCCGGGCCGAGCAGCTCGGGCGCCCGCACATGATGCGCTTCGGCGACGGCGAGTACCTGCGCGGCCGGGCGCCCGCGCCGGCGGCGCGCGGGGGCGAGCAGCCCGGTTGAGGCGCGCCCTCGCCGCCCGGGCGGCGCTCCTGGCCCTGGCGCTGGGCGCGGCGGGCGGCCCCGCCCGCGCGGCCGACGAGCCGGCGCCGCTCCTCTACGAGCTCCCCGCGGCCGGCAGCTACGAGCTGCCCGTGATCGACCGGGTGGCCCAGCGGCAGCTCACGAGCTCGGCGGGGGCGCGCGCCGCGCTGCTCCGCGAGGGGCCGGGCACCTTCACCGTGGTCTCCTTCGTCTACCTGCACTGCACCGACGCCGCGGGCTGCCCGCTGGCGCTGGCCCAGCTCCAGCGCCTCGACCGCGCCCTGGCCGCCCGCCCCGATCTCTCCGCCCACGTCGATCTGGCGACGGTGAGCTTCGACCCCGCCCGCGACGACCCGGCCGCCATGGCCCGCATCCGACGGCACATGGCGCCCCGGGGCCGCTGGCGCTTCCTCACCGCCGGCGGGCCCGAGGAGCTGCAGCCCGTGCTCGAGGACTTCGGCCAGGACGCCGTGCCCCAGGTGAGCGACGCGGGCCGGCGCACCGGCATCTTCCAGCACGTGACGCGGGTCTTTCTGGTCGACGGCGCCGGGGCCGTGCGCAACGTCTACAGCACCGGCTTCCTCGACCACCGCCTGCTGCTGCGCGACCTGGAGACCCTGCGCCTCGCCAGCCCGCCGTGACATCCCCGCGCGGCGCACATCCAAGACGCCGGACGCGGAGGGGATCGCATGCGGGGAAGTGAGCTGCGCTGGCTGGCGGGAGGCCTGGCCCTGGCCTGTGGGCTGCTCGGAGCGGCGCTGGTGGGGCGCATCGCCGAGGCGGAGCCGGCGGGGCCGGCGCCGGACTTCTCGGCCGAGGTCTGGCTCAACTCGGAGCCGCTCTCGCTGGCCGAGCTGCGCGGCAAGGTCGTGCTCGTCGAGTTCTGGACCTTTGCCTGCTACAACTGCAAGAACGTCGAGCCCTACGTGAAGCAGTGGCACCAGGCCTACGCCGACCAGGGCCTGGTGGTGGTCGGCCTGCACACCCCGGAGTTCGACTTCGAGCGCAAGACCGAGAACGTGCGGGCCTACCTGGACGAGCGCGGCATCGCCTACCCCGTCGCCATCGACAACGACTTCTCCACCTGGCGCGCCTACCGCAACCGCGCCTGGCCCGCCTTCTACCTGATCGGGAAGGACGGCTCGATCCGCTACCGGCACGTGGGCGAGGGCCGCTACGCCGAGACCGAGGCCGCCATCCGGCGCCTGCTGGCCGAGAGCCGCTAGAGCGCCGCCCGCGTACCGCTCCGCGCCGCGAGCCGGGCCCCCGCTAGCGCCAGGCGAAGACCGGCTGCTCGTAGTGGTGCACGCGGGTGCTGCGGCCCCAGACCGCCACCTCGCGCAGCTGATACAGAATGGCGGCCGTGGGCGCGTGGACGTGGGTGCCGAGCAGCGGCACCGAGATCACCGGCCGATCGCTCTCGGGAATCGCGCGCAGGCGCGGCACGTCGGGCCGCTCCAGCTCGCGCAGCGGCACCCGGAAGACGGCGGCCACCTCG
The DNA here is from genome assembly GCA_964649065.1 of uncultured Spirochaetales bacterium. Classification (GTDB taxonomy): domain Bacteria; phylum Myxococcota_A; class UBA9160; order UBA9160; family SMWR01; genus CAZYOL01. Next base: position 4,122 of record CAZYOL010000194.1, read on the forward strand.
CGCGGATCCGGCTGGAAGTGCCGCACCTCCGCGGCCCAGACGACCACCGGCGTGATCACGAAGCCCGAGCGGGTCGGGTAGTCGTCGAGCTCGCCGAGCACCTGCTCGGGCGCCAGGTCGAGGCCCACCTCCTCGCGCAGCTCGCGCAAGGCCGCCCGGGCCGGCGTCTCGCCGGCGTCCAGGCGCCCGCCGGGCAGCGCCCACTGGCCGCCGTGGGCCCGCAGCCCGGCGGCCCGGCGGGTGAGCACGAAGCAGGGCTCGAGCGCGTCGGGCTCGCCGGGGACCAGCACCAGGGCCACCGCTGCCGGCCGCAGGCGCGCCGGCTCGGCGCCCGGGGCCTCCGCCGTCGGCTCCACGCGCCGCTCGAAGCGCCGCAGGTGCTCGCGCACCCGCTCGCGCAGGGCGTCGTCGAGGCTCAGCGCGCTCTCCACGGATCCAGCATAGGTGGCCCTCCCTGGCGCGTCCGGCGGCGCCCGGCGAGACTGCTGGACCCGTGCTCGATCGCGTCACGCGCCGCAGCCTGCACCTGCCCGAGTCGCAGCTCGAGATCGCCCTGCTCGACTGGGGCGGCGAGGGCCCGCTTGCGCTGCTGCACCACGCCAACGGCTTCTGCGCCGCGCTCTGGGACCTCGTGGCCCGGGAGCTGTGCGCCGACTTCCACGTGGTCGCCCTCGACGCCCGCGGCCACGGCGACTCGACGCGCCTGCCGGAGGCCGAGGCCTACCAGTGGGAGCTGCTGGCCGGCGACGCCATCGCCGTCGCCGAGGCGCTGGCGGCCGAGGGCGCGGGCCGGGTCGCGCTCGGGGTGGGCCACTCGATCGGCGGCACCACCCTGCTGCGCGCCGCCGCCCGGCGTCCTGCGCTCTTCGAGCGGCTGGTGCTGGTGGATCCGGTCATGACGCCCCCGCAGCCCATGCCCGAGCGCGCCGCCCACGTGGCCGAGCTCGTCGAATCGGCCCGCAAGCGCAGCGCCGTGTGGCCGAGCCGCGACGAGGCGCGCCGCCGCTGGTCGGGCAAGCCCTTCTTCCAGGGCTGGCAGCCCGAGGCCTTCGAGATCTACCTGCGCTTCGGCCTGCGCGACCGTCCCGACGGCCAGGTGGAGCTCAAGTGCCACCCCGAGGTGGAGGCGGCACTCTTCGCCGGCAACGCGGGCTACGCGCTGTGGGAGCAGCCGCCCCTGGTGCACAGCCCCGCCCTCTTCCTGTGGGCGACCCACGGCGACTTCCCGAGGCCCTTCTACGAGCGCTTCGCCGCGGGCATGCCCGACGCGCGCATCCATGACGTGGAGTCGGGCCACCTGGTGCCGATGCAGCGGCCCGAGCGGGTGGTCGAAGAGTGCCGGGCCTTCGCGGCGGCGTGATGCGCGTGAAGCCGGCTCGTCGCGGCTGCCCGTCTGCGACGGGGCCCACCAGCACCGCTCAGTCGCTGCCCGTCTCCACCGGGTAGCCGCGGCTCGTCCAGCCCGAGAAGCCCTCGGCCAGCGACCGCACCTGCTCGAAGCCCATGCGCCGCAGGCTGGCGGCGGCCAGGGCGCTGCGGTGGCCGCCCCCGCAGTAGAGCAGCAGCTTGCGCCCGCGGTCGGCGAGCCAGGGGTCGCGCTTGCGGTGCTCGAGATCCGCGCGCACCTCGAGAAAGCCGCGCGGCTGGTGGCGCGCCCCGGGCACGTGGCCGGCCTCGAACTCGTCGGCCTCGCGCACGTCGACGAAGTGCCAGCCCTGGTGCTCCGGCGCGTCGAAGAGGCGCTTGGCCTCCTCGGGCGAGATCTCGCGCACGCTGCGCAGGGCCTCGGCGACCAGCTCTTCGAGCCCCAGGGGCTGCGTCACCGGCCAGCCCCGGCATAGAGGGCCAGCACCGCCACCAGGGCGAAGCCCACGACACAGGCCTGGATCGGCCGGTCGCGCAGCAGCACCTCCTCGGGCCTGTCCGCCAGCTCGCTGGTCTCCACCAACAGGTGGTAGCGGAAGACCCCGAACATCACGAAGGGCACCGTCAGCAGCAGCAGGTCGACCTCCTCGCCGGGCCGCTCCGCCACCACGTAGAGCGCGTAGCAGAGCACCGTGGCGGCCATGGCCACCGAGGTGAAGGCGTCGAGGGAGGAGCGCGTGTAGACGCCCAGCACGGGCCGATGGCCGGCCGAGTCGTCGCGCAGGGAGAGCAGCTCGGCCTTGCGCTTGGAGGCCGCCAAGAAGATCGCCAGGAAGAGCGTGCACAGGATGAACCACTCGGAGTAGGGCACGCCGATGGCCACGGCTCCGGCCACGGCCCGGATCACGAAGCCCGACGCGATCAGCATCACGTCGAGCACGGCGACGTTCTTGCCGTAGAAGGAGTAGAAGCAGTTGAGGAGGAGATAGGCCAGGGTCCAGGCGGCGAAGACGGGCCCCAGCACCAGGGCGGTCAGCAGCGCGCCGGCGGTCAGCAGCGCGCCGCCCGCCAGGCCTGCCGGGCGGGAGATGGCGCCCGAGGCGATGGGCCGGTGGCGCTTCTCCGGGTGGCGCCGGTCGCGCTCGGCGTCGAGCACGTCGTTCAGCACGTAGACCGAGGAGGAGGCGGCGCAGAAGACCGCGAAGCCCAGTGTCGCCCACAGCACCGAGATCGGGTCGAAGAGCTTCTCGGCGAAGGCCAGCGCTGCGAAGAGCAGCAGGTTCTTGGTCCACTGCCGCGGCCGCAGCAGGCGCAGCCAGTCCGCGGGCGACGCCGGCTGCGCGGCGGGGGCGGGGCCGGCCAGCGCCTCCGGCGCGTCTTGACTCGTAGGCGAGTCGGCCACGACTACAATATATTGGCCGCGGCTCTCCGACACCACGAGGACACCCGAGGCCCATGCAGCACCCGGAAGCGATTCGCCCCGAGGAGCATGCCGTCTTCGATGCGGCGAAGATGGGCAAGGCCACCCTCTTCCGCTCCGAGCGCCTGATGGTGGGGCTCAACGCCTTCGAGCCGGGCCAGGAGCACGCGCTGCACGCGCACGCGGGCATGGACAAGGTCTATCAGGTGCTGGTCGGTTCCGGGCTCTTCCTGCTGGAAGGTCGGGAGATCCCGATGCAGGCCGGCGTGCTGCTGGTGGCGCCGGAGGGGGTGCCCCACGGCATTCGCAACACCGGGGCGGAGCGGCTGGTGGTGCTGGCCATCCTGGCGCCCGCGCCCTGAGCCCGCCGCCGCTCCGCGCTCAGGGGCGACTCAGGCAGGGGCTCTCGGAGTCGAAGAAGCGATAGGGCAGGGCGGCGGCCTTGCGGATGCCGATCCGCGGGCCGTGGGCCGGGCGCGCGGCGGGGCTCCCGCGGTGCAGGCTCAGCGGTCCGCTGGCCAGGCTCGCGCCGTAGAGCGAGTCGTCGATGGCCAGGGCCTGGGCCAGCCGCCCCGGCCCCCCGGCCACCAGACGCGCCGGGGCGTCGGGCCGAAGGCCCCGACGGCGGCGCATCCAGGCGTCGCCCTGCAGCGGCTCGAGGGCCCGCAGCAGCACGGCGGCTCCGCGGCCCCGCCCCTCGCAGACCACGTTGGCGCACCAGTGCAGGCCGTAGCTGCGGTAGACGTAGAGGCGTCCCGCCGGACCGAACATCGCGCGGTTGCGCGGCGTCGGACCGATGTGGGAGTGCGCCGCCGGGTCGCTGCCGTCGCCCAGGTAGGCCTCGACCTCGACGATGCGTCCCACCAGGCGCTCACCGCCGGGCAGGCGCCGGACCAGGGTGCAGCCGACCAGCTCGGGGGCGACGTCGAGGCAGGGGCGGTCGAAGAAGGCGATCCCCAGTCGGCGGCCCAGGCGCACCGCGGCAGCGTAGCCCTCCACCGCTTCGGGCATCTCGGACTGTAGGCCCCATGGCGGCCGACCGATGGAGTCCTAGGCTACGGTCGAAGCGATGCACGCGATGAGGGGCGCGCAGTGAGCAGCGACAGGAAGCCAGCGCGCCACCCCCGCGACGACGAGTCGGACTACTCACGAGCAATCAGCGGCTTCGGCGTGAACGCTGCGCTGGTGGAGGAGATCCGCCAGCGCTACGAGGTCGATCCCTCTTCGGTCCACGAGAGCTGGGCCGAGCTCTTCGAGCCCGGGACCGAGATCCCGGTCAAGGCCGAGATTCCCGTCGCTCGCCCGACGCGCCGCGCCGGCCCCGAGGGGCTGGCCCCCGAGGCGGCCGACCAGCACGCCCGCGTGCTGCGCCTGATCCATTCCTTCCGCGCGCGCGGTCACCGCGTCGCCGACACCGACCCCCTGGGCAGCGCGCCGTCGTCCTTCCCCGAGCTGGATCCGGCCCACTACGGGCTGGGCGAGGACGACCTTGAGCGCCGCTACATCACCGGCGACCTGCCGGGCGAGCCGCTACAGACCCTGCGAGAGATCCTGGATCGCCTGCGGGCCACCTACTGCCGCAAGATCGGCGTCGAGTTCACCCACATCCAGGATCCCGGGCGCAAGTCCTGGCTGCAGTCGCGCATGGAGGAGACCCAGAACCAGACGGGCCTCGACACCGAGGAGCGTCTGCGGACCCTGGAGAAGCTCTGTGCCGCGGAGCTCTTCGAGGGCTTCCTCCACAAGAAGTTCATCGGCCAGAAGCGCTTCTCCCTCGAAGGCTCCGAGACCCTGATCCCGCTGCTCGACACCATCGTGGAGACGGCGCCGCGCTTCGGCGTGCGCGAGCTGGTGATCGGAATGGCGCATCGCGGCCGGCTCAACGTGCTCTCGAACATCCTGGGCAAGTCGCTCGAGTCGATCTTCTCCGAGTTCGAAGACAGCCCCGAGGCCGACAGCCCCTTCGGCTCGGGCGACGTGAAGTACCACAAGGGCTTCTC
>CAZYOL010000195.1:0-8882 GCA_964649065.1 uncultured Spirochaetales bacterium
TTCTCCATCTTCTCGAAGCCCAGGGCCAGAACGCAGTCCGCCAGATCGCCCTCCACGAACTGCTTGGCCATGAAGAGGGCGGTGGAGCCGGTGGCGCAGTTGTTGTTCACGTTGTAGATGGGAATGCCGGTCAGACCCAGGGTGTAGACCGCCCGCTCGCCGCAGGTCGAGTCGCCGTAGCAGTAGCCGACGCAGGCCTGTTCCACGGCGCCGTAGGGAATGCCCGCGTCCTCGAGGGCCCGCGTGCCCGCCTGCCGGGCCATCTCCGGGTAGTCCCACTCCACGGCGCCCGGCTTCTCGAACTTCGTCATGCCCACGCCGACGACGTAGACCTTCCTGCCCATCGTGTGTCTCCTCTGGATGCGCTTCCGGCCGGCCGAGGCTGCCCGTGGGGCCGCGGCGGGTCCGGAGCGGGGGTGAGCTGGGAGGTTGACTCCCGAGTCAACCAAGCTAGCACAGGCCCTCTCGGGGCACTCTCAGACCGGGGCACTTCAGACCCGGAAGCGGCTGCGGATCACGCGCAGCCACCAGCGGTCGGGCAGCAGCCGGTGCGCCAGCGGGGCCAGCAGCGAGTCGGGGCCCACCGCGTAGCGCAGGCGCGGTCGCCGGGCCGTGAGGGCTCGCGCCACAACGCGCGCCACGACCTCGGGCTCGGGCGCTGCGCGCAGCGAGTCCTCGACGACGCGGGCGCAGCGCCCCAGGCGCTCCGCGTAGGCGGAGCTCCGAAGGTCGCCCCAGTCCATGCGCCGGTTGAACTCCGTGCGGATGTCGCCGGGCTCGATCAGCGAGACCCGAATCCCGCAGGGCTCGACCTCGTTGGCCAGGGCCAGGGCCAGCGCCGCCAGGGCCGCCTTGCTGGCCGAATAGTGGGCCTGGAAGGGAATCGGGGCGCGCGCGGCCAGGGAGCCGATCAACACCAGGCGCCCCGTGCCCGCCTCGCGCATGCCGGGCAACACCGCCCGCAGCGTGCGCAGCACCCCGAAGAAGTTGGTCTCGAGCTGGCGCCGGGCCCGCTCGAGGTCGACCTCCTCCACGCTGCCGAAGATCCCGTCGCCCGCGTTGCACACCACGCCGTCGAGCCGGCCGGCCTCTCGCAGGGCCTGCTCGACCCCGGCGCGCACCGAGCCCTCGTCGCATACGTCGAGCTGGATCCAGCGGATGGCGCCGTCGGAGCCACGCGCTCTGCGACTGGTGCCGAAGACGCTGAAGCCCCGCTGCGCCAGCAGTCGGGCGCTGGCGGCCCCGATGCCCGAGGAGGCGCCGGTGACGAGGATCGCGTCCGCCATGGGTGTCGGCAGGCTACCACCCGCGTCGCGCCGCCGGCGCGGAGCTGCCATGCTGCGACGGCAGGGCGGAGGAATCGACATGGCGGCCCGGCTGTGTTGGCTTTCGATTGGGATCGTCCTGCGGCTCGGCCTCGCCTGCACCGAGGGCGAGTCGGTGCGGCTGCCGCCGCCCGCGGAGGCTGCGGCGCCCGAGACCGCCTGGGTGGAGATCGGCAGCGAGCTCTTCGAGCTCGAGCTGGCGCTCGACCCGGTCCGACGCACGCGAGGCCTGTCGGGTCGCTCCCGGGTCCCGCCCCGCGGCGGCATGCTCTTCGCGTTTCCCCGCGCCCGCCTGCTGACCTTCGTGATGCGCGACTGCTGGGTGCCGATCGACATCGCCTTCGTCGACGACGCCGGGCGGATCGTGGCGATCCACGAGATGCAGGTCGAGCCGCCCCGGGCCGCCGGAGAGGACGCCCTGCACTACGAGCGCAGGCTGCGCCCCTACCCCAGCGGGACTCCCGTCCGCTTCGCCCTCGAGGTGGCCGGCGGTCGGCTGGCCGAGGTGGGAGCGCAGGTGGGCCAGGAGGTCGTCTTCGACCGGGAGGCCATCGCCCGGCGGGCCCGCTGACCGGGTCTGGGCCAGTCCAGGACAATTCTGACGTATAGTCAGCCCGTGGGGTTTCGGCGTAGAATGCCCGCGACGGCCTGCGGTCTCGGCAGGCCGGGCAGGTCGGGCAGGCCGGCGGCCCCGGTGCGGACGGCCGGAGATGCGGAGGGACGGATGAGCAGCGCGATCGCCCAGCAACCCGAGCCGCACGGATTTCGCGAGGGAATCCGGCTTCTTGCGCGACTATCGCGGGTCGCCGAGACGTCCTTCCAGGAGTCCGGGATCAGCCTGCCCCAGTATCGGCTGCTGGTCGCGGTGGCCTCGCGATCGCAGCGGGCCGGCGAGGTCGCGGAGCGGCTGGGGGTGACCCGCCCCACGCTCTCGTCCCTGGTCGACACGCTGGAGCGGGGCGGGCTGCTGCGCCGTGTCCCGGTCAGCAGCGATCGGCGCGGCATCCGCCTCGAGCCCACGACGGCCGGCCGCCAGGCGCTCGACCGCGCCGAGCGCGAGCTCTCCGAGCGCCTGTCCCGGCTGGTGGGTCGTCACGAGGCGGCGGCGGCCTGGGGCCTCGTCAGCAGCCTGGCGGCGGCCCTGGATCGGGCCTGAGCTCCGGGCCGCAGCGCTCTCAGCTCGAGAGCAGCATGCCTCCCTCGCAGGCGAGGATCTGGCCCGTCACCAGATCCGACCCCGTCACCAGCGAGACGATGGCCCGGGCCACGTCCTCGGGCTGGCAGACCCGGCCGAGGGGAGCCCTCTGCTCCATCGCGGACTTCACGGCGTCGTAGGCGGGCCCGAGCCCCTGCTTCAGCCAGTCGCCCTCGATGAAGCCCGGCGCCACTGCGTTGACCCGGATGGACGGGGCCAGAACCCGGGCCAGGGTGAGCGTCAGGTTGTTGAGCGCGGCCTTCGAGGCGCAGTAGGGAATCGAGCTGCCGGTGCCGATGATGCCGGCGACACTGGAGACGTTCACGATCTCGCCCCCGCTGGAGGACTGCATCGCTCCGCTCGCCGCGCGGGCGCAGTGGAAGGCCCCCAGCAGGTTCACGCGCAGCAGCTGCAGCCAGTCCTCGTCGGCCAGGCCCTCAAGCTCCGCGTGCGGGACGAAGACCGTCGTCCCCGCGTTGTTCACCAGGATGTGGAGGGCTCCGAGCTCGCGGACGGCGGTCTCGACCAGGATGCGACAGGCGGTGTCTTCGGCGACGTCGGCGCGCAGGGCCAGCCCGCGTGCGCCCAGCGCCTCCACTTCGGAGGCGGTCGCCTCGGCGGCGTCCTTGGATCGGCTGTAGTTGACCAGCACCGAGCAGCCGCGGCGCGCCAGCTCCAGCGCGGTCGCGCGGCCGACCCCGGTGCCGCCGCCGGTCACGATCGCGACCTTGCCTTCGACGTCCATGGAGTCCTCCCGACGCTCGAGCTTACCACCCGCCCGCGGGCGCTGGCCGGAGCCGCGGCGCTTCCGGTACGGTCCGGCTCTCCGGGCCGTCGGCGCGCTCGCCCCGTCGAGCCTCCCTCGCCGCTTCGAGGAGTGATGCAAGACGCGCTCAGCTCGCCCACGCCTGCCACGACCCGTCCCCCGCCGGGGGCGCTCGGCCGCTCGTCGCGGAGCCGCGTCGCCGCCCTGCGTCCCAGGCGCTGGCTCTACTGGCTCGACCTGCTCGGCTCCTCGGCGCTCGGCTGGTCGCTCTTCGCCGCGTCGGTCCTCACCGCGCCGGGTACGGCGCTCCACGCCGTCGCCACCCTGACGGCCATCTTCGCGCTGCTGAGAGCAGCTCTGTTCCTTCACGAGCTCGCCCACCTGCGGGGCCGCGACGTACCGGGCCTGGAGCCGGCGTGGAATCTGCTGATCGGCATCCCCGTCGGCGTCCCCAGTCTGATGTACGTGGGCTCGCATCTCGACCACCACCGCGCCGAGGCCTTCGGCACGCGCGGCGATCCGGAGTACCTGCCGATGGCGCACTGGGGGCGCCTGCGGGTCGCGGCCTTCGTGGCGCTCGGCGCCTTCGTTCCGGTGCTGCTGGCCCTGCGCTGGGGGCTGCTCGCTCCGCTCTCGCTGCTCTCGCCGCGCCTGCGGCAGCTGGCCGTGGAGCGCCTGTCGACGCTGGCGATCAACCCCGCGTACCGGCGCGCGGCTCCCCGCGGTCGCCAGGCGCTGCGCTGGGCGCGACTGGAGGCGGCCTGTGCTCTGTGGGTGATCTGCGTGGCGGCCGGCGTCGGGCTCGGCTGGATCCCGGTCGCCTTCGCGGTCCAGCTCTGGCTGGTCTCCGCGGGCTTCTGGCTGCTGAACCAGGCCCGCACGCTGGTCGCGCACCGCTACCACGGCGAGGGCCAGCCGGTCGGTGGCGAGGGGCAGCTCCTCGACTCGATCGACCTGGCCGCGTCGAGCCCCCTCACCCTCCTGATCGCGCCCCTGGGCCTGCGCTACCACGCCCTCCACCACGCGCTCCCGGGACTGCCCTACCACAGCCTGGGCCAGGTGCACCGGCGCCTGGCGCGCGAGCTGCCCGCCGACTCGGCCTACTGCAGGGCGCAGCGCGGCAGCCTCGAGGGTACGCTCTGCGGTCTTTGGCGCCGCGCCTATCAGGGCGCGGCAGCCGCTGCCGCAGCCTCGGCGCGAGCCAGCGCCGGCGGCAGCGGATGGGCGAAGGTCAGGCTCGTGAAGCCGAGGCCGCGCAGGGTCCACTCGGGCGCCTGAGGGTCGGTCCGCAGCCGGATGGCGTACGGGGTCTCGGCCCAGATGCGGCGCGGCCGCAGCCTCAGCGACAGCAGCCAGCGAAAGGGCTGGGGCAGCGCCTCGAAGGGATCGTCCCGCAGCAGCGGCTCACCGATCTCGACGAATCCCTGGAGGTCCGGGCCGCGAAGGCGCAGCGCCGCGGGAACCGGATAGCCACCGCCTTCCGATTCGCCCTCGAGGGCGATCTCGAAGTCGCGGGTGAGCCAGCGCTCACCGCCGCGCAGAGCGGCCAGCCAGCGCCGGCGCCGCCCGTCGGGCAGGGTCAGGTCGGAGAGGTAGAGGCTCGAGTCTTCGCCCAGTGCGAAGAGCTCGATGCGCCGCGCCGCCAGCTCGGCCTCGCTGCGCTCGGTCCAGGTGTGCGTAATGGCGAGCTCTCCGCGCACGGGAATCGGCTCGGCCAGGCCGGCGTACCAGAGCGTGCCCCGGGCCCGGGCGCTGGCGTCGAGCAGGTCCACGTGGAAGCCCGGCAGCTCGGCTTCGCGCGGCAGGGCGAGTGCCTGATCGGGCTCGAACCAGAGGTGGAGCTTCACGCCGCGTCGATCGCTGTCGTACTCGAGCTTGTGGGGCAGGTGGCGCAGGTCGAGGATGCTCGAGGCGATGTGGATCCGGCGGCCGTCCGGGCTCAGCTCCCAGGAGCCCTTGGGCTTGGCGTTGTCCATGCGCAGGCTGTCTCCCTGCGGTGTCACCACGTGGCCATTGGCGACGCCCCAGCGCCTGCCGGGCCCTTCGTTGGTGACCAGGAAGCGCATGAAGACCCGGTGGCCCGAGTCGAGGCGGGCCACCAGGTCCCAGTACTCGGAGGCCGCATCCGCATCCGGGAGCCTGGAGGCGCCGTCGATCCGCGTCCTCGACGCCGCGTCGCCGGGCGGGGCGCCGAAGGTCGCCAGCAGCAGCAGCAGCGCGAGGGTCGGGCGTCGCCCGGTCAGCACGCTCCGGCGGCTCCGGACGGGGGCGGCTCGAGCGGCAGAGACCGGCTGCGGAGGATGCGGCTCACCAGCTCCAGATCGGCAGGCTCGTCTACGTCTAGAGCGGCCTCCGCGAAGGGCAGCAGCACGGGGCGCACGCGGGCTCCGGAGCGGGCCGAGACCCGCTGGAAGGCCGTCTCCAGGTCCAGTCGGCCGAGCGCGTAGCGCAGCAGGGTTCCGAGGCCGAAGCGGCTCACGAGCCGCCAGGGGCGCTTGCGCTGGGTCTCGAGCTCGGACCAGAGACGCGCCGCCCCGAGGGCTGCCGGGGCTCGCAGCGCGAAGAGGTTGGCGCCGCACCAGTCTCCGTCGCGGGCGCGCAGGAAGGTTCGTCGGGCCTCCGGATAGTGGCCCCGGACCACGGGCCCGGGGACGGCGCCCACGCAGACGTCGGCCCCGCTGTGCTCGGCCGCGGCGAGGAAGTGCTCGACCACCCGCGGCTCGAGCAGCGGGTGGTCGGCGGTCGTGACGAGCAGGCGGGGGTCCTCCCCGCGCTCCAGCACGTCGAGCACGCTGCGGCTCGGCGAGTCGGAGCTTCGGTGCCCCTGCAGCGCGCCCTGCGCATGCAGCCGCGCGAGCTCCGGCTCGGCGGCGAGGTCCTCCGGGTCCTCGAGACTCACCCGCAGGCAGCCGACGCTCGGCGAGGCCCGCAGGCTGCGCACCACCCGCAGCAGCATCGGGACGCCACAGACGGGCACCAGGGCGCGGTGCCGGACCCCCGTCGCCCCGGCCAGCCGGTCGGCCGCTCCGCCGCGGCGTCCGGCGAGAACCAGCGCCGTCCAGGTCATCGCCAGCCGGCGCTCAGGGCTGCGGCCTCGGGCCCGAGGCGATCCAGCGGCTCGGCGCGTCCCGACCGGATCCGGTAGACCCGGTCCGCCACGGCTGCCAGCGCTGGCTGGTGCGACACCACCACCACCGTGGTGTGTCCCCGGAGCCGCCGCAGCGTGGATCCGACCGCCGCCTCGGTCTCCGGGTCGAGGCCCGCGGTCGGCTCGTCGAGGATCAGCAGCGACGGCCGGCGGACCAGGGCCCGGGCGATCGCCAGCCGCTGGCGCTGGCCTCCGGAGAGCCGTGCGCCCCGCTCGCCGACGCTGGCGTCGAGACCCTCGGGCAGGGCGGAGACGAAGTCCCAGGCCCCGGCCTCGCGCAGCGCCCGCTCGACCTCCGCCCGCGAGAGCTCGGGATCTCCAAGACTCACGTTCACTTGGATGCTCTCGTGGAGCAGCAGGTCCTCCTGGGGCACGTAGCCGATGCCGCGGCGCCAGAGCGCCAGGTCGAGATCGACGAGGTTCCGCCCGTCCACCTGCACCCGGCCGCAGTCGGGCTGCTCCAGACCGGTCAACAGGTCGAGCAGGGTCGTCTTGCCGGCCCCTGAAGGCCCGACGATGGCGGTGAAGGCGCCGGCGGGAAGGTCCAGGGAGAGGCCGCGGAGCAGCGGCTGGCCTCCGCGCCGCACGTGGACCCCCCGGAGCTCGATGCCGCGCTCCAGCCGCGGCCGCTCGCTCCCGCCGCCCAGCTCGCGCTCTGCCCGGGCTTCCTCGATCAGCTCCTGGAGGGATTCGAAGGCGCTGGAGTTCGCCGCCAGGTGCTGCCAGTGGCGCTGGGCCTTGTTGAGGGTCTGCTGGCTGCGCTGGAAGAGGAAGACGATCATGGCGGCCGTCGTCGGCGGCGTGCCGGCGACCCCGACCAGGGCCCAGCCGGCGACCAGGATGAGGGTTCCCAGCAGCGCGAGCTGTAGTGCGCGCAGCATCTCCCGCGACACGATCTGGCTCTCCAGTGCGCGTCCCAGCTGCTGCGTGTCGCGTTCGAGCAGGGGGCCGATCAGACCCTCGCGAGCCGTTGCCTTGAGGAGCTTGACGACGCCCAACGCATCGCCGAGTCGTGCGACCAGGGAGCGCAGCGCGCGCGTCTGCCTGCGCCCGGCCCGTGCGGCGACACCCACCAGGGTCGACAGGGTGAGCAGCGTGAGCAGGGTGAGGCCGCCGGCGACCAGGGTCGCCCGCCACGACAGGGCCAGCGCGAGCCCGGCGAAGACCAGCGCCTCGATCGCGTGCGCCAGCACGCGGGCCATCTCGACGTAGGCGCGCGAGGCGCGCTCGGCCTCGCTGGCCACGGCGCTGGCGGCGTGGCCGGCGGGACGCCGCGCGGAGTAGCTCCAGCGCGCCGAGAGCAGGGCCCGCAGCAGATCCAGCCTCAGGTCCGTGCCCGCCCGTGCGACCGTGCGCGCGACCTGCCAGAAGGTCAGGATCGACAGGCCCGCGCGCAGCCAGAAGGCCGCCAGCACCAGCGGGATCAGCAGGCCGAGCCGGGCCTCGAGGCCGAGGTGAGCGAGTGCCGCCACCACCCGAGTTTCGAGCCCCGAGCCGCGAGCGGCGGGCCCCGCGGGCTCCCCGCCGAAGAGCAGGCCGAGCACCGGAGCGACGATCGAGAGCCCCAGTCCTTCCAGCGCCGCACAGGCCAGGATCCCGAGCACGGCGACGGCGCTCTGCATCGGGTAGCGACCCAGGAAGTAGGGGATCGAGCGCATCGGTGCGACCGGTCTCCGATCGGGTTGTGGTCGACAGCTCGCCGGGGGGACCGCGCAGGCACAGCCGCGCGGCGCCCCCAGCATAGCCAGCGCACCGGCGGGGCTCGATACCCGAACGAGACTCGACACCCGAAGGAGACTCGACACCCGAAGGAGACTCGACACCCGAACGAGACGCGGGCGCCGGTCGGGTGGGGGCGGGCGGCCCCCCCCCATAAAGGGGTAAGTAAGGTGGGGCCGCCGAGCAGGCGCGATACCCCCCCGCCGGGGCAGGGGAGGGGGGGACGCCAGCGCGTAGCGGACGTCGAGATCGGGAGCGGCGCCCCGCTGGTCCTGATCTCCGGGCTGAACGTCCTCGAGAGCTCCGATGCGGCCCTCGCGTCTGCGACGGCCCTCCAGCAGCTGGCCGAGCGGCACGGCCTGCCGCTCGTCTTCAAGGCCTCCTTCGACAAGGCCAACCGCACCAGCGGTCACGCCTACCGCGGGCCCGGCATCGACGAGGGCATGCGCACCCTGGCGCGGGTGAAGGCGGAGACCGACCTGCCGATCACGACCGACGTGCACGAGCCCTACCAGGCCAAGATCGTCGCGGAGATCGCAGACCTGCTCCAGATCCCCGCTTTTCTGTGTCGCCAGACCGACCTGGTGGCCGCCTGCGCCGCCACGGGTCGGCCACTGAACTTCAAGCGCGGCCAGTTCATCGCCCCCCACGACATGCGGCTCGCCGTCGAGAAGGCCCACGCCCTGGGCGCCCGCGACGTGATGGTCACCGAGCGCGGCTCGGCCTTCG
>CAZYOL010000196.1:0-8837 GCA_964649065.1 uncultured Spirochaetales bacterium
CGCCCCGGGGAGCCGGCGGAGCACTGGGAGTTCTGGATCGACCGCGGCGGCACCCTCACCGACTGCATCGGCCGCGCCCCCGACGGAGCGCTGCACACCGCCAAGCTGCTCTCCTCGGACACGGCCCCGGTGGAGGGCATCCACCAGATCCTGGCGCGCGCCGGCGGCTCGACCCGGGACGGACTGCTGCCGCCCTGCCGGGTCAAGCTCGGCACCACCGTCGCCACCAATGCGCTGCTCGAGCGCCGCGGCGTGCCGACCCTGCTGGTCGCGAACCGGGGCCTCGGCGACGTCGTCGCCCTCGGCACCCAGGAGCGACCCGACCTCTTCTCGCTGCACATCGACCGGCCTCCGCCCCTGCACGTCCGGGAGGTCGAGGTCTCCGGGCGCAGCGCCGCCGACGGCCATCCCGTCGAGGCGCTCGACGAGCCGGAGGCCCTGGCCGCCCTGCGCGCGGCCCGAGAGGCCGGCTGCCGCTCCGCGGCCATCGCCCTGGTCCATGCCTACGCAGATCCGGAGATGGAGCTGCGGCTCCTGCGCCTGGCGCAGCAGGCCGGCTTCGAGCACGTGGTGGCCTCGCACCAGGTGGCCCACGAGATCGGGCTGCTCGCGCGCAGCGAGACGGCCATCGTGGACGCCTACCTGACCCCCCTGCTGCAGCGTCACGTCAGCGCCCTGCGCAAGGCCCTGCCCGGGGCCCGGCTGCGCTTCATGCAGTCTTCCGGCGGCGTCACCGACGCCGAGCGCTTCCGCGGACCGACGGCGCTCCTCTCCGGGCCGGCGGGCGGAGTGGTCGGCGCGGCGCGGGTGGCTCGAGCGGCCGGCTTCTCGCGGGCCATCGGCTTCGACATGGGCGGCACCTCCACCGACGTCTCGCTGCTCGACGGCGGGGAGGTCGAGCGCAGCTTCGAGACGGTCGTCGGCGGGCTGCGTGTGAAGGCGCCCATGCTGCGCATCCACACGGTGGCAGCGGGAGGCGGCTCGCTGTGTCGCTTCGACGGCTTCCGCATGAGCGTGGGGCCCGAGAGCGCGGGCGCCGATCCGGGCCCGCTCTGCTACGGCCGCGCCGGCGCCCGCGAGCTGACCGTGACCGACGCCAACCTCTTCCTGGGTCGCGTGCAGCCGGATCGCTTCCCCTTCCCGCTCGCCGCGGACCGGGTGGAGGCGGAGCTGGCCCGCCTCTCCGAGGCCCTGCGCGCGGCCGGCCACGCGCTGGAGCCCGAGGCCGTCGCGGCCGGCTTCGTCGAGGTCGCGAACGCCAGCATGGCGGCCGCCATCGCCGAGGTCTCGGTGGCGCGGGGCACCGATCCGCGCGACTGCGCCCTGGTGGGCTTCGGGGGCGCCGCGGGGCAGCACGTCTGCGCCATCGCGCGGGCCCTCGGGATGCGCAGCATCCTGCTGCATCCCCTGGCCGGCATCCTCTCCGCCTACGGCATCGGGGCCGCAGAGGTGAGCTGGGACGGACAGCGCGACGCCGGCCGCGTGGTGCTCGGGGAGGGCGCGGGGCAGCTGCCGGAGAGCGTGTGCTCTGCCCTCGACGCCCTGGCCGCCGAGGGCCGGCTCGCCCTGGGCGAGGAGGGCTTCTCCGAGGCCGAGCTGCACATCGAGCGGCGCCTCGACCTGCGCTACGCGGGCACCGAGACGGCGCTCTCGATCCGCGAGCCCGAGGACGGCGACTGGTCGAGGGCCTTCACCGAATCGCATCGGGCGCGCTATGGCTACACCCGAGAAGGTCGCCCGGTGGAGATCGCGACGGCGCGGCTGCGGGCCACCGCGCTGCCCATCGGGGAGGGCGAGGGGCCGCCGCCCGAGGCCCCGGGCTCGGCGCCGCCCGCCCCCGAGCCGATCCGCCACGACCGCGTCTGGTTCCCCGGAGTCGGCCGCGTCGAGGCTCCGGTCTTCGCCCGGGAGGCGCTGCGCGTCGGCGTTCGCCTCGAGGGCCCCGCCCTGGTGCTCGAGGCGACGGGTACCCTGGCGCTGGACCCGGGCTTCCACTGCCGCGTGCGCCCGGGTGGGCTGCTGCTGCTCCGCGACGCCGCGCCGGAGGCCTCGGCACAGCAGAGCCTCGGGGCGGCGGACCCGGTGCGTCTCGAGGTCTTCGGCAACCGCATCATGTCGATTGCCGAGCAGATGGGGGCCGTGCTCCGCAACACCTCGGTGTCGACCAACATCAAGGAGCGGCTCGATTTCTCCTGCGCCGTCTTCGACGAGGAGGGCGGCCTGGTGGCCAACGCGCCGCACATTCCGGTGCATCTGGGGGCGATGGCGGAGACGGTGCGCGTCGTGCGCGAGCGCTTTCCGGACCTGCTCGAGGGCGACGCCGTCGTGACCAACGATCCGGGTGCCGGCGGCTCCCACCTGCCCGACGTGACGGCCGTGACCCCGGTCTTCAGCGGAGGGGCGGGAC
The DNA here is from genome assembly GCA_964649065.1 of uncultured Spirochaetales bacterium. Classification (GTDB taxonomy): domain Bacteria; phylum Myxococcota_A; class UBA9160; order UBA9160; family SMWR01; genus CAZYOL01. The sequence goes on from CAZYOL010000196.1 coordinate 2,408, forward strand.
CCGCCTTCTTCGTCGCGAGCCGCGGCCACCACGCGGACATCGGCGGGATCAGCCCCGGCTCGATGCCGGCGGACTCGACCGCGCTGGAGCAGGAAGGCGTCGTGCTGGAGCCCCTGCGCCTGGTGCGCCGGGGGCGCTTCGACGAGGCGGAGCTGCGCCGCCGGCTCAGCACGGCCGCGTACCCGGCGCGCCGGCCCGACGACAACGTGGCCGAGCTGGAGGCCATGCTGGCGGCCAACCGGGCGGGCGCGCGGCTGCTGGGCCGGCTGGTCGCCGAGCAGGGCGTGGCCGAGGTGCAGCGCTGGATGCGCCGCATCCAGCGGGCCGCGGCCCGGAAGGTGGAGCGGGAGATCGGGCGCCTGCCCGACGGGACCCACCGCTTCGCCGACCGGATGGACGACGGGACCCCGTTGGTGGCGACGCTGACGATCCGCGGGAGCCACATGCGGATCGACTTCGCCGGTACCGCAGCGGCCGTTCCGGGCAACCTGAACGCGCCGCGCGCCGTGGTCCACGCGGCGGTGCTCTACGTGCTCCGGGCGCTGGTCGACGAGCGGATCCCGCTGAACGGAGGCTGCCTCGAGCCGGTGGAGATCCTCGTGCCGCCCGGCTCGCTGCTGGATCCGCCGCCGGGCGCGGCGGTGGTGGGCGGCAACGTGGAGACCTCGCAGCGCATCGTGGACGTGCTGCTGGGTGCCCTCGGCCTGGCCGCCGCCAGCCAGGGCACGATGAACAACGTCGCCTTCGGCGACTCGGACTGGGGCTACTACGAGACCCTGGGCGGCGGCGCCGGCGCCTGCCCGGGCCACGACGGGGCCTCGGCCGTCCACACGCACATGACCAACACCCGCATCACCGACGTGGAGGTGCTCGAGGCCCGGCATCCGGTGCGCGTGGTCGAGCTCTCGCGGCGGCGCGGCTCCGGGGGCGCCGGCCGCTGGTGGGGGGGCGCCGGCCGGGCCCGCTGCTCCGAGCCGCCCGCGCCGCTGAGCCTGTCTATCCTCTCCGAGCGCCGCCGCGGCCTGCCCTATGGGCTGGCCGGGGGCGAGCCCGGCCGGGCGGGGCGCAACGAGCTGCGGCGGGCGGACGGCTCGGTCGAGATCCTGGGCGGGCACGCGCGCGTCCAGGTCGCGGCGGGCGACCGGCTGCGGGTGGAGACCCCGGGTGGCGGCGGCTTCGGCCCGGTCTCCGAGCGCGCCGGCCTTGCACCCCCCGAGGCGGATGCGTACGTTCGCTCTGCGTGGGCGCGTAGCTCAATTGGCAGAGCAAGGGACTCTTAATCCCTAGGTTGAAGGTTCGATTCCTTCCGCGCTCACCACCTTTATTCCCATCCACGTCGAACCCCACCCCATTGCCTATCCTGCCTCGGTGGTGAGCCGCATCGAAGCCTTCGGGGAGCCGGCCCCGCGCCGCGGGCTCTCCTTCGGTCTCCTGGCCGCCCTGCTGGCGGGGCTCGCCTGGGGCTGGCCCCTTCCGGCCCTGGCGCAGGAGGAGGCGGAGCCGGCGGCCGAGGCCGAGCAGGCCGAGCCCGCGCCGCCGCCCGTCATCGCGCCGGCCCAGGTGGCGGGCCGCGCTCTCGAGGTCGCCCAGACCCTGCGCGAGATCCGCGCCAGCTCCGAGGTGATTCCCGAGATCGAGGAGATCGAGCAGAAGCTGGAGGAGGGGGCGGAGCAGCTCGCCGAGCGTCGGGCGAGCACCGAAGCGACCCTCGAGGACGTCCGCTCGATCGACCTGCTCTTCGAGCTCGACCGCGAGTGGTCGATCGTCGGAGATCGGCTCGAGAAGGACCGGGGCGCGCTGACCAAGCGCGCCGAGGCGCTCAGCGCGCAGCTCGACCGCCTCGGAGAGATCGAGGCGCTGTGGGAGCGCAGTCGCGGCGCGGCTCGCGAGAGCGAGGCTCCCCAGGCGGTGCTGGACGGCATTCGCGAGGTGATGCGCGACGTGGAGCGCACGCGCGACACCGTCGCGAAGCGCCGGGCCGAGGTGCTCACCCTCCAGAGCCGGGTCGGTCAGGACGCCACCACCGTGGCCGAGCTGCGGGCGCGGATCACCAGCGCCCGGGAGGACCTGCGCGGGCAGCTGCTGGTGCGCGACAGCCCTCCCCTGTGGGCCCTGAAGCTCGAAGGGGCCGGGGGCTCCATCGCCGCCACCCTCGCCCAGACCTGGGAGCGCCGGCTCCGAACCCTGCAGAGCTTCTTTCGCGACTCCAGGCCGGGGCTGGCCGTCCAGGTACTACTCTTCGTGGCGGTCGTCGCGCTGGCGCGCGGCTTCCGACGCCGCTCGCAGGAATGGGCCGGCGACGAGCGCGATTTCGAGGCCTCCGCCCGCATCCTCGCGCGGCCCGTGTCCGCGGCGCTGGTGGTAGCCCTGCTCACGACCACCTGGGTCCACGAGCGCACTCCCCGCGTCGTGATCGACCTGTTTAGCATCGCCCTGATCGCCCCGGTGCTGCGCCTCCTTCCCGGACGCCTCTTCCAGGGCATGCGAAACGCCCTATACGGTCTCGCGGTCTTCTACGTCCTCGACCGCGCCCGGGAGTTCTTCGAGGGGGCGGATCTCGTCGACCGCGCGCTGCTGGCCGGCGAGTCCGCAGCCGGCCTGGCCCTGCTGCTCTGGCTGCTGCGGCCGAGCCGCAGCTCCGCGTTGCCCGAGGCGAACGCCTGGCTGCGGGCGCTGGGCATCGCCATCCGGGTCTCGGTCGGCCTCTTCGCCATCTCGCTGCTCGCCAATCTGATCGGCAACGTCGGCCTGGCCGAGCTGCTGGTCGTCGGAACACTCTTCAGCTTCTACGCCGCAGTCATCCTCTACGCGGCGGCCCAGGTTCTCGACGGGCTGGCGTCGGTGGCCCTGCGCGTGCGGCCGCTGCGCCTGCTCCGCATGGTCCAGCGCCACGGAGCCCTGCTGAAGCAACGGGTCTTCGCGGCCATCCACGTGGGCCTGCTGCTGTGGTGGATCAGCGTCGTGCTGAATCTCTTCTCCATCCGCCAGGGGGCGGTGGAGGTCGCCGAGCGCGTGCTGATGACCGAGGCCAACGTGGGAGCCATCCGCCTCTCGCTGGGGGACTTCCTGCTCTTCGGTGCGGCGCTCTACGCCGCCTACCTGGCGTCGCGCTTCTTCCGCTTCGTGCTGGAGGAGGACGTGATGCCGCGGCTCTCGCTGCCGCGCGGCGTGCCCTATGCCATCGGCTCGGTGGTTCACTACGGCATCCTCTTCTTCGGCTTTCTGATGGCCGCGGCCGCCGCGGGCCTGGAGCTGGGGCGCTTCGCGATCCTGGCCGGCGCCTTCGGAGTCGGCATCGGCTTCGGCCTGCAGAACGTCGTCAACAACTTCATCTCTGGCCTGATCCTGCTCTTCGAGCGTCCCATCCAGGTGGGCGACACCATCCAGGTCGGCGAGGTCTTCGGCGAGGTGCGGCGCATCGGCATCCGCTCCAGCACGGTGCGCACCTGGCAGGGGGCCGAGGTGATCGTCCCGAACGGCAACCTGATCTCGGAGTCGGTCACCAACTGGACGCTCTCGGACCGCGAGCGCCGGGTCGACGTCCTGGTCGGCGTGGCCTACGGCACCGACCCGCAGCGCGTCCTCGACCTGCTGCAGGGCGTGGCCGACGAGCACCCGGACGTGTTGAAGCACCCGGCGCCGATGGTGCTCTTCAAGGGCTTCGGCGCCAGCTCGCTGGACTTCGAGCTGCGCACCTGGACCTCGAAGCCCGAGCGCTGGCTGCGCCTGCAGAGCGAGCTGACGGTCGCCGTGAACAACGCCATCGTCGCCGCCGGCATCGAGATCCCCTTTCCGCAGCGCGACCTGCACCTGCGCAGCGTGGACCTGGCCAAGGCCCCGCTCCTGGTGCGCAGCGAGCCGGCCCCGGGCGGCGGGGCGCAGGCCACGAGCCCGGCCGCGCCCGCGCCTCCGCCGCAGGAGCCCGAGGGGAGCTAGCGGGCTGCTACGCTCGCCGGCCGGGCGCCGGTGGCGGAACTGGCAGACGCACCGGATTTAGGGTCCGGCGGCCTCACGGCCATGTGGGTTCGACTCCCACCCGGCGCACCGCCGTTGCCGCAGCCTCATCGGTCCAGCCCGTTGGCCCACCCCGGCGCGTCCCCAGCCGGCCCGTCTCGCCCTCGGAGCGCGCTTGAAGGCGAGCGCGACCGTGTCCTACGCTCGAAGCTTCCCTGTTGCGGGGCGGGGAGCCTGCGGGAGGCCGATGGCCAGCGACACGCCGTCGATCCAGGTGAACGTGACCGAGTCGAGCCCGGTGCTTCGCGAGCTGCGCGTCGAGGTCGAGGAGGCTCGCGTGCGGCGGGGATTCGACCAGGCCTACAAGGCCCTCGGCCGCCAGGTCCGGGTGCGCGGCTTCCGGCCGGGGAAGACCCCGCGCTCGGTGCTCGAGAAGCTCTACAGCGCGGGCATCGCCGAGGATCTGCAGCGCGAGCTGATCGGCGCGACGCTGGCCGAGGCCCTGGACCGGAGTGGTCTGGCACCCGTCACGGAGCCGGCCATCGAGGCCGAGGCTCCGAGCCCCGGGGCGCCCTTTCGCTACACGGCGCGGGTCGAGGTGAAGCCGGAGATCGAGCTGCCCGATCTGGCCGGCCTGCCGGCCGAGCGACCCGAGGTCGAGGTCGGCGAGGCCGACGTCGAGGCGGAGCTCGAGCGCCTGCGCCACCGCGAGGCTCCCGTGCTGGAGGAGCCGGAGGGCAGCGTCGTGGTCGCCGACTCGATCCTGTCGATCGACTTCGTGGGCCGAATCGACGACGAGCCCTTCCCCGGAGGCAGCGGCCGCGGCGTGGAGCTCGAGATGGGCTCCAGCGGATTCCCGCCGGGCTTCGAGGAAGGCCTGCTCGGTGCCCGGGCGGGCGAGGACCGCGAGCTCGACATCAGCTTCCCGGAGGAGCAGGGGCCGGCCGAGCTGCGCGGCAAACAGGCGCGCTTCCACGTGCACGTGGTCGCGATCAAGCGCCGCCACCTGCCCGCCCTGGACGACGAGTTCGCCAAGGACGTCGGCGAGGAATTCGACTCGCTCGAGCAGCTGCGCGAGCGCATCCGCAGCGAGCTGCGGGCCGCGCGCGAGCGGGCGGCCCGCGAGACCCTGCAGCGCAGCCTGGTCGACTCGCTGATCGAGCGGACCGACTTCGAGGTGCCTCCCGGCCTCGTCGAGAGCTTCCGGGACCGCCGCATCGAGCACGTGCGCCGCCGCCTCGCGGGCCAGCTCGGCGAGGAGGCCCTGCAGAGCCAGGTCGCACAGTGGAAGGAGGCCTGGAGGGGCGATGCGGAGCGAGAGGTCCGGGAGTCGCTGCTGCTCGAGGCCGTGGCTGCGCAGGAATCGCTCGAGGTCTCCGATGAGGAGATCGAGCTGCGGGTCGCGGAGATCGCCGCCGAGCAGGGGGTCGACGCGGCGCGCCTGCGACAGGCCTTTGGAGGCGGCCACTCGCTCGACGCGAGCCTGCGCTCGCGGCTGCTGGAGGAGAAGGCGCTTGATTTCCTCGCGGCCAGGGCTAAAGTCGAAACGAAAACGGACACTTGAGAAGCGCGGACGCACCTCCCGGAGGCCGTTGCTGCCGGTCTCGCGGCCTCCGAAGCGCCCCCGCTCACGCCATGCGCCCCCCGGAGTCCGGCCGACGACAGCGGGCCCACGCGGGTGGGCCGGGGGCACTCATTCGGCTTCGTCATCACAATTGTCGTCCCGAGCGCGCAAGTGACCCCGGCGCGGTGTCGGGTAAGCTGTTCAAGGGGCGGCGCCGGGGCGCCGGGTATCCTCGGAGCGATCGATGCCTCTAATTCCCTATGTCATCGAGCAGAGCCAGCGCGGCGAGCGGGCCTTCGACATCTACTCGCGCCTGCTGCGCGACCGCATCGTCTTCCTCGGCAGCGCGATCGACGACGACGTGGCGAATCTGGTCATCGCCCAGCTGCTCTTCCTCGAGGCCGAGGACCCGGACAAGGACATCCACCTCTACATCAACTCGCCGGGCGGATCGGTCACCGCGGGGCTGGCCATGTACGACACCATGCAATACGTCCGGCCGGACATTGCGACGATCTGCATCGGTCAGGCCGCCTCGATGGGGGCCTGGCTGCTGGCCTCCGGCACCCACGGCAAGCGCATGGCCCTTCCGAATGCCCGCATCATGATCCATCAGCCCATGGGCGGTGTGCAGGGGCAGGCGGTGGACATCGACATCCATGCCCGCGAGATCCTGAAGCTGCGCGGGCGCATGAACGAGATCCTGGCCAGCCACACCGGCAAGTCCGTCGACGTGATCGCACGCGATACCGATCGCGACTACCATCTCGATGGGCCCGCCGCGGTGGAGTACGGCCTGATCGATCGGGTAGTGGAGCAGCGGGAGGACGGCGTGAAGGCGCCGACCACGAACGGCTCGTCGGGGGGAGGAAACGGCGCATGAAGAAGCGGGACGACGACGCGAACCTCTCG
>CAZYOL010000197.1:0-8806 GCA_964649065.1 uncultured Spirochaetales bacterium
GTGGCGATCACTAGGACCGAGGCCAACTCGAAGGTAAGACCCCCCAGGCAGGCGACTGCCGTCAGCACCGCCATCTTCAGGCCCCCGCGAAGCCCGAGGTGCGCGTCACCTCGAGATCCTTGGAGACCAGATAGCCCTCGCAATCGGGCAGATCCTCCAGCAGCGCCCGGCCCCGACGCGGCCCGAGCACCATGACCAGCGTGGCCAGGGCGTCGGCGGTGGCCGCGTCGCGGGCCACGACCGTCGCACTGGCGAGCTCGGGAGCGCTGCGCCCACTCCTCGGGTCCAGGATGTGGTGCTGGCGGAAATCGGAGGTGAAGGGCTGCATGTAGTCGCCGGAGGTGGCGACGGCCCGATCGCTGGCCTCGAAGCGCGCCTGCAGCGCCAGGCCCCGGCGTGGGGGACGATTGCCTTTCCGCCAGGGCGATCCGGAGACCCGCTGGCCCGAGGCCACGAGGGCGCCGCCCGCCTCGACGAAGACGTCGGCGAAGCCCCGGCGGCGCAGCTCGGCGACGCCCTGGTCCACGATGTAGCCCTTGCCGATGCCATCGAGGGTGATCTCCAGGCCGGGAAGCGTCGCTCGCACGCTGCGGCCGGAGATGCGCAGGGCCCGCTGGTCCACGCGGGAGACGGCGCGCTCCAGGGCCTCGGGCTCGGGCAGCCGGCGCCCGGCGGCGAGCCGTCCGCGGTAGAGATCCAGCAGCGGCTGCACGCTGACGTCGAAGGCCCCGTCTCCGAGGCGGAAGACCCGGTCCGCCAGCCGCAGCACCTCGAGCAGGGCGTCGGAGGCCGCCTCGAGCCGACCGCTCCGGTTGAGGCGCGAGACCTCGCTGTCCGGGCGATAGCGCGAGAGCTGCCCCTCGAGCGCAGACATCCGGGCGAGCGCCGCGTCGGCTGCGGCCGTGGCCTGCTCGCGGTCGGGACCGCCCAGCAGCAACCGGACGCCGGTCCCCATCAGGACGCGCCCACGCTCGACGAGGCGAGGGCCTCCAGCGAACAGGCCCATCCCCCAAGCCGCTCCAGCCGCCCCACCCACGGCCAGGATGCGCAGCACCCCACGCCGACCGAGCAGCGGCTGGCGCCCGCACGCTGCCGCGGGCGTCCACTCCGCCTTCAAGCCATCGCCTCCCCCCGCAAGGTTGCATGTCCCGCTCCTCCACAAATGTCATGCGCTTGACATGCCGGGCCTCGGGGCAGCAGGAGGCCTCCGGACGCTCCGGGGGCGGCCCGGTGCAGCGGTCTGCCCCGGGCTGTGGCCCCACACCCCAGTCGAGGCGGCGCCTCGGGCGTCAGGGGCGACGCGCGGGCTCGGGGGCGCGCGTGGGCTCCAGCGCGAGAGCGAGCTGGTCCGCGCTGATCCGAGCGGACTCCAGCTCGCCCGCGCCCCAGCGCCCCTGGCAGCGCGCCTTGCGGGCGCCGAGCCAGGCCAGCGCCTCGTCGGGAGACATGGCCAGCAGATCGGCTCCGAAGTCGAGCGGCGCGGTCAGGCCGTCGAAGGGAAGCGGCCGGTCCAGCATGCGCGCCATCATGAGCGTGCCCAGCGGGGGTCTGGGGTGGCGGTCGCTGCGGTAGAGCCGGGAGAGCGAGACCTCCGAGAGCACCCCCTCCAGAGTGACGGCGTTCGGATACTCGAAGACGTGGTAGGACAGCGGCGCGCTGCAGGCCGCCCGCCGCTGGCGCAGCATGCGCAGCACCGCGGCCTCGCGCTCGCTGCCCGCCCGGCAGCTGCGCGAGAGCACGTGATGGGCCGTGTAGTAGGTATGGGCCGCCACGCCGCGTTCGCAGAGCAGCGCGAGGATCTCCTGGAGCGTGTCGAGGCGTCCGGCCTCCTCGGGGACGAGGCGGGGCCGCTCGGCCCCGCCCGGAGCCGGCTCGCCGCGCAGGATCTGGGCGCGCAGCGCCGCCAGGGCGGGCCCCCAGGGCCGGTAGTCGAAGCGATCGTAGGACTCGAGCACGTCTTCGCGCCGGGCCCCCAGCGCTTGGCGCGCGAGTGCCCCGAGCACGCTCAGGTTGTAGCCGAGCGCCGCCCCCGAGAGGTTCAGCGCGACGAAGCGATGCACGGCGACCCAGCGATTGGGCGTGCCGTCGGCCTTCACCCGCAGCAGACGCTCGTCGAAGCCGGGCTGGCTCCGGAAGGCCTCGCTGCGGTCCTCGAAGGAGTTGAGATTCAGGACCACGTGCTCGGGCGGGCTCACGGCCAAAGCGGACTCGAGGAAGCGTTTCGCCTCGTAGGGCCGGCCCCCGGAGACCCCGAAGTTGAAGAAGCGCTGCCCGAGCAGGGCCTCGATGGGCTCCGGATCGAAGGCATCGCGCACCCACGACGCCCCGAGGGCGACCACCTGCGGCCGGACCTGCTCGTAGAAGAGCGGCTTGGTGGTGCGGTCCCAGCCGGAGGTCATCTGGGCCAGGCTCCGGAAGCGGGGGCGACTCAGCGCGCGAAAGCTCAGCTGATTGAGCAGGGCGACGAGCACGGCCGCCAGCAGCAGGGCGAGGCCGAAGCTGCGCAGGTGGCGCCGGCCCGCCGCCTCGAGTCCCGCGTCCCGCCGCCCCGCCATGCTCAGAACTGGAAGTACAGAAAGGGGCTGGCGGCGGAGAGGAAGGACCAGTCCACCGCGAAGAGCAGGGCCGTCGCGACGGCCCAGCGGGGCCCGAGGCGGTAGGTCCAGAGCGCGTCGAGGGGCAGGGGACGGCCGGGCTCGAGGTGGCGCTCCGCCCCGAGCGCCACCTCGAAGCGCCGGAAGATCTGGCAGGCATTGGGTGCCAGCCAGACGATGGCGAGATAGCAGGGCAGCATCGGCACGATGCCGTCCCAGCGACTGGTGGACGGGGCCTGGCTGAGGCCGAACATCGCCGCGAAGAGCCTGCCGGCCGTGTCGAGGTCCGGCGCGCGGAACAGCACCCAGGCGACCGTCACCAGGCCGAAGGTCACGAGCACGCAGAGGCCGTGGTGGGCGGCGACCAGCGGCCGGCGGCCCGCCAGCGCGGACCGCAGCCAGCGCGGTGCCGGGCTGCGGTCGTAGAGGTGGTTCGTAACCAGCAGCAGGCCGTGGAGCCCGCCCCAGATCACGAAGTTCCAGCCGGCCCCGTGCCACAGCCCCCCCAGTCCCATGGTGACCATCAGGGCGAGCAGGGTGCGGGGGAGGCCGTGACGCGAGCCGCCGAGGGGGATGTAGAGGTGATCGCGCAGGAAGCGCGAGAGCGTGATGTGCCAGCGCCGCCAGAATTCGCGCAGGCTGGAGGCCTGGTAGGGAGAGAAGAAGTTGAGGGGCAGGCGCAGACCGAAGAGGAAGGCCAGGCCGATGGCCATGTCCGAGTAGCCGGAGAAGTCGAAGTAGATCTGGAAGCCGTAGCCGAGGGCCGCCACCCAGCCGTCGAGCATCCCGATCTCCTGACCGGAGGCGGCGCGCTCGAAGAGGACGTCGATGTAGGGGACGTAGGGATCCATCAGCACCGACTTCTTGAAGAGGCCGACGGCGAAGAGCGCCAGGCCGATCGCGATCTGCCAGCTGCGCAGGCGCCAGTCGCGGCGGCCCCGGAGCTGCCCCAGCAGCTCGGACTGCACGACGATGGGACCGGCGATCAGCTGGGGGAAGAAAGAGACGAAGAGGAAGTAGTCCCCGAAGCGCAGGTCTGCGACGCGCCCTCGCTGCGCGTCGACCAGGAAGGCGATCTGCTGGAAGCTGAAGAAGGAGATGCCGATGGGCAGCAGGATCTCGGGAATCTCGAAGCTCTGCTGCGCGAGGCGGTCGAGGTTCTCGAGCAGGAACTCCGCGTACTTGTAGTAGGCGAGGAGGGCGAGGTTCCCGGCCACGCCCAGGGCGGTCCAGAGCGCCCCCCCGAGGCTCCCGGCCCGGCGTCGGATCCGCTGGCCCACGACATAGTTGGCGCAGATCGAGCCCACCAGGATCAGCAGGTAGCTGGGCCGCCAGTAGCCGTAGAAGAAGAGCGAGGCGGCGATCAGCAGCGCGCGGCCCGCCTCCGGCCGGCGCCGGGTCACCAGCGCGTAGAGGCCGAGCAGCAGCCCGAGGAAGAGCAGGAACTCCTGGGAGGCGAAGACCACGAGCCGAGCCGGTCGCCCCGGGCCGGCTCAGTGGCTCTCGCGCCAGGCGTCCCAGTCCTCGCGCAGCGGGGGCAGCCGAGCGGGATCGCCCAGCAGCTCCCCCGCCAACACGCGCCCGAGCAGGGGCGTCTCCAGGGCGGCCTCGGCCGCCCGCAGGCCGCTCAGCATCACGTTGGCGATGCCGTGACCCGAGGGAGTGCTGGCGCCGCACAGGAAGAGGCCCGGAAGGCCCGCTTCGGGACCGATCCTCATGGGCCCCATCTGGTCCGTCGCGAACTCGATACCGTAGGAGGTGCCGCCCGTGGAGTGGGTGAAGCGCTCCTGTGTCACCGGCGTGGCCGCCTCCTTCCAGTGCACGTGCTCGCGCAGCTCCGGGATCACTTCCTCGGCCGTGGCGAGCAGCTCGTCCATCAGCGCGCTCTTGCGCCGGCGATACTCGGGGTCGCGGTGGTAGCGCCCTCCGGCGGCCGGCCCCTCCTCCACGTGCCAGAGGTCGTAGTGCGCGGGCACCATGGTCATCACCTGCAGGTTCGTGTAGCCCTCGGGCGCGATGTGGCGGCTCCGGGGATCTCGCAGCGAGGTCACCGTGATGTAGGCGGGCTTCTCGTCGGGCAGCTCTCCCTGCTCGATCCGCTCGTAGATGCCCTCGATGTCGTAGCTGCCCCAGACCCACCAGTTCGTGTTGGGCAGCGCGCCCTTGCGCAGATCGACGTCGAGGCCCGCGTAGACCGCGAAGAGCGGTACGGTCATCCGGAAGGAGCGGACCTTCTCCACGAGGGCGGCCGGGAAGTGCTCCTCGCCGACCAGCTCCTGGACGGTGCGCTTGAGATCCGCATTGGAGACGACGATTGGCGCCTCGACGAAGCCGCCCCTTTCCAGCTCGACGCCGACGACGCGCCCCTTCTCCACCCGCACCCGCTCCACCGGGGCCCGGGTCCGCACCTCTCCCCCGAAGGCGCGGATCGCCTCGACCAGCCGGGCCGCCATGGCCTGGCCGCCACCTTCCGGGTAGAAGGCGCCGGCCATGTAGTGGTGCGTCAGGCCGGCGGCCAGGGCGGTGGGGGTGCGGGAGGGGCGCACGGCGTAGTCGCCCTGCTCACCGAGCAGCACCGCCGAGGCCTCCTGGGAGAGCCCGTGCTCGGCGAAGAGCTCGGTGATCGGACGCAGGCCCCACTGGAGGAAGGTGGGAGCCCGCTCCGCCAGCGCCTCGACTCCGAACTCGCCCCGCTGGAAGCCCCGACCCTCCTCGCCCACCTGGCGCATGGTGTCCACGACCGCTCCGAGGGGCTCCGCCTCGGCCGGGAAGTGCTCGAGCAGGCGGCTGCGATAGCGCTCCCAGCTCGCCGGGACGCGGAAGCGCAGTCCGGGGAAGACCAGGGTGGAGTAGCCGTCCGGGTCGAGGGGCCGGAAGATCACGCGCTCGGCCATGCCCAGGGCGCCGAGCATGCGGGTGATGGCGCCGTCGGGGCCACACTCGCCGATGTAGTGCACGCCGACGTCGAACTCGTAGCTCTTGCCCCGGATCTCGCGACGAAAGGCCTGGGAGTTTCCACCGGCCACGTAGTGCCGCTCGAGCACCAGGGCTCGCCGGCCGAGGGCGCAGAGGAAGGCGGCACAGCTGAGGCCGCCGAGGCCGGATCCGATGACCACGGCGTCGAAGCGCTCGTCCTGGGCCGTCATGCGGATCACCTCCGGAGTGGTTGCCGCGGGCCTAGCATGGCACAGCGAACCCGGGCTCCAACCTTCCGGGCAATCTGATACGCTCCCGCGCAACCGCGGTCCGACGCCGCCGACCTGTGTCGGCGCGCCCCAGCGAGCGGCGGTCCCCGTGGATCGCGGATCCGTGTGGATCGCGCTCGGGAAGCCGGGGCGCTCGGGCTTTCGCGGGGCCTGGAGGGGGAGCTTGGGCCGGTTTCCGTTTCCCAGCCTGCCGAGCGGCTGGTATGGCGTCGCGCTGAGTGACGAGCTCGGGGCCGGAACGATCCTGAGCCGGCACTACTTCGACCGGGAGATCATCGCCTATCGCGGGGCCGATGGGATGGCCCGCGTGGCCGACGCCTTCTGCCCGCACATGGGAGGCCACCTGGGCCGCCTGGGCGTGCTGGAGGGCGATCGGCTGCGCTGCCGCTTCCACGGCTTCCAGTACGACGGCCATGGGCGCTGCGTGGCGACCGCCTACGGCGGCCCGCCGCCTGTCCGGGCCCGGCTGAGACTGTGGGAGGTTCGCGAGCAGAACGGTCTCGTCCTCACCTGGTTCGGCGCGGCCGGGGAGCCTCCGGACTGGGAGGTGCCCGTCTTCGACGAGTCGGGCTTCGGCCGACTGCACGGCTACCGCTTCGACATCGCCTCCCACCCCCAGGAGACCACCGAGAACAGCGTCGACTTCGGCCACTTCACGCAGCTCCACGGCTTCGTCGACGGGAGCATCACGCGCCCCATCCAGGTGGAAGGCCCCTTCCTCACCACGGCCTACCGCGCGTACCGGCCGCTGCCCGCGCCTCGGCTGCCCCTCTTCAAGCTGCCGGTCGACTACGCGGTGACCGTCCTGGGCCTGGGCTACTCGCTCGTCGAGGTGCGCATCGAGCCGCTGCGCTTCGAGATGCGCCTCTTCGTGCTGCCCGTGCCGCGCGACGACGAGCACCTCGACCTGCTGATGGCCACCTCGGCGCGGAAGCGGCTCGGCCCGCTCTCGGATCTCACGCGGCGCTTCGCCCACGACATCGTCCGGCGCGAGATCGGCGAAGACCTGGACGTCTGGCGCTACAAGACCTACCTGGAGCAGCCGGCCCTCGCCAAGGGCGACGGTCCGGTCGCCGTCTACCGGCGCTACGTCCGCCAGTTCTACCCGAGCCTCGCCGACGAAGGCGACCGGCAGGTCGTGGAGGAGGCCGTCGCCGCCGTGGGAGCCGACGGCGGCCCGGAGGCCTAGACCTCGCGCAGGCTCTTGCGGGAGCGCAGGCGGCCCTCGAGGCGCTCGAAGAGGCGGAGCGCGTTGGCGACGCCGTCCACGCCGGCGACCCGCTCCGACAGGGCGCGGGCCTGCTCCCGGTAGCCCTCGCACCCGGCCAGCGCGGCGATGGCCGCCGCCAGCTTGCGCGGGCGCAGGCGGTTCATGTCCACGCCGCGGGGCCCCAGGCCCTGGCGCGCCACGATGTCGGCCCACAGGTACTGGTCGCTGGCCTGCGGAAGGATCAGCTGGGGGAGGCCCGCGCGCGCCGCCAGGTGGGTCATGATCCAGCTGCCCTGGTGCACCGCGGCCCGAAGCCGCGGGAAGAGCACGTGGTGGGGGATCGGGTACTGCTTCAGGACCAGCAGGTCCTCCGAGTCCTCCAGACCAGCCCCGATGCTGGAGCCGCTGCGCGCGAGGATCAGGCGCAGCCCGGCGGAGCGCACCGCCTCCACCAGCTGGCGGCTCAACTCCTGGCCGTTGGGATGGCGCATGCTCCCGAAGCCGATGTAGATGGGCTTCGGTCCCGCAGCCAGGAAGTCCTCCAGCTCCTGGGACAGGGCCACCGGCGCGCTGGGCAGGCAGGGTCCGATGTAGCTGTAGTCGAAGGACCAGGTCCGGCAGGGCGGAAGCAGCTCCTCGTAGACGCCGATCATCATGTGATCGCAGCGCGAGTTGTTGCCGAGGATGTCCCGCACCGGCGGCAGGCTCAGCTGGCGGCGCAGGCGGTTCACGGTCCGGGTGTAGGAGAAGAGCCGATTCGCGGCGAGCACGGCCGCCTGCCACTGCAGGCGGTTGAACCAACCCTGCTCCGTGACGAAGGGCAGGCCCGAGGGCGGGCCGTAGCGCTCGCAGCGCACCACGGGCATGGTGAAGAGCTTGACGTTCGGCATCTCGAAGGCCTCGGCGATCGAGGGCACGAAGATCTCCGCGAGGAAGTTCACGAGCACGTCGTAGTGGGGAGCGAGCTTGGTGAGCAGGTCGTACTCGCTCTGGAAGAGCCGCTCCTGGTGCTCGATGTTCTCCCGCATGCTGTGCAGGTAGCCCGTGCGCTGGCGGTCCAGGTAGGCCTCCGAGTAGCTGTGGGCGTAGCCCTCGAAGGGAACCTGGAAGTCCCGGGCCATCTGCGCGTACTCCGAGGAGCCGCAGACACAGACCTCGTAGCCGGCCTGCTGGAAGCGCTGGGCCAGGAGGACCATGGGCAGCAGGTCGCCGCTGGATCCGTCCGCGGAGAAGAGGAGGCGCCGCATGGTTCCGCGCAGGGGTAACGAAATTCGCGAACGATTGCAGCGCCGGCCGCGAGCCGGGCGGAGCCTCCCCGGATCGGTCACCCTGGCGCCGGGGAAGGAGGGCCGTCGTGAAGCAGGAAGGATCCGGACCGGAGCCCGTCCAGGAGAGCGCACCGCAGGCCTTCGCCGAGCTGGCGCAGCTCCTCCAGGAGATCGAGAAGGCCTACATCGGGCCGGATCGCGGAATGCACAGCCCGAGCGAGCGGGCCGCCGGGCGCGCGCTGGTGGCCCATGCCCTGCAGCACGCCTTCCAGTACTGGTTCGAGGCCGATCCGGCCCGCCCCCTCTTCCAGCGCTGGCTCTCCTCCACCAAGAAGCTGCTCGGCGACAACCCCGACGCCGTCTACTACGGCTCCGTGATCGATCCCTCGAGGAGCTACCGGATTCGCGGCAACGTCCACGGCGCCTGCTACACCTCCTTCACGGTCGAGGCCGGGGCCCGCGAGGGAGAGCTCCCCCGGGGTGTGGTCTCCACCTTGAACGACACCGAGTTCGAGATCGGGGCGGACG
>CAZYOL010000198.1:0-8787 GCA_964649065.1 uncultured Spirochaetales bacterium
CGGGGTAGAGGGTGCCCTGCACCAGGAAGTCGGCCCCGCCGGGGAGACGCCGGGCCTGCTCCTCGAAGACCTCGATGAAGAGGTGCCCGATGATGATGCGCTTGCGCTCGGGATCCGAGACCCCGGCCAGCGCGGAGAGGAAGCGCTCCTCCGCGTCGACGACCCGCAGCGGCACGTGCAGCAGCTCCGAGAAGACGCGCTCCACCTGCTGGCGCTCGCCGGAGCGCAGCAGGCCGTTGTCGACGAAGATGCAGGTGAGGCGCTCGCCCAGGGCCCGGTGCACCAGCTCGGCCGCGACCGCCGAGTCGACCCCCCCGGAGAGCGCGCAGACCGCCTGTGCGTCGCCCACCTGCGCCCGGACGGCCTCGACCGCCTCGTCGATGAAGGCGTCCATGGTCCAGCTGGAGCCGGCCCCGCAGATCTGGTGGACGAAGCGGGCCAGCAGCTCGCGGCCGCCCTCCGTGTGCACCACCTCCGGGTGGAACTGCACGCCCCAGACCGGCCGTTCGGCGTGGCGCACGGCGGCAAAGGGCGAGCTCTCGCTGGTCGCCAGCACCACGAAGCCCTCGGGCAGACGCAGCACGCGGTCGCCGTGGCTCATCCACACCACGCGCTCGGCGCCGCCCGGCAGCTCCGCGAAGAGCGGGTCGTCGCGCTCCAGCTTCAGCAGGGCGCGCCCGTACTCGCGCTCCTCGCTCTTCTCGACCAGCCCGCCCAGCCGGTGGGCCAGCAGCTGCAGCCCATAGCAGATCCCCAGGACCGGGACGCCGAGTTCGACCAGGCCCGGCGTCAGGTCCGGCGCACCCTCCTCGAGCACGCTGGCCGGCCCGCCCGAGAGAATGATGCCCTTGGGGGCGAAGCGGCGGACCGCCTCGAGATCGAGGCTGCCGGGATGGATCTCGCAGTAGACCTGCAGCTCGCGAATGCGCCGCGCGATCAGCTGGGTGTACTGCGAACCGTAGTCCAGGACGAGAATGCGATCGGCGTGGGCCGACGGTGCCTTGGGGGACATGAATGGATCCGCATCGGGGCCGGGAGGTCGGCCGTTCTTCGCATCGGGGGACGGAGGCCGGCGGGACTAGTCGATCCGGTAGTTCGGCGCCTCCTTCGTGACGATGACGTCGTGGACGTGGCTCTCCTGCAGACCTGCCGACGAGATGCGCACGAAGCGCGCCTTGCTCCGCAGCTCCGCCAGGTCGCGCGCGCCCACGTAACCCATGCCCGAGCGCAGGCCTCCGACCAGCTGGTGGACGTTGCTGGTGAGGCTGCCGCGGTAGGGAATGCGGCCCTCGATGCCCTCGGGCACCAGCTTGCTGCGGTCGTCGACCTCGGCCTGGAAGTAGCGATCGGCGCTGCCGTCGCTCATCGCCCCGATCGAGCCCATGCCGCGGTAGACCTTGTAGGAGCGGCCTTGATAGAGGACCACCTCGCCGGGGGCCTCGTCGGTTCCCGCGAAGAGCGATCCGATCATCACCGAGGAGGCGCCGGCGGCCAGCGCCTTCACCACGTCTCCCGAGTACTTGATGCCCCCGTCCGCGATGACCGGCACGTCGGCCTGGGCGGCGACCCGAGCCGTCTCCAGGACCGCCGTGAACTGCGGCACCCCCACGCCGGCCACGACCCGGGTGGTGCAGATCGAGCCCGGACCGACCCCGACTTTCACCCCCGAGACGCCGGCCTTGATCAGGGCCTCGGCCCCCTCGCCCGTCGCCACGTTGCCGCCGATGATCGGCAGCTCCGGGAAGGCGCGGCGCAGCTCCGCCACCGCCGCCAGCACGCCGGCCGAGTGGCCGTGGGCCGTGTCGACGACGATCACGTCCACGCCGGACTTCACCAGCGCCTGGGTGCGCTCCAGGCAGTCCGGCCCGGGCCCGACGGCGGCGCCTGCGCGCAGCCGCCCCAGGTCGTCCTTGCAGGCGTTCGGGAAGCGCTCGCTCTTCTCGATGTCCTTGATGGTGATGAGCCCCTGCAGGAGCCCGTCGGCGTCCACCACCAGCAGCTTCTCGATGCGATGCTCGTGGAGCAGCTCCTTGGCCCGCTCCATGGTGGTGCCGGGCGGCACCGTCACCAGGTTCTCGCAGGTCATCACCTTCGAGATCTCCTGGCGCGTGTCGCGCACGAAGCGCAGGTCGCGGTTGGTGAGGATGCCGACCGCCTTGCCCTCGCGCGTCACCGGCACGCCCGAGATGCGGTACCGCGCCATCACCTCGAGGGCCTCGTAGATACGCTGCTCGGGACGCATGGTGATCGGGTCGACGATCATGCCCGACTCGGAGCGCTTGACCTTGTCGACCTCGGCGGCCTGGGCGGCGATCGCGAGGTTCTTGTGGATGATGCCGATGCCGCCGTTCTGAGCCAGGCAGATGGCCGCCTCGTGCTCGGTGACCGTGTCCATCGCCGCCGAGACGAGCGGCGTGTCGAGGCGGATCTCGCGCGTGAGCCGCGTGCACACGTCGACGCCGCTCGGCAGCACGTCGCTCGCGCCGGGCACGAGCAGGACGTCGTCGAAGGTCAGCGCGTCTAGAATCGCTCGATCACTCAAGGCGGGCCTTGGTCCGTGGCTCGGAGGTGTCGGGTGTGAGCTCGGCCTGTTCGGTTCCGGACGATGCGGGAGGCGCGCAAAGCCGGCAGACGTGTCGAGTCTAATCGCCGGCGCTCGTCGGGTCAACGCGCGCGGGGTCGAGGCACGCGGCCTGCGTGCGCAGCCAGGTGGCCGCGTCGGCGAGCACGCCCTCGAGCAGCCGGCAGGCGGTGTCCGGCGCCTCCTCACGCAGACGTCGGAAGCTGTCGCGCGCGAGCAGACGCAAGCGACTTCGAGACGTCGTCTCGGCGCGCGCCTCGCGCAGGCCCGCCCCGATCAGCGAGAAGGCGCCCAGCGAGGCGCCGGCGCCGAGCTCGAGCGAGCCCGGGGCCCGGCTGCTCTCGACCCGCACCCGTCCCTCCTCGATCAGCACCAGCCCCTCGGCGACATCGCCCTGCTCGAAGAGGACCGCGCCCGCCTCGACCTCCACGGCCTCGCAGGCCGCCTCCACCAGGGGCAGGTCGGCTGGCTCGAGGCGGCCGAGCACGGGGCTGCGGCACCAGCTCGGCGGGGTCACGGGAGAATGCGCCCGAGGGCCTCGCGCAGCACCGACAGCGCCTTGGCATCGTGCTCGAGGGGGACGAGAAAGAGCGAGCCCTCGTCCAGCAGCGCCAGGTTGTCGCGAATGGCCTCGGGCTCGACGCGCTCGCCCTTCTCCATCAGCAGCACGTGGAAGAGCCGCGAGCGCGGCAGGGCGCGCATCGCCTCGCGCACCGGCCGCAGCTTCTCGAGGCCTCCCTCGACGCCCCCCGTGAGCAGGCAGAGCACGCCCAGGGCCCCGTAGCCCGCCGTCGGCCAGAAGGGCGCGAAGGCGCGATCGGCGGGCACGTGAACCAGCTCGATCCCGGTCTCCTCGTCCACGGCCATGCGCCCCAGCGTGATCAGATCATCGGCCGAGAAGGCGCCGGCCGCCACGCGAGCGTCGATCTCCGCGTCGGGCAGCCCCTCGAGCAGCGCTCCCAGCCGACCGGTGGCCTCGAGCGAGGAGGAGACCACCAGCAGCTTGGCGTCGCGGGTCGTGCCGGTGCGCGGCGCCGCGCCGAGCCAGTCGCGCAGCCTCGCCACATGGGCCGGGGTGAACAGCGACTCGTCGCCGCCCGGTCGCAGCGGCTCGGGATCCCGCCGCAGCTCCACGATCCCGCGGGCCGCCAGGGTTCCCAGGGTGCGCAGCACCTGGTAGTCCGGGAAGGAGCACTGGTCGACCACGTCCGCCACCCGGGAGTGCAGCTCGAGAACCAGCAGCACCTCCTGGGTCAGCGGATGGATCACGTTGGGGAGGGCGGAGCGCTCCACGACCAGACGCACCCGCGAGTCCAGCGAGGGCAGACCCGGCCCGGCCCTTCGCCACTCGGCGAGCTGCCGGCGACCCTCCCGCAGCAGGGCGGTGGTGGCGATCTCGATGCTCGCCCCGGGGGCCACCTCGCCCGGCCGGAAGGCGAAGCTTCCGCGCTCCCAGGCCAGCAGCCGGAAGAAGGCCTTCACGCCCTCGACCTCGCCGACCCTGGCGTGCACGACGTCGCCGCTGCGCAGGGCCACCCGGCCGGCCAGGCGGCGCCGGCCGTCGCGACGCACCAGCTCCACCGAGCCCGTCTTGCGGCTCACGTGGAAGAGCTCGAGCAGGTCGGTCAGCGGGAGCTGCGCCAGCTGTCCCTCGACGCCGCCCTCGCCCGCGGCGGCCACGGGCTCGGCGGGTCTGCGCTGGGCCAGCAGCGCCTGCACCACGCCGGCCACGCGCACCGGGTCGATCGGCGGCTCGATCAGCTCCCCCGGCAGCGGCTGACCGCGGGCCGCGCCGCGCTCGTCCGCCAGCAGCAGCAGCCCCATGCCATGGGTGCGCGGATTCGCGTCGAGGATTCCCGCCAGGCGCAGCCCGTCGATGAGGGGCAGGGCCAGCTGGCTGACCAGCACTCCGGGAGCCTCGAGCAGCGCCAACTCGAGGGCCGCCGCCCCGTGGGTCACCAGCTCGCAGGCCAGGCCCCGGGCCGCACAGGCCTCCGCGATCTGCTTGCCGCGATCGGCGTCGCCATCGGCGATCAGGACGCTCACGGCCGCACCCGCTCCACGCCCTCGGCGCCGCGCGCCCCCACGCCGAGCTCGCGCTGCAGGCGCAGCGTCAGGTGCTCGACCAGGCTCCGATCGCTCGTCTGGAACAGGCGCCCGCGTCCGGCGGGGCCGTCCTCCTGCACCAGGGCGAAGGGCGGCCCGTCTCCGTAGTGCACGAGGAAGGGCGTCATTCCGGGCGCCCGCTCGCTCGGGATCCAGGCCACGTCGGCGTCGGCGAAGGCGGGGCGCTCGCCGTCGGCCAGCACCGCGATCTCGGTGCGGCGAGAGAGCCCGCGCAGCCCGCCCAGCCCCTCCGCCAGGGCGTCGGCCAGCCGGTCCCCGGGTGCGACGAAGAGCAGGCGCCGCTCGGCCGGGCGCCGGGCCACCTCGTCGAGCACGAAGCGGGTGAGCTGCGGGGCCGCCTCGGCCGGCGCCTCCCGCCCCTCGCGCTCCACCAGCGAGCGCAGGCTCTCGGCCAGGCTGAGTCCCGTCAGCTCCTGGATCTTCGAGTGGTTGCGGCGCGCCTCTTCGAGCCGATTCTCCAGGGTGCGCACCAGCACCTCGAGCTGGGTGCCGTCGCCCGGATAGGTCGCCACGGCGACCTCCGGGGCCAGGCCGGGCACGCCGGCCAGCTCGGTCCGGGCGACCATCTCGCGGGCCCGCTGCTTCAGCACCGAGGCCCCCAGCGCGTCGGCCTCGGGCAGCAGCGTCCAGAAGCGCTGGTGGCCGTCCAGAGCCAGCAGGTCGGTGGCGCGCAGGAGCTGGCGCAGGCTGCTGGCGAGCTCGGCCAGCCAGCCGTCCACCCAGGCCTCGCCGCGGTCGCGGCGCAGGTCGTGGAGCGGCCCGAGGTCCAGGGCCAGGAGCGAGAAGCAGCGCCCGAAGCGATTGGCCTTCTCGATCTCGTTGCGGGTGACGTCTTCGAAGTACGGGAAGATGTAGGCGCCGCTGCCGGCGTCCCGCAGCGTCCGGCGCTCGAGGGTTCGGAAGCGCATGGCGTTGGCGAGAGCCGCCTCGGCGAAGCCCGCGAAGCGCTCGGCGCAGCCGGCGTCCACCGGGTCGAAGGGCTCGCCGCCCAGCTTGTCACCCAGGCAGGCGAAGCCCGCGGTGTGGCCCTCGAGTCGCAGGGCCACCACCAGCTCGGCCCCCTCCTCCTCGGGGCTGACCCGGGCCCGCGGGTCGCCGGCTCGCAGCGGCTCCGGGAGCGAGCCCAGCTCGAGGGCCTCGGCCTCTTCCTCCACCCGCACCAGCCCTCGTGCCGCCGCCAGCTCCAGGCGCTCGGGGCTGTCCAGGGAGGCCGCCCAGAAGACGCCGCGTTGCGCCTGGGTCTCGACGCACAGCCCCTCGATGATGTCGTCGGCGAGGGCTGGCACCGAGAGCCTCGAGAAGAGCCTGAGTGCCCGCTCGTAGAGCGAGCGCTCCCCCATGTACTCGATGTTCTCGGCCAGCAGGCGCTCGTGCTCGGCCCGCAGGCGGCGCCGATTCAGGATGCCCTCCAGGCAGCCCTCGAGGGTCGCCCGGTCGAAGGGCTTGAGCAGGTAGTCGGTGGCGCCGAGCTTCATGGCCTCGACGGCGGTCTTCACGTCGACCACCCCGGTCACGACCACGATGTCCTGATCGGGACTGCGCTGCTTGATGCGGTGGACCAGCTCGCTGCCGTCCATGCCCGGCATCACCAGGTCGGTCACCACGATGTCGAAGTGGGACTGCTCGAGGATGCGCAGCGCCTCCTCGGCGCTCGACGCGGTCTGGGCCTCGAAGCCGGCCTCGCTGAGCAGCCCTTCGACCAGCTCGCGGAAGTAGCGCTGGTCGTCGACCGCCAGGATGCGCGCCTTGGGCACCGGCTCCCCCTGTCTCGGGCCGCGACCGGAGCCTCCGGCCGGGCCTGCGCTCAGCGCCGCGGCGCGCCCCTTGCGGGCGGATCAAGCACCGACGGCCGAGCCTCGCCGACGTTCATCGGCAACTCGGGGTGCGGGCTTCAACCCGACCCGCCCCTCCGCCGCCTCGAGCGGCTCCCCGATCAAGGAGTGGGGCGTCGCCTCGGCGATGCGCAGCTCGACCCGGGAGCCGGGCGCCGGCCCCGCGCCCTCCGCGGGCTCCCAGTTCACCACGCGGTGGTAGGGATCCCGACCGGTCCGCTGGCGCCCGCCCCGGCGGCTGGGCCCCTCGACCAGGACGGGCACCACCTCGCCCACCCGGCTGCGGTGATAGGCATAGGTCTGCTGGCGCTGGAGGGCCTGCAGCTCCTCGAGGCGAGCCTGGGCCCGCTCCGGGGGCACCTGGCCCGGGGAGCCGGCGGCGGCGGTCCCGGGCCGGGGGGAGTACTTGAAGGAGAAGCTGTCCACGAAGCCCACATCCCGCACCAGGCCCAGGGTCTCCTGGAAGTCGGCCTCGCTCTCGCCCGGAAAGCCCACGATCAGGTCCGTCGTCAGGGCCAGGTCGGAGCGGGCTCGGCGCAGCTCGGCCACCCGCGAGCGGTACTCGGCCGCCGTGTAGCGCCGCCTCATGCGGGCCAGCACCGCGTCCGCCCCACTCTGGACCGGCAGGTGGACGTGCGGCTGGAGGCTCTCGAGCGCCCCGTGCGCCCGGATCAGGGCGTCGTCGTAGAAGCTCGGATGGGGGCTCGTGTAGCGGAGCCGCTCCAGCCCGGGCAGGGCGTCGAGCTCGGCCAGCAGCTCGGCGAAGGGCATCGTCCCCTCCCCTGCCGAGCGGCCCCGGCGCTGGGCGTGGCGGCCGTAGGCGTTCACCGTCTGGCCGAGCAGCGTGATCTCGCGGACGCCTCGCTCCGTGAGCAGCCGCGCCTCTCGCAGGATGTCCGCGGCAGGCCGGCTGATCTCGCGCCCCCGGGTCCGGGGCACGATGCAGAAGCTGCAGAAGAGGTCGCAGCCCTCCATGACGGTCACGAAGGCGCGCCCGGCGTCGCCTCCGGCGTAGGCCGGGTGGCGGTCCGGGAGATCGAAGCGCTCCAGGGAGCGGGACTCCCCCAGCCGGGCGCTGCGCTGGCCCGACCGGGCCGCCTCGGCCATCGAAGCCACGTGGCGCAGGTTGTGGGTGCCGAAGACGAAGTCCACCTGGGAGAAGCGGCCCAGGATGGCCTCGCCCTCCTGCTGGGCGACGCAGCCCGCCACCCCGAGCACCCGCCCCGCCCGGGCCCGCTTCCAGGCCCGGAGCTGGCCCAGGTCGCCGTAGAGCCGCTGCTCGGCCTTCTCGCGGATCGAGCAGGTGTTCACGATCAGCAGGTCCGCCTCGTCCTCGGACGCCGCCTCCCGCCAGCCGCCGTGATACAGCAGGTTGGCGACCTTGTCCGAGTCGTGGACGTTCATCTGACACCCGTAGGTGCGCAGCCAGAAACGCGGGCTCTCCACAGCTCCTCCCCGCCGCTCGTCGGCGAAACCTATCTCACGCGTGGCCGCCCCCCCAGGCGGGCCCTTCCCCGTTCACAAGCAGCGTGAAGGCATGGGACCCAAAACGTGGTTTGCACAGGGCTTTCCGATTCTCGGGAGGTCGGCGCACGACGGCCGGTTTTTCTGCTCTCGAGCCCCGATCCCACGAAATAGTGTTTGACTCTTCCGAGCGGCCGCCTCATAATGCCTACATCCCAGCCCGCCCTGGACGGCGGCCGAAAGCGGGAAGGATTCACTCGAAGTTTTCGACGAAGTTTATGGAGCGGCGGTGGATGCGACATTTCTGACCGAAATGTCCAACCTCTCACCCCCCATCATCGATCCACCGCCCTCCCCCCTTCGAGACGCCCCGCCGGAGCCCCGGCGGGGCGTTCTGCTTTCGGAGGGAGCTTCGGAGACAGGGTCGGAGAGCGGGCGTCGGCGCCCCGGCTGCCCGGTGGCTCAGAGCACCAGGCGATCGACGACGGCGGCGAGCTGCTTCAGATTGCGGCACTCCTCGGCAACGTCGGTGTAGGGCAGGTACTTGTCCATCACGCTGTCGCCGAAGCCCCAGGCGCTGGGGCTCTCGGGATTCAGCCACAGCACGTTCTTGGCCTTGTTGTGGATGTCGCGCAGGCACCAGGCCCGCGGGTCGTTGTAGTTGTTGCGGGCATCTCCCAGCAGGATGACGGTGGTCTTGTTGTCGATCGCCGAGAGGTAGTTCTGCCAGAAGTGGTGGAAGGCGTAGCCGAAGTTCGAGCGGGTGTAGACGTTGATCACGTC